>JAAGZL010000355.1 GCA_024206335.1 Gammaproteobacteria bacterium
ACATTTGGGTATTGCTCTTTCAAAGAAACTACCGATGTATTTTCAGCAAACTGTGGGTAAATACTCTGCTCTATGCGTTTACCTTTGGCTGTTATAAAAAGCATCTTTCAGTCTTTTGTGGCTATCGAAACTTCGCCTTTATGTAGATCTCGATGATGCTTTCTACATAGAATTACCAGATTATCCAAATTTGTCTCTCCTCCATCGGCCCAATGCTTAATATGATGTGCATCTAGAAAGTTGGTTGAGCAGCATCCGGGGTATTGGCAGCTTGTATCGCTCAAATTTAGTGCTAGTTGGCTTGAGGGCGGGATTGTTCTTGAACGGCGACCTATATTCAGGATTCTACCGTTTTCCTTTTCTAGTACTGTCACTAGGCTGGCGTCACAAGATAAGCGTTTTGCTGTTTCCGGTGCTATCCAGTGTTTATTATCGAGATTACTGTGCTTATGATGATCATGGTCACAGCCACGGTGATGATCATGATTGTTTCTCTCGTGGGTGTGCTCTTTAAGTGTATTAATATCAACATGTAGCATCACTTGGCAACGTTCATTACCTGCTAGGTGCTTTATTCCTTCACCATTGGTTGCTGTAGCCAGATAATGCTCTGCCATTGTTGCTAAGGCATCGACTCTTCTTTGCTCAAAAGG
>JAAGZL010000356.1 GCA_024206335.1 Gammaproteobacteria bacterium
ATTAATACCCACATACACAAATAAACATTTTAATAGGAGAATAGTAATGGGTTATATGGCCGACGTAATGTACGATGCAGAAATGGATAGCCGGATAGAGTTTGAGGATGATATTCTTTGGCTACTAGACCAAGGCGATGATTATTTGCGAAAAGGAACTGCAAAGTCTCGCTCACCAAAAATTATGTCTATTAGGAACTGGGCGCGACCATTAACCGATAAACAGAGATGGTGTTTAGCTCACTGGATATGGTCGAATGATCAACAGAAATACGGAGAATCGTAATGACAAAAACTCAGGAATGGATATTTAGGTATTTGTACGGCAAGGATTGGACTAGCCCAACAGAAATTGGTAGGGCTTACGGTGATTCGAAGTGTGGCACTGTGCGGCATAATTATCATAGCGCATGGGCTTCACCTAGATGCTTAAAACTAACTACCAACGGTGTACTGGAACGTAACGATGATGGCCATTACAGGATAAGCGGAGAATAGTAATGAGTGACACAAGAAAAGAAGATTTTATGTCTGACCTGCAAGCACTGCTGAACAAGCACAACGCAGAATTAGAGGTTCTTGATAACAGCGTCCTCGATCGAGTAGCCTTTCCAACATGCGTTATTTCATTTACGAGTGACCCAGACCGCGCGTATCTTGAATTTGAGTTGCCAACATATCTAGGCCCTAACGGAGAATAGTAATGACGGTGAACGAACCGATGAAGGTACTCGATTTGTTCTCAGGAATAGGCGGCTTCTCTTTGGGTCTCGAACGTGCCGGAATGGAGACAATCGCTTTCTGTGAGTATG
>JAAGZL010000357.1 GCA_024206335.1 Gammaproteobacteria bacterium
GCGGTCTGCTTGCGGAGCCATATGCACCACCTGATCGCCCGACATCACACCAACGCTCTGACTACGGTACCTGCCTGCTTCTTCAATCAAGCCTTTCATCAAAAGCCTGTGGGCGGTCAATAAATCGTTGTTATCAGTGGGCTGCCAGGTGCTGATAAGCTCATACGCGGCAATGGCATTTTGAGCCTCCAGCACCTCTTTGGGTGGCGCAATCACACGCCTACCATTAAGAATCGCGGCGATTTGCTCTTGTGACAGGGTCTTGCCCTCAGTCGCCAACTTGCCCTGCACCGTGCGCATACGGTTCACCTTGCGCAGACGCAACAGCTTCTCCTGTTCGAACTCAGCGGTTAAGCGACCGACAGCCTGACTGATCTCGGCCACCCGATTGAGAATGTCAGTAGTGATGGTGAACGGCGGTTGATAGCTCATATTAGGCCGCTACCTCTGCATCTGGTTTCGGAAAGCTCAACAGCAAGTCGCGGTAATACTCGTATTGCTGTTGGCGCAAGGCAATTTCGCGGGGTAAGCCTTCGGTGATTGAGCTGGTTAGTGTGTCGAATTTATCGAGGATGGCGACGATACGTATTTTTTCTTCAGGTGAAGGATTTGGAATTTTAATGCTGTTTAAATTCTTTTGATTTAATTTTGGCTGAGCTGCCCCCGAGATGTAAGGCGTTAAGTCGATGCTGTTTAGATAAAACTCAACATACCGACGCTCAGCATAGGTGTTGAATTTTAGTATATGAGCATGATTATTTACCCAGCTTTTGCCGCTAATGCTAAATGCTATTGGCGTGTTCCTTGCCAGCAAATTTGCGCCATCTTCTGAAACAAGTAAGAAATCACCATCAAAAATATAGTCTTTTACATAGTCAACAATCCCAGATGCGCCGTAATACGGAATTTCACCCGCTTCTCGCAATCCACTCGTTACAGGTTTTCGCATAGAATCAAGGTTCTCTGCTAATTTTTCCAACGCCTTCCACTCCAC
>JAAGZL010000358.1 GCA_024206335.1 Gammaproteobacteria bacterium
CTCGTGTTTCTTCACTTTACCATCCGACTTATCGTTGGCATAACATACTTCTATCGGTTTCTTCGTGCACAACTTCTTGTGTTTCAGTAAACCATCTTCGAGACAGTAACATCTGTCACACTACACATTTTTTTTTTATAGGCAACTCGATTTTCAATCTGAGCCTGGGAGTTGCTTAGCTATTTTCGAAAATGGGCTCGAAACCGAGCCTACCCTACCTGCAAAAGCATGTTTAAATGACTCCTCTTGATCAGAGCATTCATTTCGTACCAAAATATCCAAGAGAAATCAATTATTTTAGAAAATAGCCTAAAAATTTGGCCAAAATCTCAGGCTGAAGCCTTAGCAACTGAGTTGCCTATAAAAAAAAAGTGTGTATCTCAATTCTGACCGAATTTAGTCCGAAGTAGCCTCAGTGAAGGTATTAGAACCAAGGATTTAGAATAATATAGAAAACGACGTTTTGAGCCGTGAAAAAAACAAAGCTTATATCTCAGCCGTTGGGCCAAGTATAAGATAAATTGGTATGGATATCTCAATTCTGACCGAATTTAGTCCGAAGTAGCCTCAGTGAAGGTATTAGAACCAAGGATTTAGAATAATATAGAAAAC
>JAAGZL010000359.1 GCA_024206335.1 Gammaproteobacteria bacterium
CATATTCCCATTCAGTGGAATTTTCAAAAACAACAACAAAAGCACACGCGTTAAACCCCCACCGAGCGAGAATATTATCATTCTCAGATCATATTCCTCATTTATCTCCAACATCTGGAGTTAAGTGGTCCAAAGGACTCGGCATATCTACGGATATGGGCTGGTGATGGGCGCATAACTTTCTTACACATTTACTTCTACACTTATTATGCGCCCATTGTTGGCCATACCGATTCCTAACGGATCATATCATAATAATAATAATAATAATAATAATAATAATAATAATAATACTAATACAAACAACAACTGTACTACGACTACGACTGTGACGACGTTCACGACTACGACTACGACTGAGACCACGACTACGACGACGACGACGACTACGACAACGACTACGACTACTACTACTTCGACCACGACTGACTACGACTATAACAACTATAGCATATATCACTACAACTACTGCCGATCAACACTGCCATAACACCGCCTTCACACATCACGCACCATACTCACGTTTTGTTATTTTTTCCTGATTACCATTATGAATTCACTAGTTTTAGGCATCACAATAAGTCCTCATCGTTCATTGTATCCCTGCCAATAACGCACAGTGTTTACGAACGATACCACACTCTACCACTACCGCAAAATCGTGGATTCTGTTCACACACCACGACAATATACGGCGCAATCCAGATCTTGGTATTTCGGCTCGTTTGTCATGGCGTGTTGTATCTTAGAATACATGTTCCTATCCTTCTTCTTCTTCTTCTTCTTCTTCTTCTTCTTCTTCTTCTTCTTCTTCTTCTTC
>JAAGZL010000360.1 GCA_024206335.1 Gammaproteobacteria bacterium
GAAGAAGAAGAAGAAGAAGAAGAAGAAGAAGAAGAAGAAGAAGAAGAAGAAGAAGAAGAAGAAGAAGAAGAAGAAGAAGAAGAAGAAGAAGGAGAAGAAGGAGAAGAAGAAGAAGAAGAAGAAGGAGAAGGAGAAGAAGAAGAAGAAGGAGAAGGAGAAGGAGGAGAAGAAGAAGGAGAACAACAACAACGACAAGAAGGAGAAGGAGAAGAAGAAGAAGAACAAGAACAAGGACAACAACGACAACGAAGAGGGGCCCCCGTCCGCGACGAGGTCACAGAAGGAGAGGAACACGCGAGCTCGCCGGTCGAGCCCAGGAGCTCCTCTGCGCCTGACCGCGGCGAGCCCTCGCACAGCTCTGACAACTCCCGCACTCCCCAGAGCGACCAGGGGGAGCTCCTTGCTGCCCCTCGGGGCCCCAGCATCCAGAGGGAACATCGAACATCGAAACCCTTAATAACGGAGATAGACCTCTGATTGAATCGGTTAATATTAGAATCATCGCACGTCACACGGAGGTCACGTAATATCGGTGTCGATGGGTCACCAGACCGAAGCTTATCCGCCGTCATATCGTAGCTGAAGCGATCCGTGTATCGAGGCGGTATTCTCCCCAGTCCGATCGCTAAGGTCTACCGCGCC
>JAAGZL010000361.1 GCA_024206335.1 Gammaproteobacteria bacterium
GAAGAAGAAGAAGAAGAAGAAGAAGAAGAAGAAGAAGAAGAAGAAGAAGAAGAAGAAGAAGAAGAAGAAGAAGAAGAAGAAGAAGAAGAAGAAGAAGAAGAAGAAGAAGAAGAAGAAGGAGAAGAAGGAGAAGAAGGAGAAGGAGAAGGAGAAGGAGAAGGAGAAGAAAAGAAGAAGATGGAAAAGAAGGAGAAGGAGAAGGTCGAAAGAAAAAAGAAGGAACAAGGGAGGAGAAGAAGGAGAAGGCAGAAAAAAGAAGGAAGGAGAAGGCAAGAAAAAGAAGGGAAGGGAAGGCAAAGTAGAAGGAGAAGTAAAGAAAGAAGAAGGAGAAGAACACAGGGCACTTCTTCGAGACTATCTTTAAGATTGTAATCATTTATCAAAGTATTTCAACCAGTGAGCAAGTTAGCTAACACGTTCTGTAAAAATATTTTGATGGAATTAGCATTAGTCATCGTCAATGCATGGCAATACCTGAATAGAAAAATTCTATATTTTTTATAAATGATTGAAATGGGTTATCAATTATCTTTTTGGTTAGCAAATATTATCAAATATGTACCCAAAGCAATTAGCAGCGAACAATCAAGAGACCTGTCAATAAGATGAAAATTAATCAAATGATCGAAATTTTGACCATCATAATTGACATCAACA
>JAAGZL010000362.1 GCA_024206335.1 Gammaproteobacteria bacterium
ACCGCCCGGTGGAACAGAGCATGGAAGTGATGTTCCCGGAGATATATAACTCCCTGCTCAAGTTGTCACGGGAGCTGGTGTATAACGAGAACTGGAACAAGCAGGAGATGGAGTTCACCTTCGAGGGCCCAGATACGGATGACCTGTTCCTGCTCCAGACCCGGGACATGGTCACCTCCAAGATCCAGTCCCTGGCCCACTTCAAGCCAACCGAGGCGCTCAAGAGCAACCTGCTGGGACGTGGTATCGGGGTGTGTGGCGGCGCCCTGTCCGGACGCGCCGTATTCAACCTGGAGAATATCCAGGCCCTGCGGAAACAGTCCCCAACTACACCCCTGATCCTGGTGCGGTCTGACACCGTACCGGAGGATATCCATGAGATCTCCCAGGCAGACGGGGTACTCACCGCCCGTGGCGGCCAGACCTCCCACGCATCCATTGTCACCATTCGCCTGGAGAAGACCTGCGTGGTAGGTTGCGAGGCCCTGAAGGTATTCGAATCAGAGAGCCGCTGTAGCATCAACAACAGCGAGATCCGCTTCGGTGACACCATCAGCATCGATGGCAGAAGCGGCATTCTGCTGCTGGGCGAACACCCCACAGAGACCGCCCCGGAAGGCGCTAACGCATCCAGGTTGATATAAGGGCCAGCTACAGTAAAATTACAGGATTGCTACTCCATGCCAAAATCCATGGCTTAGCCTTAATCGAACTATCAAATCATCCTTTTTACAGGAGAAATCAGCAGGATGGGAACTGAAACCAGCGCCTTAAAGCTAGGCATCAACGGCATGGGTCGAATCGGCAAACTGTCACTTTGGCACCAT
>JAAGZL010000363.1 GCA_024206335.1 Gammaproteobacteria bacterium
AGAGTAGCCTTGTTGCTACGATCTTCTGAGATTAAGCCCTTCGTTCTATAGATTTGTTAACAGTTTTTTGCTGTTAACTCTTTTTTTTGTCCAGAATTTAGTAGCTCCCACGTTTGAGACGGTGCTTATTTTTGTCTAAGTCTCGCGGATAAGTCTGCCTCTTGCATGCTGTGACTTGTGTTAGTCCTATGTGAGTGTGTGTCAGGCTGCAGACTGGTGCTCCGTGCTGTGGGTGTCGGATGGTGGCCGGCTTTCGCGCCCTTAGTTGCCGCACGATGTTAAGTGGGTGTTCAGTGTGATACTGGTGATGGTGCCTGTCAGTTGGGCATGGAGGTTGGCCCGAGGCTGCCTCCAACTTGGCACAAAGGTGGAAAAAGATAGCTCCCACTTTTGTCACAGGGGCCATCTTATGTACTGGTGGCTCTCCACTGACTATCAGTCCCGGGTGGCAGTACTGACACCACCCCTTATGCCCTGGCCACCGGATTGGGGGTCGGTCATTGCGATAACGAATCGAGTATTTTCAATCGCCTTCACCAAGGAACCCTTTGGCGCAGTTATGTC
>JAAGZL010000364.1 GCA_024206335.1 Gammaproteobacteria bacterium
AGAGAGTCCCAAGACGGCCAAAGGCCTCCAAGATGCCCCCAGACGGCCCAAAAGGGCCCCAAGACGGCCCAAGAGGGCCCCAAGACAGCCCAAATGGGCCCCAAAATCACCCCAAAAGGACCCCCAAGAAGGCCCAGAGACGCCAAATAGAAGAGCGATCGGTAACGCAAAAAGCTCTCCAGACCAAGGCTCCCAACAGCGAACGATGACGTGACAAGCTCGCAACACCACGGCTCTCAAGAGCGAACGGTTACGTAAACAATTCTCGTCACCAAGGCTCCCAAGAGCGAGCGGCAACGTAAACATCTCTGAACACCAAGGCTCCCAAGAGCGAGCGGTGACGTAACAAGCTCTCAACGCCAAGGCTCCCAAGACCGAACGGTTACTTAAACAATTCTCGACACCAAGGCTCCCAAGAGCGAGCGGCAACGTAAACATCTCTGGACACCAAGGCTCCCAAGAGCGAGCGGTGACGTAACAAGCTCTCAACGCCAAGGCTCCCAAGAGCGAACGGTTACTTAAAC
>JAAGZL010000033.1 GCA_024206335.1 Gammaproteobacteria bacterium
AAGAGTTTGCAGGCAAAGCCAAAAGCATGTGCAAAGAAAAGAGAGAATGAAACTAACACAACCCTCAACAAAATACGTAGACATACCCCATGTACGCCCACCCGGGAAAAATCACTCGCGTCCCTCGGTAAGACAAAAGCCGACGACGAACCTGTTAGTTTCAGGTATTTACTGGATACGCTTGGTCTTAAAGACGCAGTATGGTGTCTCAGAACTCTTGATTATAAAGAACGATGCCTTTTCCTAGCTGATGTCGCTGAATCAGTGCTACCGAAATTCGAGAAGTACAGTGACGGCCCTGCACCTAGAAAGTGCGTTCAAGCAATTAGGGATTACGAGCAGGGGTTGATTGATGATGCCTCACTAAAGGCTGCGTCTAAGGCTGCCTCTGTCTCGTATACTACTGCCAGGACTACCTATGGTGACACCGCTGCCTTTGCTGCTGCCACTGCCATAGCATATGCCGCCGATACTATTACTGATCCACCCATTGTTACTTCCTACGCTGCATTGACAGCAGAGGGCGATAGAGCGATTGACAAATGGAAAGAAATCGAAACCCTGTTTATTAAACACTTTGTAGAGGAATCACAATGAAAACAAACATGATGCACAAAATACTTGTATTGATTTCAAAAGAGGCGAGTAAGCGGGGCTTTAAGGAGGCGCGTACCTATAATCACGATGAATGGTCGCTCTATATATACAAGAAAGGTGACTGTATACGGATTGACCGCAACACAAAGATTGGGGATATTGAGGACTGGCTGGAGAAAACGAAATGAAAATAATGACAAGTAAAGAACGTGAAGCACAGAAGCAGCCGCCTGCACCTGAGTCGTACCAGCACCCGAAGCCTATTCCAGGCCATGTTTATATGGTTACTCGCAGCAAGATAGATAGATTGGTAGGGGCAAAGTATCATGCTGTGATGGATAACACGGTTGGTGATGTTCGCCTTTATAGACTGGGTGAAGGGGTTGTGTGGTGTACCGCCAGTACCTTTGGGGTTTCTAATAATCACTACCAATGGAAGGATATCAACGACCAAGTCTACCTCAATACCGATGATTTGGAGGATTAGAAATGAAAATAATGACAAGT
>JAAGZL010000365.1 GCA_024206335.1 Gammaproteobacteria bacterium
GCAATCACAAGTATGACTACCAGCCAACTGAAAGCATTTGATGAAAAGACGGCTGAACACTTGCGATACATTGACGCCGACGAACACCCAAGCAACTAATCTCATCAACACAAATAAAGGAAATATAGGAGGAAAGAACAAAATGAACAAGTATGCAATTGTAAGAATAGGGTCAAAACTTGATAAGGCTCTATTATCCGGCGAAAATAAATCAGTATCGCCGGTGTTTACTTCATTTGATATAGCTGAAACCAAGAGAATAGAATCCACAAGACCTGAACTATTTCGCATAGTTGAGATACAATATACACAACAACTAACAGGACAAACAAATGAATATTAGACAACATCTACCGCTCACAGCCACATACATTCAGCGCGTTATTGACACTACTGGACAACAGCGTAGTGCTCATCATAACTGGGTTGTTAAACAACGGATGATGAGTTCAAAGATAGCAATCACAAGTATGACTACCAGCCAACTGAAAGCATTTGATGAAAAGACGGCTGAACACTTGCGATACATTGACGCCGACGAACACCCAAGCAACTAC
>JAAGZL010000366.1 GCA_024206335.1 Gammaproteobacteria bacterium
CATTTTCATTTATTCCACACTGCATGATATTTGTAATGTGTGTCAGGACCTCTTCCAATTTATTTTTAGTGTCCTGATTCACTTTTTAGCGCTACTGCGGCGAAGCGCAGTCGCGGTGATGTTTTCAGGCGCGAGTCCGTTCTGTCGTCTGACCGTCTGACCGTCTGACCGTCTGTCCAAATTAGCATATCTCGCACATTAACTCAAAAAGTAATTGACATATCATCAAGTGAGTTTACAGGCATATTTTGCATGCCATGGTGGGTTACTGATTAGATTTTCAGCCCCGAATATCAAAAACTGAATTTCTGAGATTTTTTTAAAAACGCGTTTTTTGAAATTTTAGCGTATCTCGCACATTAACTCAAAAAATAGTAAACAGATCATCAAGTGAGTTTACATGCATATTCTGCATGCCATGGTGGGTTACTGATTAGATTTTCAGCCCCGAATGTCAAAAACTGAATTTCTGAGATTTTTTTAAAAACGCTTTTTTTGAAATTTTAGCGTATCTCGCG
>JAAGZL010000367.1 GCA_024206335.1 Gammaproteobacteria bacterium
AACCAGCTGCTTAAATTATGACTAGTAGCACCCACAATTACACTGGATATTACGACCCGACGACAGGCAAAGGTCACAGTGGTCAGATGATGAAGATCGGGCAGAACCTTGAGTTCATGCTCTACTGGTCTGCCAGCTTTCCTTTGATCAATGTCATTAAGGGTGGCAACATACTTGATAATCCTACAGCAATCCCCGGCACTCGGGATGCTAACGGATATATTGACGCTTCTGGTGGTGGTAGTTGGCAAATCATAACTCACACGACGACTCAATTTATGAATGAGGGGACGGTTGACGAGCCGTGGGTTTTGCGATGGGAAGGGACGGGGGCTGCTTCGTGGAACGGTGGCACCGAGATACCCGGCTCCACCCCGAATCGGCGCGAGTATACATCGCTTGCCATACCTGCCAATAATTACCAGATTACCATGATGGGCGTTGTCACTAAAATAGAACTATTGGCTCCCGGTGAAGAAGCTCGCTATGATGCCGGCCATATACTGCATAGTCGTTTCGTTGCTGATCTTGCGGGAATCGACACTGTGAGAATGATGCAGTCACTAACCAACGATAACGGCAACCGTGATATCGGCGACTTCCTGCCTTATGATTTTGTTACATGGGAT
>JAAGZL010000368.1 GCA_024206335.1 Gammaproteobacteria bacterium
ACAGTGCCATCAATACCAGTTGACTTGGATAGAACTACAGCAGTCGTTGCTGAAGTGCCAAATACAATGACAATTGTACCTGTTGCTACAGCTTCACCCGTATTAATACCATTGGTAAGTATGGATTTTTCTGAGCAGGCTTATGTTCAGAATGAAACAGATATAACCTTTGATGATTTATTTGTATATACAAGAGATTCAAGCTCATCATTTTGGAATAGAAGGTTAAATCAATCTGGCGAATGGGAGTCGTTTCTAGATACAGATTATGTAGGCGACGTTGAAAACCTAGCACATTATAGTGAAGATTTTACTAACTGGACTGCTCAAGGTTTGTCGGTTATTCCAAATGCCACGACTAACCCTGTTGACGGCTTAATGACAGCAGACCACTTAGTCGAAAGTACAGGAATGACACATCAAATAGATTCTAATACCATAGACCTTGAACAGTATAAAATATATACGGCATCATTTTACGTTAAACAAACTGCAAATAATAGAAATGTGTACTTGTCTGTCCCTCGCGATATAATTTGGAATAATCAGGCGGTAGCTGTATTTGATACGACTACTGGCGAGGTGTTAAGTGTTAATAGCTACGCGTATGCAGCCGCATCAACTTATGAGGGTGATGGGTGGTTCAGGGTGTCATTGATAGTTGAACCGTACGGCACTGATATACCAACCGTAACAGCTAAATTATATCTAGCTGATGGTGAAGATATACTTTACACAAGCGATGGGGTTTCAGGCGTTTATGCATTTGGTGGACAACTCACACAATCAGAAAAACCATTGTCTTATGTTGCAACCACTACAGCAGCGGTAACCGAGTCTTTTACAGAGTCGCCTTTGTTCGAATACGATCCAGTTACGTTTAAACCTATGGGCGTCGCGATATGGGAAGAAGCGACAAACTACTTGGCGCAAAGTGAAAGTTTTTATACTGATCAAGAGGTGTCATACTCTTGGGAACACAATTGCTACCTTGAACCTCATGCGGCAATAGCCCCCGATGGTACTATGTCCATGCGCAAGATATCGTCCTATGATTCAGTCAACAGGAATATCGATCCTTCTGTGTTTAGATGGGTGGACTTGTCATCACTTGGGTCAGCAGACTTTGCATTTGGTGACCAGTGCACATTTAGTATTTTTGTTAAAGCTGATGATGTGGATTTTGCACAGATGTCAATGCAAGACGGACAGCGCGTAAATTTTGGATTAACTAATGTTGAAAAGGGCGAGCAAAGCACTTACATAGATAATGCAACGATTAAAGATTGTGGTAATGGAATTAGAAGATTATCGTGTACAGTTACAATAAATAATTCATATCTTATTTGTGAGATAGGTCTAACTGATTCATTAACCGGAGCGTATAATCAGGGCGTCACCTTTCCCGATGATGTAGGCTTTTTTATATGGGGAGCGATGCTCAACAAAGGTCCTATCGCTTTGCCTTATGTGCGCACCCCTGGAACTCCTGACAACGTGTACACAGTAAGAGCGGCTGATGATTTAAGGATGTATTCAGAAAATAATATAAGTCTTGCAGATATGTCTGCTTCTGTTGAATTTAAAATTGATGCAGTAGGGTTAGAGCGTTGTTTATTTAATATACCTGTCAGACCTTCAGTGAGTGAGTGGGATACTATCGCTATACATTTAAGTTCAGCAGGAGTATTAAAGTTTCAGCGTGGCG
>JAAGZL010000034.1 GCA_024206335.1 Gammaproteobacteria bacterium
ATGTAGTGGAATACACGAAGGTTATTTTTTGATCGACAAAGCAGCGGGCAGATTTTTACGGTTGAAAATAGCGGATAAAGCCGGAAGTGGCGTCACTTGTGTTTGTTTTCGGATCGAAATTTAGATTCGAGACGCACTTGTTCTGTATGGTTACTAGCGAACTATTTTTTGTTGCGCCAACTGATCGTGATGCTGGAATATTTCCCATTTGGGTTTTCCAGGAGTGACGCCGATAAAAACCATCACTGACTTGCAAAGAATACAGATCAGTGGATCGAGCTTAAATGATTCTATCAGCAGTTGCCGGTAACGGACTTTATCCGGGGTGCGCTGTTTTTGCTCCAATAAAGCAAATACCTTTGGGAGTAATTTCGAGCGTACCCGATTGGCCAGAAAACCATAGTGACGGATCATGCGAAAGCCTTTTTCTGGAATATGCTGGATAAAGCGGGCAATGAAATCCATGGCGTCACAGACTTTAAGGCGGTGCTTCTTTGTTTTGTGGTCCAGATATTCAAATGTCACGGTTGATCCATCGTA
>JAAGZL010000369.1 GCA_024206335.1 Gammaproteobacteria bacterium
GCATTCCTTAATAGTGTTTCGATGGCTTGTTGTTGGTCTTTGTCGGGTTGGCCACCGTTTTCCTTGCCCGCATCATTGCTCATATGTTTGTTGATGATGTTGTCAGCGGCTTTCTTGAGTTTATCTGATTTCTTGCGTAGGTCAGCATGGGTGCCGCTCCATTGTTTGGAGGCGTTGGTGGGTAGCTTGCAGCCGTCGATAGCAAAGTGCTCTTTGCCGATAAGGCCGCTTTGGTCGCAGATCAGTAATACCTTGTGAAACACGCTTTGGATCGACTCACAGTTGCCGCTGACAAAGTCGGCGATGGTGGTGAAATGCGGTTGCCGGCCTGAGGCCAGCGCGATGAATTTTAGCTCAGTTTTGCAGAGTTTTGCGATGACTCGGTTTGATATATGGCCCCGGTAATACGCATAAAAGATGATGCGCAACCGCAGGCCCGGTGGGTAGGCCTTGCGACCGACGTTGTGGTTTTTATAACGCGCTAAAAAATCGCTGATAAGTTCTTCACGTTCGAGTAGATGATAAAGGCAATACTCAAAGGTGTTATCGCCCAGCACTTCTAGATAATTGATGTCA
>JAAGZL010000370.1 GCA_024206335.1 Gammaproteobacteria bacterium
CGAAAGAGTGCGTTAACCGTAACATCGTTGAAAATATTTCCCGTAGCCAATTGGCTGTTTTTTTAAAATCAGGCAGCGATAAAACCTCACAAAGTTAAGGAGTGGATTCATACTCCGATTGAGGATGAAGAAGCATTTAAAAGGCCGGGCTGAAATTAGAGACGGCCAATCCAGCATGTTAATGCCTTACGATCCCGCTGGGCCCCTGTTAATGTCATTGTTGATGCGGCTAATATTTTTGGCCTGGCGACAACAAAGGTAACTTACCTGAATATGGGGTTGCTCAAGGTATGGTGAGTAATATAAAGCCACCTGATTAGTTACCAACCTCAGAAAGCCGCAATATATGGGAGGACTGAGGTAGCGTAAGTACTGACGCACGTAAAATACGTGGCATCATAGCCTTCAAATCAAAACGCCGATTGAAACGATATTGGAACTCGGCCAAATACCGCCCTCCATATTTTTTGAACTTGAAGCCATGATCCTAGAAAAATCAGTTAGA
>JAAGZL010000371.1 GCA_024206335.1 Gammaproteobacteria bacterium
AAGAAAGGTCATAATGGAAAGGGACGAGAGCATCCAAATTATTACCGCCCTGATTGGCGAAGTTGCAAAGAACTGCCATGCAGCGCAGGCAAAGATGGCAGCACAAGCCAGCATTGCGATTATCTGGTTAACCCAGCCAAACGTATAGCCAGTCATGGTATTCATCAGCCAGTAGGCAGCATCTTCCTGAGTTGGTGCAAAGGCTTCAAGTGGAAGGAATAGGGAGACTACGGTAGTGATAATAAAAACAACAACTGCTTTAAAACCGAGGGTATTGATTTGTGCGCTGAGATCTTGGCTAGTCATGTAAACTCCTGATATCTATTCATTTTGACAAATGTAAAGAATATAGTAAATTTGACATTTGTCAAGTTTATTGAATTTGAACATGAAACCTGTATGATGGGTAAATGAAATAATAATGAAGTGATCATTTATGAAATTAAGTGCAGGTGAAAAAACACGACAACTGATCCTGGATTCTGTCCTTGCGGTTATAGCCAAAGAAGGTGTTGATGCGATAACCCATCGCAGGGTAGGTCATGAAGCAGGGGTATCTCATGGTGTTGTGAGTTATCATTTCCCGACCCGGGATGAGCTTATCTACAAGTCTTTCGA
>JAAGZL010000372.1 GCA_024206335.1 Gammaproteobacteria bacterium
ATTTAGGCCTACAGTAGATCATACCCATGTATTCCAATATGCATGCTTGCTAGCCGTAGGCCGGGATAAGCGCAGCGTTCCCGGCACGATACCATGGATGTCCAACCGCAAGATTGCCTGAAACACTATGGTTTATTTAGGCCTACAGTAGATCATACCCATGTATTCCAATATGCATGCTTGCTAGCCGTAGGCCGGGATAAGCGCAGCGTTCCCGGCACGATACCATGGATGTCCAACCGCAAGATTGCCTGAAATACCATCGTTTATTCAGGCCTACGGTCGATCATATCCATGTGTCCAGATGTGTTTGCTAGGAAGTCCCAATCGCCCCTTTGTCCACACCCTCAAATACCCGCACCTGAAACCCCGATTGCAGATGACTCTGTTTCAGGCTATCCGCGATGTGCTGGGCCAGATTTTCCACCGTGGAGTCGGTATCAATCAGATAGCAGAGCCGCTTGGGTAGCTCCAGCCTGAACTCACCATGTTCTGCACGGTATCCAAACTGATAATAGTCATCATTCCCGCTGGTAAGTCGTCTGATAAGGTCTGACCGGTTGCCGATATAGATATCGCGCCATAACTCTGTCCACTCTGATTCCAGCTCTTGGTTGCGTTCCCCATCCTGGTAGATCTCAATACGGGAGCGGTGACCATGGGCGATGCGCTGACAATTGCCTGCATGTTGCCTGAGGCCATGACTGTAGTGAAAGCTGGGGTCGGATGTGGGTTCGTGATGCAGCCTAAGCCGAAAATTGTCCACGTTCTCCGGCAGGCCAGGTGTCAATCTGTCCACAATGGCGGTAGTCAGGGTTTCGGTGTTGACCTGCCCGGTGGCGATCAGGCCAAGCGCTGTGGTGGGTGAGTGGTGCCGAATAACTGCTCCAGAATTAAGCTGAAACTCAATCTCTGTGGTCCCATTACTATCGGTTATGTCGCAGTTGGGATTGTTGGCTGGGACCAGCAGCTTGTGATCAAAATATTGATCAATGGTCTGCTTTACCTGACGTTTGATATCGGCAAAGTCCAGCACCATCCCCTGCTGGTTAAGGCTTCCCTCCAGTTCCACATCTACGCGCCAACTCTCTCCCACCAGACCTCGATCCTGGTCCAGAAGAGACGAGTCAATGATTGTGAGATTGTTAACAAACAGCTTTGTCATCTGCCGGGGCCAAGTACAGATAGGGGTTGAGAAAAATGGAGCCGATGAGCGGAATTGAACCGCTGACCTACTGATTACGAATCAGTTGCTCTACCGACTGAGCTACATCGGCCCGAAGATTGGGCAGTATAAACAGATGGTTATGTCTAGACAACAGTGAGTTGTACCTGTGTAGCCTTCCAGCGCTGGGACTTTATTAACCTGGCCCGATAATATGGAGAGTTCAGGACTTCAAGAATGGCCTTGATCAAGGCGTGGCTAGTAGCCAATGGTCGTTCCCTTGGCAAAAATCCAGATAAATATCTGCTGTTGTCATACGTTTGATATGCTACCTTGTTTACAGGGTACTCAAGGACAGAGGAGCTTGGATATGGAATTTCCAAAATGTATTTCTGTGGGTTTCACTTTATTGGAGTTGTTGCTGGCAGTCGCAATTACCTCCATTCTTCTAACTATGGTCATACCGGGATTCAGTGGCATGCTGGATCAGAACCGGATGGTTACTAACGTCAATGGTTTTATCTCAAGCCTGCATATGGCGCGCTCAGAAGCGGTAACACGTGGATTGTGGGTTACTGTCTGTCCAAGTAGTAACGGGGTCAGTTGCGTGTCAGATTACAGGCGTTGGGGGGAGGGATATATCGTTTTTGTTAACAGAGACAAAGATAAGGAACGTGACGAAAACGAAGAACTACTCGGTTGGTACCAGGGCTTTGTTGATCAAATGGTGGTGCATACCTCATCTGATAGTAGAAATACCATTGCCTATCGTCCGAATGGTAGGGCGTGGGGTTTCAATACAACGGTTCGGTTCTGCCAGACAGGTGATTCATCCCTCAACCGGGCAGTTATCATATCTGCCACGGGGCGTCCCAGGTTAAGTGATAATATGCCAGATGGAAGTGCAATAATCTGCGACTAGATTGATCGCCAGGCAGGCAGATTTGCTCTGACGTGGCCTAAATTAGCTTGGTATCCGATATTCGGTCGTTTTGTCCGGACGAATGGATTTTCTTTTTCTGTCAGAATGAACCATTATTATCTAGAGAACTTTTTTTGGAGGTAGCTGAGTATGCGCCAGGTCTGGGGGTTTACCCTGATTGAATTGATGATAACTGTATTGGTGTTGTCGCTACTACTTGGTGTGGCGGTGCCCAGTATGATGAGCATGATAGAGAATAACTCTGTTGTAGCGGAGTCAAATGAGTTGGTGGCCTCGCTACTATTAGCTCGTAGTGAAGCCGTCAAAACTGAACGCGATACCCATTTTAGTATAACCGGTGATGGGTGGACCTCATTTGTTGACCTCGATGATGATGGAACAGAAGACGTGAATGATGGGGAAAGTTTAGTTAATCATACAGTTAATAACATCAATATAACTGTGACTGCGAATGGTGCAGCGGCTTCTGTAATTAGGTTTGGTTCAGATGGTCGTGCTATATGGGGTGGTGGCGGATTTACAGATAGTGCTACTGATTTTTTTAGACTGCAACGCGGCGATGCCCCAACTCGCTGTATCCGGTTTTCACTCTCCGGACGACCATGGGTCGATAAAGATATCTCAGAAGGTGGAACTTGCCCATGATGAAACACGCGCTATTTAATTTTCCCCGACGTTCAAAGGGCGCAGGTCTCTTGGAAGTGATGGTAGCTGCCGGGATTCTGGGTCTCGGCCTGCTGGGAGTAGCGGCCCTGCAGATGACAGCTCTCAAGGGGGCTGCCACAGCCCAACATCGAATCCGTGCTACGGACCTTGCGGCATCAATGGCTGACCGCATCAGGGCTAATCTGACCATGGATAACAACTATGATTCGGGAGTGGCCACCAATTGCAACGTTCCGGCACAACGCTGTGCCTCAACCCCTGATGGTGCGACTTCAGCTGATGCCTGTACCCAGGCTCAGATGGCCACCTATGATCTGTGGGAGATCCGTTGTCAGAACGGTGTACGGCCGGATGGTGTTGGGCAATTCCTGCCTGGAGGCACCCTTACTGTTGAATGTACCGATAATGATAGCGATACAGCGGATGGTGATGCCTGTACGCCCGGCACCGTGTTTCAGATTACCGTTAACTGGGAGGATGGCATAAATCCCGATACTAACGCTGTTATAACCCGAAGTGTGGTTATAGATTTTATTCCAGGGAGTTAATAGTGAAACTACACAGAGGTTATACGATTCTTTCTCTGATGATTGCCATGGCCATCGGTATATTTATAACCGGGGTTGCAGGCAAGGTGTATATAGACAGTAAGATGGCATTTCTGATGCGTTCAGCGGTTGCTGCAGCAAATGAGAATGGACGCTTTGCAATAGAAGATCTGCGGCGATCTTTGGTGATGGCTGGGCGTGGGGTGGGTGCCGGTGATGATGATCTTACTGCCTATACTGCTACAACTGACAACGGTTTACGCACTTTCCCCATGGTGGGTGCCGCTGGTATTGTGGACAGTGATGCTATCAGTGGCTCAAGTGTGCTAGCTGTTCGCTATGCAACGGGGCCATCTTGCGGTGGTGTCATTGCCGCCTCCTCTACTGTTAGATTTCTCGTCAATGCAGATAGTGAGTTGGAATGTGAAGTCAATGGCGTCAGTCAGCCCATTGTATCCGGTATCGTGCAGATGCGGGCACTTTACGGTGTGGATACTGATACTGATGGTCTGGCCAACAGATATTTGACGGCGACCGAGGTGGAAGCCGGTGATTTTTGGCCCAATGTGGTTTCTATCCGTGTTGGGTTGATTGCCAGCTCAGGTGAGTTTGAACTGCCCCTCAGCCATCGTCCCTCCGCCGCAGAGACCTTCGACCTATTGGGAATGGACGTAACAGCGCCCGATACGTCTCATTTTTTCAAATCTGTAACAACAACGTTTTCCCTGCGAAATCTGAATACTGTTGTAGAGAGGCAATAAACATGACTAGCCGACAATCCCCTAAAATAGCAGGTAAACAGCGTGGTGTTGCACTGGTTATCTCACTGATTATCTTGGCAGTGATTACAACCTTGAGTGTAAGCGCCATGCGCAGCACTACCATGGAGACCAAGATTGCCGTCAACCAACAATTCAAGCAGTTGAGCTTCCAGGCCGCCGAGAGTGCTTTTGCCAGGCTGCTGGGTGAAAATCCGAATGTTGATCTCCCTGGTACGGTGGGTGATTTTGAACCAAATGAGGATTATTACGAACGGGATGCCACTGATTCTACGAGCACGCAGCAAGCACAGCCGGGTACTGATGCCGATCTGAGGGTTGAGTTGGTCAAGGTGAGTGCCCCGGGAGAGTACAAGTTTTCTGGGTTTGGCTTGGATATTATCACTGTAATCTATCAGGCGGACGCCTTTGGCCATGTTACTGGTAATGAGGCTACAACCAATAACCGCATGGAGGTCGCGCTGGTGCGCGAATGAGGAGATTGAACATGACTATCAAGAGAACCATTGGATATTTTAACCAGAGTACCTTGTCGCTGGGTATGGTTATGGGTCTGGCAGTTGGCGCCTCCGCGGTGCAAGCGGATGATATTGAGATCTACCTGCAGCCGCCTCCAGATCCGGCACCCCCAAATGTGCTGTTTATTCTCGATGAGTCTGGGAGTATGCAGGGTACTCGTATGGCCAATATGAAGGATGCAATGAGGACCATTCTGAATGATCCGCTGATGGATAACGTGAATGCTGGTATCCTCGGTTACACAACCAATGGGGGGCAAGCAGCAGCTAAACGCCTGACTGCCATCTCGCAATTCAGGAAGGTAGAGGATCATCGCAATGCCATGATAACTGCTGTTGATGCCCTAACCACAGTCGGCTGGACCCCGACGGTTCGTGCCCTGGATGCAGGGGTTAGATGGTTCCAGGGAGTGCAACAAATCAATGGCCAAACCTGGGCATCGCCTATAGGTGATACGGCTGCTGACAACTGGTGTGTACCTAACCATATGGTGATTCTGTCAGACGGATCACCTAATAGTAATCGCAATG
>JAAGZL010000373.1 GCA_024206335.1 Gammaproteobacteria bacterium
AGTTGAACAATGGGTTTCATCTGATTCTTGACCTTGTGGGCAAACGCAGTTTTGGTTTTTACTGCAACACCAAAGGGCAGGAAGAAGCGGCGCGACAAGGCCAGACCGGCAGCAAATCCACCCAGCAGCTCAGGCGCACCAAACAAGTGTGCCATCCAGGCAAAAAACAGCACCAGGGAGACAATGGTTACCGGAATAAGGCCGGGGTTATCGATCCTCTGGTCCAGTCGATCAATCACATGCGACATCAGCTTCGCCAGCACCGGGGCCATCAGGAAGAAAACACTGATATACGCCAGCACCTTACCGGTATTGATCCAGTTCACTTCACCAGTGACCGAAAACTCGTAGAGTATGGCAAGCAGCACCACCCCCATAAGATCATCCAATACCGCCGCACCCAGGGTGATCTGACCCTCCATACTGTGCTGCCGACGGACATCGGCCAGGGTTCGCACCGTAATGCCTATACTGGTGGCGGTGAGGGTTCCTCCCACAAACAGGGAAACCAGCAATGTTTGACCAAACAGATAGTGTGTAACGGCAAAGCCCACCAGAAATGGGGTAAAAAAACCGCCGATAGCGACTATGACCGACTTTCTCCCTGAATCGATGAGCTTGCCCATGTCGGTATCCAGACCAACCTCAAACAGCAACAGGATAACCCCCACCTCGGCCAACAGTCGTATAAGGTCATTGATCTCTACCCAACCCAGGAGACTGGGCCCAATGACGATACCGGCAACAAGCTCGCCAATAACACTGGGACCACCCATGGTCGTCACCAGCTCTCCCGTTACCCGGGCCGCAACCAGTATGATAAACAGCTGTAGAAGAAAGGTATGGGCTTCCATTTAGAGATTCATCCACTCCGTAATTGACAACCCTCACCCTAAGAGTAGCCCAACTACCTACTGAGGTATTTCAGGAGCAGCTTGTGCGCTTCCATCGCCAGCAGTACCGTCAGCGCCATGACCAGAAGGTGTGACCATAACTCTATGGAGACCGGCTGGATATGCAATACATCTCGGATCCATGGGGTATACATCGCACCGATATGTATCAATTGCGCCACCACCGTACCAAACAGCAGTAGTGGATTGCGCAGGGGATTATGACAAAAAGCTGAAAGGGTCTCGGAACGGCTGTTAAATACATGGATATTCTCAAACAACACCATCAACAGCAGGGTGCCGTTACGCGCCTCATCCACCGAGACACCGGTACCCAGCAGCCACTGAAACACCAGGAAAGCGACGCTGCCGATAACCAGGGCAGATAGCACCACCCGTTCTATCATAAGGCGATTGAAGATCAACTCCTTGGGCGGACGCGGCTTTTGGCGCAACTCTCTGCCCTCACCCGGCTCAAACGCCAGCGCCACATCCTGAATACCATTGGTCACCAGGTTAAGCCAGAGCAGCTGCACCGCCAACAGTGGCAACGGCAACTCAGCCAGCAACGCCATGGTAAACAGCACCAGTTCGGCAGCCCCAGTGGAGATCAGCAGGAAGATCACCTTACGCACATTGGCATAGGCGATGCGACCCTCCTCTACACCCGCCACGATAGAGGCGAAGTTGTCATCGGTGATGATCAGGTCCGCCGTCTCCCGCGCCACATCCGTCCCGCTCTTGCCCATGGCCACACCCACATTGGCCGCCCGTAGCGCCGGCGCATCATTGGCCCCATCACCACTGGTGGCCACAAAGTGCCCACTGCGCTGCAGGGACTGCACTATATCCAGTTTCTGCTGCGGCTCCACCCGCGCAAACACATGGGTCTGGCCCACCAGCCGCTCCCGTTCCTGGTCTGTATGGGCCTGTTTCAATTCCGGCCCGGTCAGGGGTTGCTGCTCACCATCCACCAGATCCAACTCTCTGGCTATGCACATGGCAGTGGCCGGATGATCCCCGGTCACCATGGCCACCTCGATCCCGGCATCCCGACACCGGGCCACCGCATCCTTGGCCTCGGGCCGTAACGGATCGATCATCCCCACCAGGGCCACCAGGGTGAGGCCCTGCAGATGCCCGTCGCCCAGCTCCTCATCCTGCGCCACCTCGACTTCACCAGAGGCCAGGGCAATCACCCGGTAACCATCACTGGCCAGGTCATAGGTCTGTTGTTGCAGCCACTCCGGGTCTATCGTCCTGACTCCATCCGGGGTCGCCATATACCCGCACATGGGCAGCACCCGCTCCAGGGCCCCCTTGACAGAGGCATGGGCCGATTCATCCACCCGGTTCAGGCTGGCCGAGTAGAGACGTTCCGACTCAAACGGGATGGTGGATATTACCGGGAAGGCATCCACCATATCCGCCTGGGTAATCCCTGCCTTGTGCGCCAGCACCAGAAGCGCCACATCCACCGCATCACCATGGTGGACCCACCCCCCATCCCGATGCCCGAGAAAACCCTCATTGGATAGTACCGACACCTTAAATATCTGTTGGAGTATCGCCTCCTCATCCGCTGTTATCCGTCCCGAAGGTGTTATTACCCTACCCTCTGGCTCCAGGCTCTCCCCCGTCACCTCCCAGGGTTCACAACCGGGTACGATGATGCGGCGCGCAGTGAGTTGATTTACCGTCAGGGTTCCGGTTTTGTCCGTGGCTATGTAGGTACAGGAGCCCAACGCCTCGACTGCCATCAACTTACGCACAATCACATTACGCTTAGCCATACGCCGCATACCGATGGCCAGGGCAACGGTAAGTGCCACCGGCAGCCCCTCGGGAATGGCGGAGACCGCCAGGGCCACAGCCAACAGAAATATCTCATTAAGGGGCATACCGCGGGATAGGGCCACGGCAGCCATCAGTGCTGCAGCAATCACCACCAACAGCGCCACCCAGTGGGTAAACTTCTCCATCCTGATCAGCAGCGGGGCCTTGGCCGCCTTCTTGCCCAGCACCACGGAGGCAATGCGTCCCAGCTCCGTGGCCAGGGCAGTCCCAACCACCAACCCTTTACCCCGCCCCCGACTGACCAAGGTACCTGCAAACACCATGTTACTGCGGTCACCCAACGTTACATCCTGTTCCAGCACCTGGTCTGCATCTTTAAGAACGGCCATGGACTCACCCGTCAGCAAGGACTCATCCACCTCCAGATCCCGACAAGTGAGCAGGCGCAAATCGGCCGGCACCCGGTCACCTGACTCCAACAGCAGGATATCCCCCGGCACCAACTGGTCGGCACTCACTTCGTAGGCATCCCCATCTCGCAGCACCCTGCAGCTGGTGGTTACCAATTCATTCAGGGCCTCTGCTGCCTGTTGCGCCGAATACTCCTGAACCGTACCGATGATTGCATTGAGCAACAGGACAGCGGCAATAAAGCCGGCATCAGAGTACTCATGGATCAGCAGCGAGATAACTGCAGCTACGCCCAGGACATAGATCAGCGGACTGACAAACTGATGCAGAAACACCATGAACACACTTGGGGGCTTGCTTCGGGGCAAGGCATTGCGCCCATATCTAATTATACGGTCCGCAGCCTCCTGGCAACTCAAACCATGGCCTGAGCTGGAGAGGGCTGAAAACAACTCGGCACCGGAGCGGGAGTGGGGTGCATCCGGGTAGGATATAGAACCACTCTCTTCGCCCCCGGCCAGTAACAAGCTCTCACTCATAATGATCCGGTCGATCTGAATACGGGTGGCAGACACCCAAACAATATGCTGTTATTCCAGTATAGACCGATCCGGCCAACCACCGTTGGTATAGGCAGCTATTCCACGGCAGGTCCGGGTGGATGAGTGAGTACAACAGGCAGGCGATACAGAAAGCAAATCTGCACCAAAACCCTGCTAACAGTTCAGAGCGTACCTTACAGGTTACCATGCGCAAACCCGGGAAGTGCAGCGCAGCATTGGCAGATTTGCAAAACTCCCTTCGGGCCAGTGCTTAAGCCACCCGCATGTGATACAGAACCTTTTCCAGCCGATAGAACACCTCACGGCGATCAAACGGCTTTTCCATATAATCATTGGCCCCAATCTTTGCGGCCCAAAAATGCTCTACCGCCTGCTTGCTGCCGCTGATGATTATGATTGGAATACCCTGGGTGCCTTCATTCTTGCGCAACTTACGAGTGACATGAAAGCCATTGAGACCAGGCATAATTACGTCCATAAATATCAGATCAGGGGTGTGGTGAGCGGCCATGGCAAAGCCCTCATCTCCATCCTTGGCCTCAAGTACCTGATAGCCGGATTCACGCAACATTTTGGCCATCACAAAGCGCACTGTGGTGGAGTCATCCACTATGAGTATCTGGGTACCCATACGTGGGGCAACCCGTTTCTGTTTGCGCCGCTTGGCGCCAAAGTTATCTGTTGGTTGTTTCTTGTTGAAGATG
>JAAGZL010000374.1 GCA_024206335.1 Gammaproteobacteria bacterium
GACCGGCGCAAACCTGCCAGTCAACGGCGGCATGTACATGACCTAGCAAAGTGCTTTATAACGCTGAAGCACTTAAAACACGCCACTCGCCCGATCCACTGGAACCGACCAAACCCGGCTAGAGGGGCTAGCCCGCATGTCTCACCAGATGGGCTGGTCCTGGTTTGATTTCCAAGCGTTCATAAGAAATTTTATTCGTTTGGAAATACAATTCGCATTACGTTTCCCCAGAACTTTCACGGGTGACACCCAGGCCTCTACTCGACCATCTCGCCCCGACTGAGAAATGCCGGTTAATTCTTGCTATGGGGTTTTCTTTCTCCACTGATAATCGCCTGCAACACAATTATGTTGCGCTGCACAATATTTTGTGCTAAAGTGGAATTCTTTTTAAATTTGAAAGAGTTACCTAACATGAGCGATAGCAATTCCCGGGCCGAGCAATGGTTCAAGGCACAACAAGAGTTTGTCGGTGCCTGGAGCGAAATGGCCAAATCAGGTGGTGACGGTAACGCCACCAGTCAATCCGATTTGTGGGCACAGGGCTTCGATCTCTGGCGCAAAACCGGTAGCGGACAATTCCAGCCAGATATCCAGCAGGCGATGAACAAGTGCCTCGACATGGGCAGAGAGTATTTCAGTATGGCAGAACAGGTC
>JAAGZL010000375.1 GCA_024206335.1 Gammaproteobacteria bacterium
CACTAATACTTTTCAAATGCTATAGGAGTTCACCGTCATGCCATAAGGTTAAGCCAGGATCTGGATGGAAAGAGGGTGGGAGTCCACACAACTTCCACATGGAACCCTGGATCTCCAAAACCCATCCAACACTGAATATGGCCCAAACAGTTATAGCAGCTCTTTTTATTGGACAACACATGCAACACATTCTGGATACAGGGTAACCTGGATCTACTTTGCAGTGACATACATACTAATAGGCCTACAGTGAGCAGCACTTCTATGAGTAAAAACATCCTCTTGTCTAACACCATTGCAAGTGGATGACTACTCTAGAACAAAGCAAAGGATTGCCTCTGAGTGAAAGCACTCATGCCCTCCTAACCAAGCAGTAGCAGCAGTATTCAAGTATACCCCTGAAATACTGCTCAAACTACCAAAAACAAGTGATTCCTGCTCTTTCTGACCAAGCAGAGGACTTTGTACTGAAATCCATGTGGAAACACTCAAAACACTGTCTCCAATGGCTGTGGACGGGTGTGCGCCTTTCCAATGGCTGTGTGCGAGCATGTGCACAAGAACCAACATATTTCCTGCCAATTTCCCTCTCCAATGGCTGTGGACGGGCATGTACCTCTGACAATGGCTGTGTATGGCCGTGCGCACCTGACACTCCTAGCTCAACAATGGCTGTGCACACATACACGGGATCCATACTTTTTCTGCCAAAATCACTCATTTTCACTCTCCAATGGCTGTGTATGGCTGTGTGCGTGTATCCTATGGCCGCGCGCTAGATGACGTGCCTCACATGACGATCGCTTGTACATCCACCCAGCCCTGGGTCGTCTCCCTACGCATTATGCTCACGGAGTCCTGTGTGGGCGCGCAACTCCCGGTAGACGCATTATGCTACGCCTACACC
>JAAGZL010000035.1 GCA_024206335.1 Gammaproteobacteria bacterium
CACCGTCTTCTACCACTAGGAGCGTACTATCGACATCGGGGGTAAACGCCAAAGCGTCATCATTCACCAACAGCGCCGGCAGATCAAAAATAATTAATCGCGATTCATAGCGATTAGTCAGGTCATCCATCAAAGCTTTCAAACAACACTATAACGCAGATTTTGAAAGTAGAAAGTGAATATTCCCATGGCAACTGGCTAATAAGGCACAATTTTTATTATTGGCACCTGTTGTTATGCACTCAAGCCACTAGACCCGGACAAAAAAACGCCGCATTGCTGCGGCGTGTTGTCTTTCAAACCAGGAGCTTAGTCACCGAAGCGGTAGCTGAAATCCAGGCCGTAGGTGCGGGGGTCTGCGTAAACCACACCGGAGGCACGGGTCACACTTACCAGCGGAATACCGCCCGCCAGGTAATCATCTTCATCGCTCAGGTTTTTTCCCCACAAGGCGAAGGTAGTACGGTCATCCGGCAGCTGCCAGGTCAGGCGAGCCCCATAGAAAGCAGTCTCGGGGGCCCACATGCCGCCGCCATTTTCTGATACCAACCAGGAGTCGCGATCGAAGCCGTTGTAGACCTCCGAGGTGTACCTTACATCGACATGGGGGCTGATAGTACCGAAGGAATCGGTATGAAAGAAATAATCTATCGCAAAGAAGCCCGTCCACTCGGCCACGCGGGGCATAGGCTCATCAGCACGGTTGATGTACTGCTCCCCGGAACCCAGCACAGTGGCATCCACCCAGTACTCTTTATAATCGGCATCGGTGTA
>JAAGZL010000376.1 GCA_024206335.1 Gammaproteobacteria bacterium
AATACTATCCTATACTATCCTATACTATCCTATACTAATAGTTACTATCCTATACTATCCTATACTAATAGTTACTAATACTATACTATCCTATCCTATACTAACCTATCCTATACTAACCTATACTATCCTATACTATCCTATACTAACCTATACTAACCTATCCTATACTAACCTATCCTATCCTATCCTATACTATCCTATACTATCAATACTATCAATACTATCAATACTATCAATACTATCAATACTATCAATATACTATCCTATCCTATCCTATACTAATACTATCCTATACTAATAGTTACTATCCTATACTAATAGTTACTATCCTATACTATCCTATACTAATACTATCCTATAATAGTTACTATCCTATCCTATCCTATACTATCCTATACTAATACTCTCCTATACTATCCTATCCTATACTACCCTATCCTATCCTATCATATACTAATACAATCCTCTACTAACTCTTCCTTACCTATACTAATCGTTACTAATCTAACCTAATACTATCCAAGCGTACTCCATCCCTCCTTTTCTATTATGCAA
>JAAGZL010000377.1 GCA_024206335.1 Gammaproteobacteria bacterium
GCCATCATCTCGCCGGGGGTGATAAACCCAAAGCGTTTACCCAGCATCCACTGACGTTTCAGGAAGATAACACCGGTGAACGGGATGGTGATGGCATAGAAGGAGGCATATGCGTATTGAAAGCCATCACGATAGATTAGACCTGGATGACCCATGAAGGTCCACCCGGAAAATGAGGTCGCTGTTGCCGCGAGGATAAACACCCACAGCGATATTGAACGACCGGCTACGAAGTAGTCGCTGGCGGTTCTGGCGGATAGTGCACCTTTGATACCCCAAAAGATACAGTATGACCAGTACAGCGCAACGAACACGAACAACCAGACTACTTTAGGGTCCATTTGTCGAGCTCCCCCTCTGCTGAGGTTTGTTAATTGACGGTTTCGGTTTTGGAATACCAGCCGGATGCTACGAGGGCTGGTGGCCTTAAAAAAAACTTAATCTACTATTAGCGAAATATGTGCCAATCATAGAAGTCCTTATAAAACATAGTGATGTGTGGCTAACAGATTTTTTTTCGGTGGGGGGTGTTACTGTGGGTAACAGGTGGTGTGTGGAAAGGTAACAAATGCCGGGTGAACGGTATGTGTTTATTCGGGGGTGTATGTGGCTGGAGGTATAATCTATGACGTTTCATAGCTTGTTGTAATAAAAGAGAAAAACGCTGTTCATATGCGTTGCATCTCTGTGTGTCAGATTTACGGCATATGCACAAAACCGGTAATTTTGTGGCTGCGAGTCTGGTGGTCGCTATTTCTGCCCGGGTTTTTTCTTTGGTATTCCAAACCGTTGTCTGCGTTCCCACAGGGTTTTTCGACTGATACCGAGGCGTTTCGCCAGTTCGGTTTCGGTCAGTTGCTCCTGGTGTTCCAGTACGAATTTACAAAAATACTCTTCCAGTGAGAGATCCTGTGTACTGTTACTGGTGTGTGTGTTTGTCATCCCCTCCTTGCTGTCGATTGCCAGGATGTCAGCGGATATTGCTCCCTGCTCACACAGGATTGCGGCGCGCTCCATGGCGTTTTCCAACTCGCGTACGTTTCCGGGCCAGTCATATCTGGATATGGCCTTGATTGCATCTGGCGCCAGGGTGATGGATGGTTTGTTGAGTTTTTTGCACGCCTTATCCAACAGGAATTTCGCCAACTCTGTAATGTCGTTGCCGCGATCACGCAGCGGAGGCAGGTTAAGCTCCAGTACCCTAAGTCGAAAATAGAGGTCGCTGCGAAACTGGCTCTCCTGAACCAGCTGTTTAAGATCCCGGTGGGTGGCAGAAATAAGTCTGATATCAACATGACGTGACTTTTCTGAGCCCACCGGCCGGATCTCTCCATTCTGCAACACTCGCAGCAGACGGGCCTGTGCGGTGTGGGAGAGCTCGCCAATCTCATCTAGAAACAGGGTGCCTGAGTCTGCGCTCTCAACCAGTCCGGTGCGGTCTGCATCGGCCCCGGTGAACGCCCCTTTTTTATGCCCGAATAGCTCAGACTCCAACAGAGATTCAGGTATTGCTGCACAGTTGACGGTAACGATTGGGGCGTCTTTGCGGTTACTCTGTTCGTGCAGTGCGCGTGCAACCAACTCTTTTCCGGTGCCGGATTCACCCAGGATCAATACCGTAGAGTCGGTTGGAGCCACCTTGCTGATCTGTTTGAGTATGGACTGCATGGCAGGGCTGCTTCCCACCATGCCACCAACCGGGTAGCTCTTCTCCAGCTCCGATTTCAGCGCTTCATTCTGCCGCTCCATCTTGCCTCGTTTCAGGCAGCGTTTTACTAACAGCACTAGTTCGTCGTGGTCGAAGGGTTTGGCGATATAGTCCACCGCCCCCAGCTTCATGGCGTCCACGGCTGAGCGCACACTGGCATAGCTGGTCATGATCAACACCGGCGTGTCCTTGGCTCTTTGTATGATCTCGGTCCCCGGAACTCCCGGCAGTCTGACGTCGGTGATGATGAGTTTGAAGCTGTTTACGTCATAATTTGACTCTGCAGCCTCCACCGACTCTGCCACTGCCACACTGTAGCCGTTCCTTTTCAGGAGGCGCTGTACAGCCAGTCGGATGACCTCTTCGTCTTCAATTATCAGTATATGGTCCATGTTTATTCTACCGCTCAGCTTTGCTGGTTATTTGGATTGTGTGTTTGTGGCAGGCGTATCTCTACGCGGGTGCCTACATCTGGTTCAGAATCAATGGTTATGTTGCCATTGTGCTCCTGGATTATTTTGTGAGCCATGGAGAGTCCAAGCCCGGTGCCTTCCCCGGGGGCCTTGGTGGTAAAGAAAGGCTCAAAGATATACTCATGCATATGGTCTGGAATGCCCTTGCCGTGATCCATAATCTCAATCTTTACTTCATCGGCGTGGGCAGAGGCGAAGATCTCAATATTATCGCCCACCTGTGATGCATCGCAGGCGTTGGTAAGCAGGTTGACCAGTACCTGTGACAGGCGTTGTTGATCCCCGGATAGAGAGAGATTGTTGGGGCAGTGGGAGACACACTCGATCTGTTTGCTCTTGTGGGTAAGCTGAACCAGCCGTACTGACTCCTCGATAATCTTACACAGGGTAAACTGATGATAGTCTGCTCCAATATTGCCACTGCGGCTGAAATTCATCAGGGACTTAACAATATTCGAGATGCGTCTGGTCTGTTGCAGGATGGCCTCAACGCTTTCACTCACCTGTGCCGGGTCCTGCTCTTCCCGCAGGTTCTGGGCCAGGGAGTGGATGCCGGTTACCGGGTTGCCAATCTCATGGGCCACCCCTGCCGCCAGCCGTCCAATTGATGCCAGACGGTCGGTGTGGGCCAATTCGGCTTCGAGTATCTCCAGGTCAGTGAGATCTTCCAGTAGCATTACCAGACTGGTACGGCTGCTATTCCCTACCTGCTGCTGGTCCTGTTCCAGGACCGTTGCCTTGTGCAGGTTAAACCAGCGTGGGCGCCCCTCCAGGTTGGTCTCCATGTGGTGAATATGTGAGTCCTGGGCCACGGCAAACCCGGCCAGCAGGTCTCCCCATGGGGCTGGCAGTGAGTTGAGCTCCCGGCCAACCGCCTGCTGGCTGTGGACGCCGCTCATATTCTCCAGAGCCGGATTCCAAATAACCACAGAGTGGTCGGCCTCAACCGCACATACTCCAAGTGGCAGGTCTAGCAGGATCTGTTGGTGATAGCGGCGCATATTATCCAGATCGGCGGTGAGGCCGCGCAGGCGGGAACGAGACTTTGCCAACTGTTGTTCAACATAGTGCATGGAGTCGGCCAGTGCGGTTTTAGCCGCGCTGTCCATCTCTAGACGTTGGTTGATTATCATGTGTGCCATGTGTGGACCTACCAGACCAGACAGGTTGCGCTCAATGCGCTCCCGTAGGCGGCGCAGCTCGCTGGACCTGGTTTCCTGGGGAGACATTTGTAGATCCTGTAATGCCTGTGCCACTTCTTTGTCGGCGGTCTGCCTGCCGATGGTCCCGGCAAGTCCGTCGGTGAACTGCTCCGGGGAGTTGGCTGTCACCACACCGTATAGCTGGGTCGGGGCGCCGCTGCGACAGGCCTGAGCTGCCTCCTGTTCACCTCTGGATTGATTTGAGAGTAGTGATACCACAACAAACAGGGTGCTGTTTAGGGCCAGGGACCAGAATGTGGTGAACTCCCAGTAACTGAGGCCGGACATCTCGCGCAGGCCAGGCAGGTCTATGCCTGAGTCGATAAACCCAGAGCTCTCCAGTAGTGGGATAAGCAGGGTTGTGCACCAAATCACAATGCCACCCAGTAGACCGAAAATAAAACCCAGTCTGGTAGCGCGACGCCAGAACAGGACGCCGACGATGCCAGGGATGAACTGGGCCACTGCTACAAAGGAGATCAAGCCCAGTTGCACCAGCCCCTGGTTGTGTTCAAGCAGTTGATAAAAACCGTATCCAGCTGAGATGATGATGGCGATCAGGGCGCGTCGCCCCCACAGCAGCCAGCGATACAGGTCTACCTTGGGGTCGGGGTAACTGGCTGGTAGTAGCAGGTGGTTCAGGCTCATGGATGAGAGGGCCAGAGTGGTTACAATCACCATGGCGCTGGCAGCCGAGACGCCACCCAGAAAGGTCATTATCGGCAGCCATGATGGCTGGTCTGATATCACGATTCCCAGTACATAATAGTCTGGGTCTATCTCCAGATTCATACTCTGTCCCGCCCACAAGATAGGTGGGATGGAGAGATTGAGCAGGAGAAGAAACAGGGGGAATCCCCAGCTGGCGGTGTTTATGGATTTGGTTGACAGGTTCTCGGCAAACGTCATATGAAATTGGCGTGGCAGTAGAAAAGCGGCGGCAAATGAGAGAAATAGTAGCGTTATCCATGGCCCCTCATGCATGGGTTTGTACAAGGCCTCTGTTGCCTCTGGATGGGCCTCCAGCCACAGGGCCAGATCACCTGGTCCAGAGAAGACCCCGAATACCGCAAACAGCCCCACGGCCAGGATTGCAATGAGCTTTACTGCCGATTCAAATGCGATGGCTGCCACCAGCCCCAGGTGTTTCTCCCGGGGAGAGATATGCCTGGCTCCGAACAGCATGGCAAACAGGATCAACATGCCGCAAAACCAGAGTGCGATCACCTGCGGGGTGGCCTCCTGGGTGAGCACCTGCATGGATTCACTGACGGCTCGTATCTGCAAGGCGATATAGGGGAGTGATCCCACTAGCATGAAGATGGTGACCAGGATGCCGGCCATCTGGCTGCGATAGCGGAAGGCAAACAGATCTGCCAGTGAGGTAAGCTGGTAATCCCGGGTGATCTGCAGTATAGGCTTCAATAGCAGCGGGGTTAGCAGAAAGGCGATGGTAACCCC
>JAAGZL010000378.1 GCA_024206335.1 Gammaproteobacteria bacterium
AGAGCCGTGACTCCGGTCGGCCAACTTAAGCATCAACACCTCTCTATGCCTAGTCTTACTAAATGTCTCCCCCCTCACCTCCTTATCGAGCATGACGAAATAATCACTGACTATGGCCTCGCACTCTAGCCAATTCCAACCGTTGCCAACGTCCAGAATCTGAGCCACATCTTGCTCATTTAGATTTCGCGCTAACGCGGACTTGAGCAGTTCCCTGGCAACATCATTCCCTAACAGCTCGAAAAGTTCATCGTCAAAACAGGCATACTCGATATTACTGGTTATGGCGCCAGGGCCGCTCGCAGTCGTTAGATCATCATAGGTACGGTCCCGGCCATACTTCACTTTGTGATGCCAGAAGCCACTGCTACGCAAATGAAAGAACGGCAGGTGCGGATTGTTCCTATCCTGCAACGATGCCAACGCTTCGAATCGCCGGGTAAACACATCCCTCAGTCGATCATCGAAATAGATCTGATTGTCTTGAACGTGCTTCGCTTCGATCAGCTCCATGACAGCCAGAAGAAGCGCCACCTTGTGGGGGCTCTTCTCTTGACCACCTCGCGCATTCATCTTAAGCGACGAAAAACGCTTTTCATAATCGAGCAAACTCACGAGTCACTCCGGTGCTCTGCACTGTTTGGCATTGGGGAACGAATACGGGGGGTAGTATACCCATTTAAGCGTGGTCATGGCTGCCCATGGTTAGGGAGTGCGTGTCCCTGCCCGCCATGAGAAAAATGTTCTTGGCTTTGATCACCGCTAGCAGAAGTGGTACAACAGGGCACCATGCCAATATATGATCTTATCGCCTTATATAGTGAACCTGGAGTTAACCGAATAACGGGGTTCACAGATGCTGTGGAAAGCCTCGATATAGATGCTCTTAGCAACGCGTATGCCAATCTAGTACAGATTGCGCCCAAGCGAGGGCTTACTCAGAAATCATATTTTCAAACAAGTCATGATGGCTTCCCATCTGGAAATAAATCTTCTAACCGCCGTGAAGAACATCTGGCACTGGCCCTATTCAATCAATCTACCCGTATTCATTTTCCTGGTGGAAGAGACTTAAATATTATCGACT
>JAAGZL010000379.1 GCA_024206335.1 Gammaproteobacteria bacterium
CAAACATGTTGTTTTAGAAACCATTCATAATACTTATTTTTGTTACATTTGTCTAGAAACAACACAGATTTAGTTAATATTTTGCAATTCTATTAAAATTTGCATGTAACGTTCGTTGGAGCATTTCTTGGAAAGGCTAAAGCCGAATTGTTTCAAAACACAAGTAAATGACACTTACATTTGACCAATACACGTTTTTTTTTATAAGAAAGTGGTTTATAAGAAAGTAGTGCTCAACTACTTAAAAGCTTAAGAAAGTTCAATACTGGGTTCTTGAAACTTAAGAAAGTTCTGTTTCGTATTTTCACTCTTAATGTTCTGTATGTTATTTTCGCTCTTCTTCAGTTGTTCATCTTGCTATTAAACGAGTCGTATGATTATTTTTTATGGAAAACGTGGTATTTGTGCAATTTTTACAGTGCCTTTAACTATGAATGCGCAGAAATACATCATTCCAAAATTTTTGCTAAGAAAGTCACAAGAAAGTTTTTGTACTGAAAACATGAATATCTAAGAAAGTTTCAATACTGGCCCCAAAAAGGACTTTCTTATAAAAAAAACGTGTATTTTCCATCGTACTTCCCTAAAAGACTCAATTCATATTTAAGGCTAGTAGACGAAGCAATGAATTTGCTGTAAAAGTTCGCAGTATTCAAACATATTTCACGACAAGGAACAGTATAAGGAACTTTCAGGCTCATTTTGTTG
>JAAGZL010000380.1 GCA_024206335.1 Gammaproteobacteria bacterium
AGGAATATAATTTCGTGAGCAGTGATCTTATGAAATGTAAACAGTGTAAATGGTGGGGGCCATCTGAGCGAGAGTATAGTGATGAAGCTACTTGCGAAGTTCTGCCCCCACAAGTACTTGACAACGTAGCGACTGCAGGAAATACTTACTCTTATAAGCGCCCTAGAACTAGGCCAAATGATCGCTGTTCTCTTTTTACGGATATCAATCATGGGGTCTAACATAGTCTTCGTAGGTGAGTCATGGGGCGAGGATGAGGCTCGTTTCCAGACTCCTTTCATTGGCACACCTGGTCAAGAGTTGTCTCGTATGATGGCTCAGGCAGGGTATGGGAACAAGGCCTTACCCTATAACTTCACCTCCTCAACTCGCATGATGAACTATTGGGATAACTATAACTTCACCTTGCTGAACGTCTTTAATGAGCGGGCACCAAAGAATAATGCTGAGTTATTCTACGCCAAAATTCAAGACAAGACTCCGATCAATCGCAAGCTACCCCGACGTAAATTCGGTACGTCCAATCACTACCTGCGTGAGGAGTATGCCCACCATGTAGATACATTACACAAACAGCTCGAAAGAATTAAACCTAATGTAATAGTTGCACTCGGTAACACAGCATTATGGGCATTAGGTTTACCTCCTTCTATATCTAAACTCCGTGGTAATGTCATGGTTTCTAAATGGGGCAAGGTAATTCCTACCCACCATCCAGCAGCTGTTGTCCGTGCATGGTCTAACCGCACCATTGCAGTCCTTGATTTACATAAGGCCCTTCGCGAAAGCAAGTCACCTGATATCTCAGCACCTGAGCGTATCATATGGACTGAGCCTACACTTGAAGACTGTTATAAGTGGTGGGAAGATTACGGCAGTAAGACTGACTTGTTGGCTATCGATATTGAAACCCTTATGAAAACTCAAGTGGCAGAGATTGGTATTGCTTCCTCTCCCACAATGGCCTTGCATATTCCTTTTGTCTACAAGGAAAATAATATCTATAAATCTTGGTGGTCAGATGCAAAAACCGAAGCGGCTGCATGGGATTTTGTAGAAATGGTATGCCATTCCGCTGTCCCTAAGATTGGTCAGAACGTATTACAATATGATGCTTACTTTATGGCGAAGGCCCTGGGTATTCCCATTCTTAATATCGCCCAAGATACTATGACTCTCAGCCATTGTTGGCAACCCGAGCTTGAGAAATCTTTGGGCTTTCTTGGTAGCTTATTTTTATCTGAACGTGAGTGGAAATCCATTCGTACTCACACTGACAAAGGAGATGATGCGTGA
>JAAGZL010000382.1 GCA_024206335.1 Gammaproteobacteria bacterium
GTCGATGTGCTGCCTGCCGGAAGCCACCCCGAAACCCGGAGTGTGCGGGGGGTAAACCACTGCCGGCTTGCGGTTCACCGCCCCCAGCAGAGTGATACGGTTGTGGTGCTGTCCGTAATTGACAATCTGGTAAAGGGCGCTGCGGGACAGGCGGTTCAAAACATGAATCTGATGTTTGGTCTGGATGAGAGCCTGGGTCTGGATTCGGTTGCACTACTACCATAATGCCCGATGTATACCTGCAGCATTTAGGTTGGAGTAGTGTTAACAGATTTCTAGATGATTGATACTATGTTTGGGAGACGCCATACACCAAAAATTATCCACCGCTCCAGGTTGCCAGGTTATATTATGGGCCTGGCCGTTATTGCTGCGATAGTATTTGCCAGTTTGGCTTTGATGTGTCGGGAGCCTGCTCCCATACTAAAAAAGGATACTGTCAGGGTGCAGGTTGAGCCGCTGCAGCAAGAGATACAGCGCCAGATCCTGGTGATAAGGCAACTAAATCAGCAGCGGGATGAGTTGCTTCAGCGCATAGTAAAGCTGGAACGCATGAGCCAGATTGACCGGGAATCGGTATCCAGGGTTCAGGATGAGCTAATGAGTGACCAAAGTGAGCGCCTTAAGCTGGAAGAGGAGCTTCTGTTTCTCCGTAGCATAGTCGCATCCAAATTTGGCAATGGCGTTTTGCATCTGCAACGCTTGCGGTTACAGCCGGGAAAAAGCGAGAATAGCGTTCTCTATGCATTTACTGTGAGTAAGGTGCTCCGGGCACCAGAGTACCTTGAGGGGGTGGTTAATCTCAGTCTTAGTGGTAAGCAAAATGGGGTAGAACGTACCCTTTCCCTGGGGCAGGTGACCAGGAATAAGCAGGATAGCTTAAGGTTGCGGTTTAAGTATTTTCAGAGTGTGGAGGGGGAGTTCTTGCTGCCAGATGGGTTTAAGCCATCTGGTGTTACAATTGAGGTTAAACCGGAAGGCAAGAAATTCAGCCCGGTTAAGAAAAGTTTTAAATGGGTGGTCCAGAGGTAGTGGGCCATACGGAAAAGTATGGCCAGCTAGTAATATACCGGCCAGACTGATGAGGAATTTGATATGCGATTTGGTAAAACAAAAGCCCCAAAGATTGCAACTGTAGTTGGTGCTGGTACAAAGGTCATAGGCGACATCTTTTTTTCAGGTGGACTGCATGTAGACGGCCATATCCGCGGGAATGTGCAGGCAGAGCCGGATAGTACATCAGCTCTGACCCTTAGCGAGCAGGGATTAATTGAGGGTGATATAAGTGTCCCAAACGTGGTTGTTAATGGAGAGGTGAATGGCGATGTACATGGAGGCCACCGGGTTGAGCTGGCCCCCAAGGCGAAGGTTACTGGAACCGTTTATTACAATTTGTTAGAGATGGCGATGGGTGCGTCAGTTAACGGGCAGTTGATCCATAGTGATGAGCAGCAGCGTCGGCTGGGGTATGAAGTCGACAGTGATGTAATTGATGTGACCGATACAGAAGAAGGAACCCAGGCAACGCTGAAAGATGTATAGGCCTTAACTGGACGCAGTTAGGAGCGCTTGGATTAAAGCTGTCTATGAATTTGTCAGGGTACACAAAAGAAAAAAGTGATTTCTTTTGCAGGGAACTTTGAATAAATCATAGCTCCCGTAGATGGTTTGGCTCTAGTTATTGAGCGAGGAGAAGAAAGAATGAGTGCGACTGAGACAGAAGATCAATTGGTTTTTACCCCTGCTGCGGCGAAGAAAGTAGCTTCCCTGATCGAAGAGGAGGGGAATCCGGCACTGAATCTAAGGATATACATTCAGGGTGGTGGTTGTTCCGGTTTCCAGTATGGCTTCTCCTTTGACGATAAGATCACCGAGGGTGATATAAAGGTAGTGACCGATGGGGTTGGGTTACTGGTAGACCCCATGAGCATACAATATCTTTTGGGGGCCGAGGTGGACTATGTAGAGGGTCTACAGGGCGCGCAGTTTGTGATACGCAATCCAAATGCACAGACCACCTGTGGCTGTGGATCATCCTTCTCCACCTGAGCCAAATTGGCCGAATAGTTGAAAAAGGGAGCTCGGCTCCCGTTTTTTTTGTCTTTGCGTATTCCGGGTGGGCTGGTAATATTTCACCCATGAAGGGGCTATTTTGCAGTTTGGGATATTTATGAAGGCCGGGCGCAACAAATGAGTGATGATACAACAAACAAGGTATACGACTTACGCAGTACATATCTGTTTTCTGTATTAGATGACTCGCAGCTGGAGCGAGTGGCAACCATGGGTATGCCGGCCAACTTGAGAGATGGAGAGCAGCTGTTTACAACCGGGGACAAGGCCAAGGTCTTCTACCTGGTGCTGGAGGGTCAGATCAAGCTGTTTCGGCTGGCCTCCTCCGGGGATGAGAAGGTTATTGAGATCGTGCGAGCCGGAAATACCTTTGCCGAGGCGTTGATGTTTCAGTCGCAACAGACATTTCCGGTAAGCGCTCAGGCCATTGGTGATGTTAAGTTACTGGCCTTTTCCCATAGTTCATTTCTGAAGTTATTACGTGAATCAGTGGACACCTGTTTCCGGTTGATGGGGGACATGAGTGCGCGATTGCGGCATATGATCATGGAGATAAATAATCTAACCCTACAGAATGCAACCGGTCGGGTGGCAGGTTACCTCTGTAGCCAGGTGCATGGCAAAAACAGTGGTGATGGTTGTGGTGGGTTTGATCTGGCTGCCCCCAAGGGGGTGCTGGCCTCCAGGCTTTCGGTAAAACCTGAGACCTTTTCCAGAATTCTGCA
>JAAGZL010000383.1 GCA_024206335.1 Gammaproteobacteria bacterium
GTTATAAGAGTGGTGAAGTTACGGATTCAGATATATTTACACAAATAGCCTCTCACACTTGGATAATTACCCGAACCGATAGCCGAGACCACGAACAGTCTTGATCAATCCGCCATATGGGGCGAGTTTTTTGCGCAGGCGACCAATATAAACATCTACAATATTTGTGAGGGGATCTTTTTGATCAGCCCAGACAACATTCAAGATGCGCTCACGGGTAAAAACCTTACCAACATTTGACATAAAAAGATTGAGGATATCACGCTCCAACGTTGTCATATCAACCTCTTTATCATCAACCGTGATAATGAGGGAAGCTGTATTAAAGCATATCCCTTCATATGTAAGATGCTCACTCTGGCGATCACTCTTAAACTCCTGTGCCCGACGCACGAGCGCATTGATGCGTGCAATCAGCTCTTCAAAATCAAACGGCTTAGCCAGATAGTCATCTGCACCTAGACGGAGGCCAGCAACACGCTCGTCTGTTGAATCAAGTGCTGTAAGCATTAGCACAGGTGTATAGTCATGCCGTGTTCGCATCTTAAGACAGACATCTTGCCCCGAAATACCCGGCAGCATCAGATCCAATACAACTACATCATATTCACCGTCTTTCAGATAACTAATGGCGGTTTCACCGTCCTTAGCATGCTGAACAGACCAACACTCGCCCTTCAGACCACGTGATATGAAATCAGCAACACGTTTCTCATCTTCAACAAGTAGTATGTTCATATCAAAGCATCCAAAGTATGATCGAAGGGAAGAGATAGGGTCGCAACAAGGCCGCCACCTGGGCGGTCTGAAAGCTCAATCTTGCCACCATGTGATTCTGCAATCGACTGCGCAATAGGAAGACCAAGACCAAGGCCCTCATGATATCGTTCAGCAGCGTTCGACCCCCGGTAAAAGCGTTCGAAGGCATGGATCTTGTCATCATCCATCATGCCCTGGCCATCATCTTCAACCACTGTCTGGTAACCAGCAGAAGAAGAACTGATTGCCAGTGTGATCGCCCGGCCACCATGATGGCTTGCATTGTCCAGTAATACCACAACCGCCTGGCGCAACCGCCCTGCATCACCATGCAATGGTGCACTCTCCAAATCAGTCTGGAAACTCACATCCGTTCCAAACACCGTGGCCGCCTCACTAAAAACAGAGATCAAATCAATTGGCTCGATCTTGAGCCTGATTTCACCAGCCTCAGTACGGGCAATAAATAACAGGTCATCCACCAACCGTGCGGTGTGGCTTGCCGCATCCTTGATACGTACTAGAGCTTCCTGGTAAATCTCTACCGATTTTTTATCACCACGAAGGGCAATATCCGCTTCACCACGGATTACGGTTAGAGGCGTGCGTAATTCGTGACTTACATCGGCAAGCATTTTTCGCCGTTTATCGTTTGCATGCTGCAAGTCCTCAAGCAGGCCTTCCAGTTGATAGGTTCGATCAGCAACAGCATCTTCCAATGCTGATTTTTCAGATGTAAGTAATTGGGTTCTTTGCAATATCTGTTCAGCCATCATATTGAAAGTATCGCTTATTTTTGATATTTCGCTGGATCCATTAAGTGCAAAACGATAATTTAGTTTCCCATTAGTAAACTCTTTCACACCATTCAACAATACATCCAGCGGATGGCTAACATTACGCGACACAATCCACATACTAACCAAAGCAGCCATCAAAGAGACCGTGACAAAAATAGAGGCAAGAGTACGATAGAAGCGAATCTCTTGCTTGGCAACTTCATACGTTTCACTGACTTCAGATGCCTCATTGACAAGAAATGATCTAATCATGGTGTAATAATCTTGATCGATACTGGATTCAAGAATATCTGAAAGTTCACTCCAGTTTGATTGAACCACACCTGGGTTGGAATTATCGCTCTGAGAGATGCGATTAAGCTCTGAGATAAGTTGTTCTGTCTTCACCTCAATTTCTGAAAGCGCATTAAGCTCATCAAGCTCGTCATCACCCAAAAGTTCTATCTCACCACCAATCGAAGCACGAATATTATCGATGTCCTCTCGTATTTTTAGAATCAGGGGTGCATCGTCCTTGCCTTCGTCGCCTATTATCAATGCATCACCATATTGCTTGAATAGTTGATAGGTATGACTTTTCAGAGAGAGGACGTTGGTATATGTGCTATATGCCAGGGTTACACGTTCCAGATAGTAAGACGCCTTCTCGAAACTCCAAATCGCGAGCCCCCCTCCACCCATGCTGAGCACCAGCATCAGGATAAACAGAACGCGCAGCTGAGTGCTCAATTTAATTGACATCCACTTTCCCTCTCTACTCATGCAGTCACCCCTCTTGCTCGTTATAACGTGTTACCATAAGCTCTGTAAGTTGCCCCTCATCAAAATGCAGATGGCGATCTGTAAAACCAAAACAACCACCATCGACTGACGCTATTAAAGTTGTCATACCAATCTCTGCAATCAAGGTCTTGAGCGCGTAGCGGAGTGTGTCTTCTATGTCGACAAGAGGCACATCAACAAGCAACAAATTAGGTTGAGTCAGATAGGCCCGAATAATAAGGAGGAGTATCTTCTCACCGTCAGAAAGTGTGCGCCCATTCTCTCCTATTCTTGCTGAAAGTCCACCTAACCTATTTATAACCAAATCAAACCCAAATCGGTCAACTGCCTCCTGAATAACAGTGTCATCCATGCGACGAATTGCCCCAATGGTTAAGGCACGGCGCAAGCTACCCTGAAGTATGGGTGCACTTGGTTTGATTATCAATGTTCGTGGCAAACCAGACTTTGTGCTGTAACGAACACAGCCGATATCCGGAGACTCAAGTCCTGCGGCGAGAGAGAGCAGAGTAGATTTACCTGACCCTACCGGACCGGAAAAACCGGGTCAGAGAGCAATTGTTTCTAATATACTAAATCCCAAGCACTAAATCATGATTTGAAGAACGGGTCTACTTTGTGCCCAGGGTGTGTGAAAACTCAAAAACAGCCATCTGAGATCATTTTTAAGTAGCACAAAATACCAGTTAGACCAAGTGTATCTCTTTGGATGCGTTGTCATCTCTAAGGCTGTCCCGTCGTACATGCCGCTGCATTTGAAGCCCGCATCTGCGGCTGGAGTGCTGTTGAATTTTCACACACCCTGTGCCGAAAGAGAACATCCACATATAGCCATCAACGGCAGCTTTGTGTCGTTTTCAGCCGAAACTGGAAATCAATGCCAAGCAGCATAATGTCCGCTCTTGCATAAAATATACTGTACTGAATCAGACTGCGTCCGTACGATCAAGTCGCGATTACCACACATTAACACTGGATTATTCAACATGCTCATATATCACAATACTCGACATGCACAAAATCACTAAATCAAGCGTGTCTTTGATCTCGTGATGCGTTTTGGGACGTCCAAGTCCCTAAAACGCACTCGATCTTCGACAACCTGTTATTGCTCTGGCCGTCCCGGGCTTGTGCCGCGACTCCGGCATGCAGGCTAAACCCGGATTCTTTCGCCACCTGGGCAAAGCGGTTATCGTCTTCCCGGGCCGGGATCGTCTGCAGTGTGAATACCTTGCGGCTTTGTTGTGGTCCGATGGCAATGCGGTAACTGACCGAGCAACCCAATACCTGTTGCATAGGATCTTCATCACCCGCCTCCAGGTTCAGGTAGCTGTTTTCTTCATCGCGCTCAAGGATTCCCTCTCGCTCCAGATAGCCGGCAACCCGGTGGCTGATCGTATGCACCAGTTCGGTTAATTCCCGCTGATCCGGTGCGTTGGTACGATGAAAGCGACTTTTACCCCAGGGCGTGCTGGTGTAAACACCATCCAGAAACAGCATGTGAAAGTGCACATTGAGATTGAGCGCACTGCCGAATCGCTGAATCAAAGTCACCGCACCGGTCTGCGCAGTTTTTCGGGTGAATCCTGTTTTTTTGATTAGGTGGGCCGAGATGGCCCGGTACACGATCCCCAGTACCCGACCCATCAGTTGCGGCCGACTGGCGAACAGGAAACGGAGCTGAAACGGATAGCTTAGTACCCCCGGCAATTGCTCCTGCATTGCTCTAATACATGCCATCCATGGCAATAACTGGCGCATCGGTTGTTCAGGCAATACCTCATCAACCAACAGAGTAGCGCTTTCGACCATGCGTCTCGCATCACAACTGGGACAGAATCCTCTCCGCTTGCAACTGAACGCGACCAGATGTTCATGATGGCATTCTATGCATTACACCCGCAAGAAGCCATGCTCCAGCCGGCCACATTTGAGGTAATCAGCAAATTCCTGCTGTACGTGCAGGGGCAGAGGCTTGTCCTGAGCGGCCATCACATCCCTGAACTTCGGGTAGTGTCGCTCGATGATTTGATAGAGAAGCGTCTGTTCCGGTCGATGACGCTGATAAGGTGGGCTGCGTGGAGACCGGTCCGTGATCGCAACCTGAGACATATCACTCTCCTTTGCATGGAGAGGTCTATGTTCTCATGATGTTCTCTTTCTGTATAGGTAAGTGCTAGATGCCTGCCAGTGCCCGTCACTCCCACTCAATGGTAGCAGGTGGCTTACCAGAGATGTCATAGGCCACTCGGGAGATGCCGGCGACCTCATTGATGATGCGGCGGGATACCAGCTCCAGGAATTCAAACGGCAGATGGGCAAACCGGGCCGTCATGAAGTCAATGGTCTCCACCGCCCGCAGGCTGACCACATACTCATAGCGCCTGGCATCACCTACCACTCCCACCGATTTTACCGGCAGAAATACGGCGAAGGCCTGGCTCACCTTGTCATACAAATCATGGTTTAACAGCTCTGTAATATAGATATCGTCCGCCTGGCGCAGGATATCGGCATACTCTTTCTTCACCTCTCCCAGGATGCGCACACCCAGACCAGGACCGGGGAATGGGTGACGGTAGACCATCTCGGATGGCAGACCCAGCTCCACTCCGATCTTGCGCACCTCATCCTTGAACAGTTCACGCAGGGGTTCCACCAACTTCAGCTTCATGTAGTCAGGAAGACCGCCCACATTGTGGTGGGATTTGATCACGTGGGCCTTGCCCGATTTAGCACCGGCAGACTCAATCACATCTGGATAGATGGTACCCTGAGCCAAGAACTCCACATCAGTGAGTTTATTGGCCTCTTCCTCGAAGATATCGATAAACAGGTTACCGATGATCTTGCGCTTCTGCTCGGGGTCAGCCTCCCCTGCCAAAGCATTGAGAAATCTCTCTTCAGCATCCACCCGGATCACCTTCACCCCCATGTGCTGGGCAAAGGTGGCCATGACCTGGTCACCTTCGTGCAGCCGCAGCAGGCCATTATCCACAAAGATGCAGGTGAGCCTATTACCAATCGCACGGTGCAGCATGGCAGCCACCACCGATGAGTCCACCCCACCGGAGAGTCCCAACACCACCTGCTTGTCGCCTACCTGTTCCCGTACCGAGTGGATACTCTCTTCGATGATGCTGGCCGGGTTCCATAGTGGCTCACAATCACAGATCTCAAACAGGAAACGCTCGAGGATACGTCCACCCTGGCGGGTGTGGGTCACCTCGGGATGAAACTGCAAACCGTAGTAGCCACGGGTCTCATCCGCAATTCCCGCCAATGGAGCATTCTCAGTCTCACAGATAATACTGAAACCCTCTGGTGGTTCAACCACTCGATCACCATGACTCATCCATACATCCAACAGGCCATAGCCCTCGGGCGTAGTGTGGTCTTCGATATCTCGCAGCAGCTTAGAGTGATGCCGGGCCCGTACCTGGGCATAGCCATACTCATGCTTGTCGGATGACTCCACCTTACCACCCAGTTGCGCCGCCATAGTCTGCATGCCATAACAGATGCCCAGCAGCGGCACTTCCAGATCAAACACCGCCTGGGGTGCCCTGGGCGTGTGCTCGGCGGTTACGGTCTCGGGACCACCAGAGAGGATGATGCCAGCGGGTTTGTGCTCGGCCAAGACCTGTTCACAGTTATCATAGGGCCAGATCTCGCAATAGACGCCGGCCTCTCGTACCCGGCGCGCAATCAGCTGGGTATATTGAGAGCCAAAATCCAGGATCAGGATACGATGGGCATGGATATCTGTGGTAGTGGTCATGGTTGTTGTTTCCTAAAAAAACCACCCGGACTAGCCGGGTGTCTTTATCTGTTGTTTAGTATCAGCGGGGTAAAACCCGTTCTACTGATGGATCAATTGCGCCTATAGTTAGGCGCTTCCTTGGTAATAGTCACATCATGCACATGGGACTCGGCCATGCCGGCACCGGTCACCCGTACAAACTCCGGCTTGGTACGCATCTCCTGCATATCACCGCAACCGGTGTAACCCATACTGGAGCGGATGCCGCCCAGCAGTTGGTAGATAATATTCAGGATGCTTCCCTTGTATGGAACCCGTCCCTCGATACCCTCTGGCACCAGTTTTTCTGTCTCAGAAACCTTCTCCTGAAAGTAGCGATCACTGGACCCATCCTTACCGGACATGGCCCCCAGGGAACCCATACCACGATAGGACTTGTAGGAACGGCCCTGGTACAGCTCAATTTCGCCCGGTGATTCATCGGTACCGGCAAACAGGCCACCCACCATTACGGAATGAGCGCCGCACGCTATGATCTTGGCGATATCACCGGAGTAGCGCAGGCCCCCATCGGCAATCAGCGGAACCCCTGAACCCTTCAGCTCTTTGGCCACATTCATCACCGCACTTACCTGGGGAACCCCCACACCAGACACGATACGCGTGGTACATATGGAACCGGGGCCAATACCAACCTTGACCGCATCAGCACCTGCATCCACCAGGGCCCTGGCCGCAGCCGCAGTGGCGATATTGCCGCCAATCACCTGCACATCCGGGTAGTTACGCTTCACCCAGGCCACCCGGTCCAACACGCCCTGGGAGTGACCGTGGGCGGTATCCACCACCACCACATCCACCCCGGCCTGAACCAGCGCCTCAACCCGCTCTTCCGTACCCTTGCCGGTACCCACCGCAGCACCTACCCGCAGCCGTTCCTGATCATCACGGCAGGCGTTGGGGTTCTCTTTCGCCTTCTGGATATCCTTTACGGTAATCAGCCCGGACAGTTCAAACTCATCGTTTACCACCAGCACCTTCTCGATCCGGTGCTTGTGCAGCAGTGCAATCACCTCTTTGCGTGGGGCACCCTCTTTCACCGTCACCAGACGCTCTTTTGGCGTCATGATGGATGCAACCGGGTCACTCATGCGGGTCTCGAAGCGTAGGTCTCTGCCGGTGACTATACCCACCAGATCGCGGCCGTCGGTGACCGGAACCCCTGATATGTTGTGGGCATCAGTCAGTTTCATCACATCCAGGATGCTAGTATTGGGGGTGACGGTAATCGGCTCGCGGATTACACCGCTCTCATACTTCTTCACACTGAGCACGTTCTCGGCCTGACGTTCCGGGGTCATGTTCTTATGTACAATGCCGATCCCACCCTCCAGCGCCAGGGCGATGGCCAGCTTGGACTCGGTTACCGTATCCATGGCTGCAGAGATCAGCGGGATACTCAGCTGTATCTCCCGGGTGAGGTTGGTCCTCAGGTCCACATCACCCGGCATCACCGTGGAGTGTGCGGGAAGAAGTAGTACATCATCAAAGGTCAGGGCTTCCTGAGTCAGGCGCATAATTCGGTTTCCATACTGGCAACAAGAAAAATTAGCCGATTATTATATGATTTGCGGCTATCCGGGTAAACTGGAACAATAATCTAAGTCAAAATTAATTATAGAGAGAGTATGCCATCTTCCACGTCCATCAGCGCACCACAACGTGATATCTTCAGCGTTTCACGTCTAAACAGCGAGGTGCGAGCGGTTCTTGACGCCAGCTTTCCACTGCTCTGGGTGGAGGGTGAGATATCTAATCTGGCCCGGCCATCTTCCGGTCATATCTATTTTTCCCTGAAAGACCCCCACTCCCAGGTGCGCTGCGCCATGTTTCGCATGAAACGGCAACGACTCAGGTTTGAGCCAGAAAACGGCATGCAGGTGCTGGTGCGGGCCCGTCCCAACCTGTATGAGGCCAGAGGTGACTTCCAGCTCAGCATCGAACATATGGAGCCGGGTGGCGAGGGCCTGCTGCGCCAGGCCTTCGAAGAGCTGAAGCAGCGTCTGGACCAGGAGGGCCTGTTCGATTCCGGCCAGAAGCGGCCACTGCCGCAGTTTCCCCATCAGATCGGGGTCATAACCTCACCCTCCGGCGCTGCAATCAGAGATGTGATCAGCGTACTGAAACGGCGACTTCCGACCATTCCAGTGGTGATCTATCCGGTCCAGGTCCAGGGCGACCGCTCTGCCGTTGATATCAATCAGGCGGTGCAACTGGCAAACCGGCGCTCTGAGTGTGATCTGCTGATCCTCACCCGCGGTGGTGGCTCACTGGAAGACCTGATGGCCTTCAATGATGAGCAGGTAGCGCGCGCCATAGCCGCCAGTGAGATCCCCATCATCTCCGCCATCGGTCATGAGATAGATTTCACCATCGCCGATTTCGTGGCCGACCAACGCGCCCCCACCCCATCAGCGGCTGCAGAGCTTGCCACGCCTGACCGTAGAGAGCTCTCTGAAAAAATCAGCAGGCTCTATCGCCACCTTTACAGTCAAGTAACCAGACAACAGCAGACCCAGGGAGTTGGCATCAATAACCTGCAACAAAGGCTGCGTCTTCTCCATCCTGGGGTGCAACTTGGTCAGAGGCAGCAGCGGGTGGATGAGTTGGAACAACGTCTTGGCCTGGCGCTGCAGGCCCGGATGCAGCAAAGTCGGCAACAACTAGACAACCTCGACGCCAGACTCCGGTTCCAGTCGCCCGGGAAACAGATTGCACTACTGAGACAGAAGAGCGAGGAGTTAACCCGTCGCATCCATTTTGCAGTTTCAAATCTGCGGAGGGTTCAGAAACAGCGGTTGGCTGCCGCTATAGGAAATATGAATGCCCTCAGCCCTCTGGCAACCCTGGAACGCGGTTACTCCATAACCACCAGAGTATCAGATGGCACAATCATGGATGATGCAGCAACCATATCCGTTGGAGACTATATCGAAACCAAGCTGGCACGTGGCACCATTCGATCCCTGGTGGAGTCATCTGAAAAGTCATAGTCCTAATTCAGACACACAGAGCGAAAAAACAACTATATTTCACTAAAGCCTATTAGATTAGTGCTAACTGGCCATGATGGATCAACACTACTGGAGAAAAGAATAATGTCAAAAAACAGCCTTCCTTCTGGACTTGAGTTTCGGCAAAGTGTAGATCATATGGTGGATCGCGCCATCGCAGTAATGGATCTTGATAAAGGCATTGCCAACGCCATCAAGGCCTGCACCTCTGTTCTCCAGGTTACCTTCCCGGTTGAAATAAAGGGCAAGATAGAGATGTTTACCGGCTGGCGGGCGGTACATAGTATTCATCGCCTCCCATCCAAGGGCGGCATCCGTTACGCCCACTCCGTAGACCAGCATGAGGTAGAGGCACTGGCCGCACTGATGACCTACAAATGCGCAATCGTGGATGTGCCGTTTGGCGGTTCCAAGGGCGGGCTCTATATAGACCCCAACCAATACACTCGGGATGAACTTCAGGACATCACCCGCCGTTTTACCCGAGAACTAGCAAAAAAGGGGTTTCTCAGCCCCGCCACCAACGTACCGGCACCAGATGTTGGTACCGGCCAGAGGGAGATGGCCTGGATCGCTGACACCTACAAACACCTCTATCCAGAAGATGTCAACCATGTGGCCTGCGTAACCGGCAAACCGGTTGAACATGGGGGTATTCGTGGACGTACCGAAGCTACCGGTCGCGGCATACAATTTGCATTACAGGAATTTTTCCGCCATCCGGAAGAAGTAAAAGCAGCCGGCATGAGTGGCTCCATAGAAGGTAAACAAATAATAATCCAAGGTCTGGGCAATGTGGGTTACCACTCAGGAAAATTCCTATCAGAAGAGGATGGGGCCAAAATCATCGCAGTTATCGAACACGATGGAGCCATCGTCAATCCAGATGGTATTCACATTGAAGAGCTCCGCTTCTACCTGAATGACCATCAAGGGGTGAAAGGCTTTGCCGGTGGCAAATATATAGAGGACGGCAGCAGTGTCCTGGAAATGAAGTGTGACATCCTGATCCCAGCTGCCTTGGAAGGAGTAATACATAAAGACAATGCCGGCAACATAAAGGCGAATCTGATTGCAGAAGCCGCCAACGGACCCATCACATTCGAGGGAGACCGCATCCTTAGAAGTAATGGCGTTAAGGTACTACCTGACGCCTATGTAAATGCTGGCGGTGTAGTAGTCTCATACTTTGAGTGGATCAGAAACCTCACCCACCTCCGCTTTGGCCGTTTAGAGCGCAGATTTGATGAAGCCAAGGGTAACTGCATAGTACATGCCCTGAATGAGATGACCGGAAAGAATGTGCCAGAACATATAAAACATAACCTGGCCCACGGTGCAGATGAATTTGATCTGGTTAGATCTGGGCTGGATGACAGCATGCGCCTAAGCTTACAAGAGATCATAGACACATATAACCGTGACGAGAAGATTGAGGATTACCGCACTGCAGCCTATGTGATCGCCCTATCCAAAGTATCCCGCTCTTATCTGGATATCGGCATCTTCTGACCGCAACAAGGAGACCATTTGCAAACAGGCCTGATGATAAGCATCAGGCCTGGCAGGCAGGCTCAAAAAGCCACTGCGAGAACTTTAACTTTTACACTCTCAGAAGGGTGTATTGTGCATTGCGCACTCACCCACTCCGACCAACCTTCAATAGCAGCAGCCAATATCAGCGTTCAGTCAATGCCTTGTGCCTTGCCTTGAGTATCGGCTTTATAACTGCTGTTGCCAGCGCTGAAGATTCGATTCTGTAACACAGAGCCGGTATCTGTATAGGTAAAATCATTCAATACCGCCCCATCAAGCCCTAGTGTATCATTATCCATGACATTGAGGCCTGTGATCTTTGCCCCGCCTTCTACAACGGTTGCGAAGTCATCACTCGCAACAGGCATGCCATTTATTGGCGGTATAACCAGATTTGGATCTGAATCTGGATCATTGGTTGGATCCATTGGATTAAGTGCAGGTCTCAGCGCCAGCACGGGTTGATGATCTGTTGGAACCTGATTACCACCAGTACTATAACGACCGGTGCCGCCAATGATATTCTCTACAAACTCCCTGTTATCTGTTTCATCTGTCCCGATCACATCCGAATCAAGCAGTATGAATGAGGCATCGGCCATGGTAATGACCTGCCCATCATGCAACAGAATCTCTATTTCATAGGTGGCGGTAGAGCCATCACCAGTTACATATTCAGTGAGCGAGTTTGGGTCAACCTCAATCCTTTCTCCCACATCTGGCGCCAGAAAAACAGCATCACCCTCGAAAATAAGATCACCGTCCAGCAACAGGCGCTCATTACCATCACTACTCTGGGCAATATAGTTTCCGTTGATCTTGGTTACACGACCAATAATTACCTTATCTGCCACTAAACACCCCTTATAAATCACTAACATCGGGATACAGAAAATCGTAAAACATCTTCGAAAGGGAAGCTCTACGCAATAGACAGCAACAGCAAAATACCCAACCATGCCCCAAGTGCATTAGTCGCCATGACCGACAAGCCAGTACCCGGCATATATCAGGTAATCTATGGTTTTATAGACTCCTCATAGGCAGTATCAGCCCAGGCATGGATAGGAATTTGCATCATTAAAAACCAAAAACCCACCTCTGGCTCAATACAACCACGACTGTTCACACTGACCTACTTTGCCCCATCCATGAGCCTTATGTTTCAGCTACAAACATATTACACGGTTGAATATGATCGACATAACTCAAATGAGTTATACGAGGACAATTGTTATACGGTTTCGTCCTCAAAACCAACAGAGGCCATATCCACCCATCACAGCTGTTATTTCTTCCGTTTCACAAACTTCTTCAAGCGTTGACGTTTCTGCACCTGGCGCTTGGTCAAAGTGTTCTTTTTGCCTTCATATGGGTTCTTGCCAGTGCGGAATTCCAGGCGTATTGGGGTACCTTCCAGCTTTAATGCCTTGCGGAAACGACTAACAAGATATCTCTTGTAGGTATCTGGAACCGCATTGGTCTGGGTGCCGTGAATGACGATAATAGGTGGATTTTGTCCACCCTGATGGGCATAACGCAGCTTAATACGTCGCCCCCGCGCCAGTGGCGGTTGGTGCTCCTGCAGGACCCACTCCAGGATTCGATTCAGTTCCGAAGTCGAAATATCCCGCATGGCATTTGCATACACCTTATCGACCACCGGAAACAGCTTACCCACTCCAGAGCCGTGCAGAGCGGATATGAAGTGCTTCTCAGCGAAATCCAGAAAAGACAGTTTTCTCTCTAGATCCTCTTTGATTTTGTCCCGTTTATCCGGGGAGAGACCATCCCATTTATTAATGGCAACCACCAGGGCGCGACCACTATCCAGAACATGTCCCGCCAAGGTCGCATCCTGGTCGATGATATCCAACTGAGCATCCAGCACCAGGATCACCACATTGGCCTCTTCAATGGCCTGCAACGTCTTGATTACACTGAATTTTTCAATTGCGTTATCCACCTTGGCACGACGTCTGACCCCAGCGGTATCAATTAGGGTGTATTTTTTCTCGTCCCGTTCAAATGGTATGAACACACTATCACGGGTGGTTCCCGGCTGGTCAAAGGCAACCACTCTCTCCTCACCCAACAACCGATTTACCAAGGTTGACTTGCCAACATTGGGGCGTCCAATAACGGCCACCTTCACCCCCATATCTATGCCTTCACCATCCCCTTCAATCGGCTCAGGCAAACTCTTTAGTGTTTCATTTATCAGCTGCTTTACGCCATGGCCATGCACTGCAGCAATTGGCACCGGATCACCCAGACCGAGACGGTAGAAATCCACCCCTGCCACCGTCTTGTCCATGTTCTCGCTCTTGTTTACCACCAGGGTTATGGGCTTGCCGGTACGGCGCAGCTGGTCGGCAATAGCCTCATCGGCCCCACCCAGACCATCCTTCGCATCCAGCAGAAAGAATATGTGATCAGCCTCCCCAATGGCGGTGGTCACCTGCTGCACCATCAGTGCCTCCACCCCTTCCGCATCACCACTAATACCACCGGTGTCCACCACCAGGTAGGGACGGTTACCCATGCGCCCCACTCCATACTGACGGTCGCGGGTCAGACCTGGCTGATCTGCCACCAGCGCATCACGGCTACGTGTCAGTCGATTAAACAGGGTTGATTTACCTACATTTGGGCGCCCCACTAGGGCGATTACGGAAAGCACAATGATTGTCCTAGAGCCAGCTGTCTGGCGTATATTGTCCAACAAATTAACAAAAAACTAACCGCGAAGAATGTAAGTATCTCAGGGGTGGGTCTGAGTCAGGCGTAGCTACGATGCTGGACTAAGCATGGATTCGAGTGCAGCCTGACTCTGACCACTTGCCCAATCATGTATTCCCAAACACA
>JAAGZL010000384.1 GCA_024206335.1 Gammaproteobacteria bacterium
CGCGTTGGCAGCGATGGGCTGTCGCAGGGTTACAAGGTATTAGGTTAGATGGGCTAAACAGGAACCTTCGATTTACGTTTACCATACCCAACCAACCCAATCAGGGCTGTACCGAATAGCCAGATGGCTGCGGGGACTGGTACCGTAGATGTCGTATTGGCGACCATAAGCCAAGCGATATTCGCCTCGTCCCAGTACCTGCCGCTCCATGAATACTCATCGGTCTCGGCGATTGTCATAGTAGATTCGACCACAAACTGGTGCTGGTATTGTGTCCGCTCATGCATCCGAATCCAACCGACCGCGTTTGGGTCCCCCGTCCAATACCACACGGCGTCTTCCTCCTGGAAGGAATTGTCACCGAACGAGCTCCAATTCTGGGCATAAGGGGCCTGCGTATCGCAAAACGTGTTAGTGTCACTCGTGACAACACAAGAACCGGACATAGCTGCCTCGAAAAACGTCTTAGCCTCTTCGTAGTCCGCGATGTGGTAATCGGCATATCGACCACCAATGGCGGTGGCATCCACAGTTTCCTGGTAAGTATAATAAGCACCGTGATTCCAACCCAAATAAGCTTGTTGGGTTAGCTTATTCGTTATGACGCCTGTATCAGGGTCGTATTCCAAATCTCCAGTCGTATACGTCGATGCGTGGGACACATTGAATAAAATCAGCGGAGCGGTTAGCAACGCGTAAATAGATGCTTTAAAATAGGACATATTTATCTCCTTCCTTATTTTTACATAAATAATAAGACAATCTGAGCAACATGCAAGCCAAAAAATAAGAAGGGTATAGGAAGCATAAAGCACCCCATCTCAAGAAGCCAGCTGTCCTGATGGCGTTTTCTGCAGTCAATGGTGAGCGATTTGTTTAG
>JAAGZL010000385.1 GCA_024206335.1 Gammaproteobacteria bacterium
ATTTTTTCTCGGCGCGCTTCGCGCGCCGGAATTATGAAGGATAAAGCTGATAATGATGATACGGATGACACTGATAATGAGAATCTCGTACTGATACGTCCTGATACACACTGATATGCACTGATACGCACTGATACGCACTGATACACATCAATAGTTTGCGGGGTACTCAACAGTTCGTGGGGTAGGACCTCTTGAAGGACGCCCAACGGGCGGATTCCGGCACCGTGTCACAAAAGAATTGGGTGGACAGAAGTGACGCGCACGAGGGGGGTTGGGGTACGCTCCCAGCGGGGCGGGCGGTGCCCTCGACCGAGGTGCAAGTGGGGCACGGCGCGCCGGCGCAGTGGGCGCGCCGGGGCGCCCTGGGGGGAGCGCGGGACGCCGCGAAGTGGACGACTTAATCCACGAAAACCGCTCCAGAAACGGGCGCCATACCGCCCCCAACGCGCACGACCACAAGGACGTGTCAACCTCTGTGCCAACCTCTGTGTCAACCTCATGGTAATAAGGATAATGATAATAATATTAATCATAATAATGATAATACTTATGATAATATCGTACTGATCCGTACTGATCCGTACTGATCCGTACTGATACGCACTGATACGCACTGATACGCACTGATACGCACTGATGCGCATCGATACGCACTGATACGCACTGATGCGCACTGATACGCA
>JAAGZL010000386.1 GCA_024206335.1 Gammaproteobacteria bacterium
AGCTATAGTTTAGAGCGGCACTGCCACTTCAAGTCGTTGTCAGCAACTCGAATTCCGAGCCCTCTATGATCATTCTGCCGCTTATTACAAGCGGTTAAACTGATTTCTCTCAACATATTCACTTCCTCGCCAATTTGGTGGCTCGAATTTTTTGCATTTACGGTCCCACCACTCCCTTACAGCAACATGGCGAAAAATGGTTACAAGCCCCTTACGAATTTGCCCTGCTGTTGTTGGATTATCCCGCCGCCATGGTGAATGGCGGCATAACTGCTGAACACAGTTGTCGTTCAACAACCCCAGCAACTGCACCAGACCGTACCCCACCATTGTCAAATGAACCCAACGATGCAGGGTTTGTCGTGTCTGCTGCCAAGCCTCCTTCATACCCCACGAAAGTTTCAGTTGATTGAACATTGATTCAATCGACCAGCGCTCTCCATAGATCTTGATGATCTCTTCTGGGGTGAGACTCAGGTCTGTACTTATTAGCAAGCAAGTCTGTTTCCAGCGGCCATTGTCACTTTTAAATTCACACCAAACAGCTACTACCAATCGCCCATTCAAAAACCTTGCCTTGGCTATCTTACTACGATAACGCACATCCTGTGATCGCCCATATAACTGTAAAGTTGCCTCCGTCCGTTTAAAATGAGCAATTCGCTTGGGTGTATTTTTCTCACCATATTTACGGGGCCGCCCACGCTGACCTCGTTTTCTCTTTGGCGGTTCTTCATATAGACGAGTATCTCTGCGAACCTGCCCGATAACATCAAAACCGCGCTGCTCCATGGACTCAATAAAACAACGGCGCATAAACCAGCTATCCACTAGAACTCTTACTTTTACCCCATGAAACAGGCGGTAAACAGCCCGGATCAACGTATTTGCCGCCACCAATTTCCCCGTATTGCCTGCACTTGGTATCAGGCGAGACAGTAGGGGTAATGCGATGACCCCACCACTATCCCCCTTTACTGCACAAGCCAAGCTTACCCAGCATTGCCCTCGCACATATTGAGCAAGGTTGGGTTTATTCCCGTGTTGGTGATGAATCTTGCTGCCGGGTGCTTTTTTGAAGCACGAAGCGTCAAAGTATCATCAATCACCAAGTGAACCACATCCGCCTTTACCGTCCTTAGTATTAGTCGAACAAATTGCCTTGCCAAGGCTAACCATGACCATCTACCATTCTGTAACCATTTGTAGTAACTGGTCCAATGATTGCGCATATCCAGCATCAAATAGGCATCAGTTACAAAGCCTGTCGGGGTAAGCATTGAACCAATAAGTAGCTCAATGAAAGTACCGACTGATCTTAGGGGTAGCACTTTGCACAAAAATGTTATCCAATGGAACAGTTCGCGGGGGATATTGCCGTATCCTGCTGTGTTCATAGCGGTCTCCAGAAGGTCGATTTCTCTTCTGAAGGCCGCGCCTTGCATAACTTTTTAAAGACGCAAAGTTATGCAAGGCGCGGCAACGCTTCATCTGCTGCAATGTCAAGTTTTTTGTGCGTTTTTTCGGGGCTTTATCCTCCTGAAACTCTAAACTCTAG
>JAAGZL010000387.1 GCA_024206335.1 Gammaproteobacteria bacterium
GCCTCTATAAGTTCCAGCCTGGTGTTGATTGGCATGGCGTCAATATCGGCTTGGGTGAGTTTTGTCATGGCGTTCGTCATTAATCAAGGTCTCATTAAAAGTATGGGCTAGAGGCGACGGATAAGCAATAATCCGCAGCCGAAGGCTTTGGCGGGGCCGATGCCTTGAAACAGTGCTTTGGTAAAGATTTCTGGATCAGTCACACTCAATGTACCCTTCAGATCAAGAGTACTGTAGCGAATGGCTTTTTTCTGGCTCTTTTTACGGTTAAGGTGTTGTATATAACCGTCTACATTTAGAGTCTGAAGTTCAGCACCATTTCGTTCCAAACGTGGTGTCAGCCATGTTTCTCCCGCCTGTCGGGCCAATGCATGGATTGTGGCGCGATCATTTTTTGAGGTTTTTTTCCAATCACTCTTTTTCTTTAAATCCATGACAAGATCATGACGCTTTGATTTTCCGGATTGGTCTTTGCGGGTTATGACAGGGTTTGCCCGCAGACTGAAAGCCAGTTTCTGTTCTTTATACAATTTTGGCTGATATTCTTTGTGGTCGATTTGCCATATATGGTTACGGTCTTCCGGCATGCGTTTTGAGAGCAGGTAAAACAGGGGCCATCCATTGTGGTCATCACGGCGGAAGAGGAAGTCCCGTTTGGCATCTGGATTGTCGCCAAAGAGTTGCCAGAGCATTTGGTGTTCTCTGTAGCTGTCACTCTCGCAGAGTTGCCGGGCCAATGCCCCGGTGTTGCTGTCTGTACATAAACGGATTCGGCTTAAATACATGCTCATTCCTCCCTGATTTCCGCAGCATAGTGTTCGCTACGTGTATCGAACTGCCAGCGTTGACGGTTGCGCAGACGGTCCCTGCATGGATAGATCATCTCTGTTTTCATGCCTGGCGTGGTTTCGCCCTCTTCCCAGTAATAACGGAACTGTTCCGGTGCAGGTATTCCTTGACCATACTGGTGGAGATCCTCAGTCACTTTTTTCAGTTGCTCTGCAACCGGAGGGTAGGCGTCAAAAGCTGTTTTCAGATCATTGGCTTTGATTAACCTTGGCTCCAGGGGCAGGGCCAATGGGCAGGACTTGCGGCCAAGATAGAGTGGCAGGGCAGGGCGTTGCAGGGCTTCGGCCATTTGCTGTAGGCGGATTGGTGGGTCGTCCGTCGCAGATAAAGCGATAGTGGCGGCGGCATCGGTGAGATAGTCCCGCTGGGAAAGGATGGTGTGCAGCTTGCTGGCGTTTAGCTCATCCCTGCGCGTGTAGTGCCGGACCTTGCGCTGTTCAGGCGGTACCTGGGTGGTGTGGTAGTCGCGCAACACTTCGCCGGTCGCATCGAGTCGAACAGCGACAAGGCATGATTGCTCTAATGCCTGAAGCCGCTCTTCCTCATGACGCCTGATTCCCAGCGCCGCCGCCACCAGCCCGAGTACCGCAGTGCGGGTGGGGTGGTTGTGGCTTGGGCGGAACTCACCCACCGCTGTATCCCCCCAGGCCGCCATCGGTCCGTATAGATGAAATAGGAGGTACTCTTTCATTATCTTATGCCCCTGTTGCACAGTTGATGATGCCTTGTAAGCTACCTTCACCGGTAAGGGCGTTCAGCGAGTTTGTTCTCTCTGCGCTATCTCCATAGACCTCATCCATTTTTTCCCGCGTCTGCTCCAGGGATTCGATAGAGTGGGTCAACAGATCCTTGCCGCCGACTGGCTTCAGGAAGGCGACCGATAGGGAACGGGGTTGCTGATTACCAGATTCGCACAAGATATAGGAAGCACGGGCGCGGGAGGCAAAACTGTTCTGTTTGCCGCTGGGTGCGATGGTGGCGGCTGACTGGATAAGTGCTCCAATGGTCTTGTTTGCCAGATCTGCATCATCGGAGAGGTTTTCAATCAGCAGTTTCCGGTCGATACAGAGATAGAGATAGAAGAGGCCAGCGGCAAATTCGGTCTCGCC
>JAAGZL010000388.1 GCA_024206335.1 Gammaproteobacteria bacterium
GACATAAAACAATAGCCCACTGAACAGAGTTAAACCTGCGCCATCATAACCAAAATAACCGATTCAGTCCCGATATCCCCGAGCATCTGTGATAAATAAATCTAATCTTCTGGCTATTGATGGTAACGAAAGATAAACGATATGTAATTTCACTCATTTGGGTAATACTTTATTATGCAGACTCTGCTATAGTCCTTCACGAGAATGTGAATTGGCTCACACTCCAAGCAACCAGCAGCTGCTGCGATAAACACACAATTTAGCTGCAGTGCCAGTAAGTTAGCTGATATAATTGCGTATCCAGAGGATCTACAACCATGACTAAAATCAAATCACTAGCACTATGCGCCGTGGCATCCATGGTGATTTTAGGCACAACCACAGCAAACGCCGCAACCAATCTACTAACCAATGGTAATTTTGAAGACATAGACATTACCTTATCCAGCGGGTATCTAGGCGCAAGTAACACCTGGGATTTTTTTAATGCTAGCGATGTTGGATGGAATGGGAGTAACATCGAGATATGGAAATCCGGCTATGGTGGCGTTAATTCCTTCGATGGCGGCCAACATGCAGAGATTAATTCACATGGAACAGGCGCCCCATTTAGCATCTACCAGACGTTCAACACTGTGGCTGGCCAGAGCTACCAGTTTGACTTTGCTTACAGAGCAAGGAGCAATTCAAATGAATGGTTCCAGGTGGGTGCAAACGCTGGTACGGCCACCACCACCTCTGGTAGCGGTGATATATTCTCACAACTGGTGGATGACCACGTCACAGGACTGTGGTCTACCTTCACCGAAACCTTCGTGGCCACGAGCGACCTGACCACCATATTCTTCCATACTGATTACTCCGGATTACCGGTCAACCTCATCGATGGCGTATCCGCCGCGACTAACACAACTGCCGTACCTGCTCCTGCTGCCGTCCGGCCGTTTGGACCGGCCTTTGCTGGCCCTCTCGGGTGCGGACGCCGGAAAACCCAATAGTGCATAGACGGTGCAGCCACTATTCACCACGGGGGCCTAGGCCCCCGGTTCTTAGTGCCTGAACACCAGGGGTCGGGGTCACA
>JAAGZL010000389.1 GCA_024206335.1 Gammaproteobacteria bacterium
AGAGGGTGTCCGAAAAGGAGTATCCGCCTTTAATGGCAAGCTTTGAAGAATGTTTTTTGATCAAATAGCATAGTTTATACTGCCTCTTAATTCTCACTCCATACTATTTTAAAGCCCCCAAGATTTCCATATGAATGTTCGTCGTTATTATTCTGATTTAACTGATAAAGAGTGGTCAGCTATCCAACCATTAATACCCCCAGCTAAGGCGGGAGGACGGCCACGCACAACGGATATGCGTGAGGTCGTGAACGCCCTGAAATATATGCTTCGCACAGGCTGTCAGTGGAGCTATTTACCCAAAGAGTTTCCTCCTAAATCTACGGTTTATGAATATTATTCTCAGTGGCGAGATGACGGGTCACTGGAAGATATGACCCGAATACTACGTGAGAAAGTTAGAGTCAATGCGGGCCGTAATGATCAGCCCTCCGCCGCCATTGTTGATAGTCAAACGGTTAAGAATGCTGGCCCGGCAGAGGATACAGGTTATGACGGTGGCAAAAAAACTAAAGGGAGAAAACGCCATATTGCTGTCGATATTCTAGGGTTATTATTGTGTGTAGTCGTGCACTCAGGCGGTATTCAGGATAGGGCCGGTGCGAAGTTATTATTGGTACGGATGATGCCGAAATTCCCAGGGATACAGCTTATGTGGGCCGACGGTGGGTACACAGGAGATACCTTCAAAGACTGGGTAATGCATTGGTTTGGCGTTATCTGGAAGGTCGTTAAACACCCGAGAAAGGTCTTCAAAATTGTGAAATTTCGGTGGATTGTAGAAAGGACATTTGGCTGGATGAATCATGAGCGTCGATTGAGTAAAGACTATGAATATTTAGCAAAAAGCTCCGAGGCATGGGTTCAATTAGCTGCCATCAATATGATGGTACGACGACTCGGCTAACGAAATTGAAATTGTATTGATGATCGTTCTGTTACAAAGCCGGTCGATACTTCTTGCTAGGCGCGATTTACAAAATTAGTGGTATTTCGTGATTTTTCTGAAAAAGTAGGAAAGGTGTCGCCGAAAATAATTTTTTTGAAAATTCCCCGAGTATGGGATGGCCGAAGGCAAAGACTTTCCGGACACCCTCT
>JAAGZL010000390.1 GCA_024206335.1 Gammaproteobacteria bacterium
AGGCGTAGAGAAAGCAGCGGAAGAAACAAAACTAATCATTGATGAAGCACTAGTCAAAAAAGATGAAGAAAGCACAGGCACAGAACCTGCTGAGAACGTGGAAGCATTAAGACTACAGGAAGAAACGCAGGGAATTATTGAGGCTCTTGCTGACAGACACAGGCAAGAAGAAGAAAGCATGGTCGAATATTATGCTCGTATAAATGAAGCGATCAGAATTGGTGAAGATGCAGGCACGATCACTAAACAACAAGCGGCTAATGCTAGAAAGAAATTAAAAGAAGATGAGCAAAGATTTGAAATAGATACTGTAGTTAGCACAATGGGGGCTATTGTATCAGCATTAAGCACAGGTGGTAAAAAATCACAAGAGATTGCAAAGAAAATTGCAATTGCAAAAGCGATTGTTTCAGGTGGACAAGCTGCGGTTGATGCGTGGAAAGCAGGAATGTCAACAGGTGGCCCATATGCACCTATAGTTGCAGCAGCCTATACAGCAGCTAGTTTAGCTAAAACGGGCGCAATGATATCATCTATTAAAGGCGGTTCAAAACCATCAGCAGGAGGCGGCTTATTACCTTCTGTTAG
>JAAGZL010000391.1 GCA_024206335.1 Gammaproteobacteria bacterium
CTCGACCTTTCAGTTCAACAACGGTATTCTTCTTCACAGTGGCGTATCCTTTTGGTTGTTTTCATTGTTTCGCAACAACAAATCAACCAGATACGCCGCTTTTCTTCAACCCCTCAAACACCAGATTCAGTTATAACTCGTCCACCTTGAGGGGTTCCCTCTTCAGGCCTGTCTATTTTTCCATCTGGCTGCATTATCCCTGCCTTGAGCCATTTACTGATTAGTCTGAGAAAGGCCTTGTCATCAACCCGTTGCATAAGCATCCTCAGCATCCAGTCGTGATCCACATGATCAAAGAATCCTTTGATGTCTGCTTCCACTACATAGCCGTATTTGCCGTATTGCAGGTTGACGTTGAGACTGTGGATCGCTTCGTGAGCACTACGCTTGGGCCGGTAGCCATAACTACAGTCCAGAAAATCAGACTCATAGATACTCTGTAGCAGTGTGGCTGCCGACTGCTGGACAATCTTGTCCTCCAGCGCAGGTATGCCCAGTGGGCGTTCCTTCCCGTTCCCTTTGGGTATGTAGACCCTTTTGATCAGCTGTGTCTTGTATCTTCCCTCCTTCAAACTACTGTCCAGGTTGTCAAGCCTTGGCAGCAGTTCTTCCTGGTATTCCATCCATGTTTGACCATCCACTCCTGACGCTGCTTTTCGGTTGAGCCGTTCATAGCTCTCCCATAACAGCCCCATATTCAGCTCCTTGTACAGGTTCTGAAAGCGGTGTGTCGGTCGTTCTCCAGCCTTGATAGCTATGGCTTGCAGTGAGGTTTGCATCTGTTTATCCAGCCCTACATGTCCGGCAGTTGTTTCCTTTGCAATCTACGTATTACTGTCAGCACCTTCGCCATGTAACCGGCTCTCCCGATCTCAGACTACTATGAGCTGATCCGACTCCCTGATGATCTTCGTTGGCCTCACCTTTCAGTTTGGCTTCCCTACCCGGTACAGTGCCGGGAACCAACAGGGTCTCCCAAGTTCTCGATACATCTCTTCGTACATGCCACAGCTTGA
>JAAGZL010000392.1 GCA_024206335.1 Gammaproteobacteria bacterium
ACCCAAAGACTTAGATTTCTCATAGGATGCTGAAGACGTCACAAATCTGACGACCCCAATCTCCAGCCGGCATAGTTTAAGGTTAAGACTAGGACGGTATCTGATCGTCTTCGATCCCCTAACTTTCGTTCTTGATCAATAAAAACATCCTGGGCAGATGCCTTCGCAATAGTTCGTCTTTAAAAAATCCAAGAATTTCACCTCTGACAGTTAAATACGAATACCCCCAACTATCCTTATTCTGATTACCTCGTTCCAAAAACCAACAGCTTTGGAAAGGGGTCCTGTGCTATTATTCCATGCTATCATATTCACGGCGTGAGCCTGCTTGAAACACTCTTATTTCCTCAAAGTAAAAATTCAGATCATGTGACACACAACAAAGTGCAAACACCTTCCCTGAATAAATGCCAAGAAGAGTTCCGCGTATTCTTCACTGGGAAGGACCGGAACCCCTTAGCAGATATCCAACTACGAGCGTTTTAACCGCAACAATTTTAATATACGCTATTGGAGCTGGAATTACCGCGGCTGCTGGCACCAGACTTGCCCTCCAATTGATACTCGAGAAGCGATTTAAGTTCCGCTCATCCCAATTACAAGACACAAAAGTCTTATATTGATATTTCTTGTCACTACCTCCCTGTGTCAGGATTGGGTAATTTACGCGCCTGCTGCCTTCCTTAGATGTGGTAGCCGTTTCTCAGGCTCCCTCTCCGGAATCGAACCCTAATTCTCCGTTACCCGTCAAA
>JAAGZL010000393.1 GCA_024206335.1 Gammaproteobacteria bacterium
CCAACAAAAAGAGCTGCTATAACTGTTTGGACCATATTCAGTGTTGGATGGGTTTTGGAGATCCAGGGTTCCATGTGGAAGTTGTGTGGACTCCCATTCTCTTTCCATCCAACATGTATCCCATATATGAAGTGTGAACTCCTATAGCATTTGCAAAAGTCATTGTTGATTGCTCCTATACGACATAAGAGCTTTACTGCTTGTACTACAATGCTCTATTTGAGAGTAAGGGGAAGTATCACTTTAGTTTTGGCAGGAGTATTGCTTCATACTGCTACTGCTGTTTGGTTAGGAGAACATGAGTACTTTCACTCATAGGCAATCCTTTGTTTTGTTCTAGAGCAGTCATCCGCTTCCAATGGTAGTAGAAAGGGATGTTTTACTCATAGATATGCTGCTCACTGAAGCCTATTATTGTATATATGTGCTGCTAATGGTACAGGTGATACCCAACATTGTGTCATCTATTTATTGGCACGGTCTCCTCCCCCCATATTGGTCTTGCCAACTATGTTCTCACCTTGATTTAGCGCAAATGGGAGTACTATATTGGAGTAGTTGTACGAATAGGACAATGTGTGCTGCTCACTGAGGCCTATTGTTGAGTATACATGTGTAC
>JAAGZL010000394.1 GCA_024206335.1 Gammaproteobacteria bacterium
CTTACTGGCACACTTACACTTACGATATCGCAGGCCGTCTCTTAACAGCGACCTTGCCGGACAACAGCCCGTCAACCACCAGTTATTCCGGGCTTGCGACCACTGTGACCAACAGCAAGTTACAGTCAACCACTCAGATCAAAAACGTAATTGGTGAATTACGCCAGGTGATCGATGCCGAAGGAAATAAAAACACCTATCGCTATGACCCTTTCGGAAATTTAATCACCACCGAAGACGCATTGGGTAACACCATAAACACCCGCTATGACATTCGCGGTAACAAAATCACCATGAATGACCCCGACATGGGTTTGTGGGCATACGGCTACAATGCGCTGGGCGAATTAGTCCGGCAAACAGATGCCAAGGGCAATAGCAGCACCACGGCCTACGATAAACTCGGCCGGAAAACACAGCGCACCGAACTTGAAGGTGTGAGCAGCTGGGCTTATGACACAGCCAACAAGGGAGTCGGTAAACCCGCCAGTAGCACTGGAGCGGAGGGCATTCAAAAGTCAGCTAGTTACGATAATCTGGGCAGGCCTTACTCCAGCACAACAACGATTGATGGAGTCACTTACAC
>JAAGZL010000395.1 GCA_024206335.1 Gammaproteobacteria bacterium
GATCTGTGAGGTCAATCTTAGTTGTATATAAACTTCCGGGTTGAGACAAGAAAAAAATGGCCAAAATGGGGTCATTGAAATCTAAATGCTGGAATTGTCCATTAATCTTGGAATGGTTGATAAAAATTCATTACTAATAGTCATTTGATGGTCTTAAACCATTAAACGAATAGTCAACTTGAAGTAAATTAGTATACGTAAGCAATTCTGAAGTGCTTACGTAATTTAAAGTTTAGTAACCACCAATCACCGGATGGTGTATATCATAACTAAAACTCCCAAGTAAAACGAAAGTGCACCACCCCAAAATGGTGTTAAAAAATGATATTATTTTAAGTAATTAGTCTCTAATTCTTATTTAGTTCAATAGAACAAGTCTCCAGCTTTCAAATACAGTCTTGCTCGTTGTCAAACTCAAAAAATTGATTGAGAGCCGTCGATTTTAGGATTTCGAGTGAGTAAGCAAGTCCGGGCCGATTTGGATTCGAGTTTTTCTTAAAAGTTTATGGAAAATGGCTTAAAAAGTGCATTTCTTGTCGGATTTGGGTAAAATAAAGCCCAGAAATGAAGAGAAACGGTGTATTTTAGGGTTAGAACGACTTACTTTGGGGGTCTGAGGTCATTGTGGGGCTCAAAATATGGATTTTTTATCATTGAAGGTGGCTGGTCAAGTGACCGTTACGAAGGAGGTTTGAACTTATTTTACGCGCCAGAAACCGATTTTGGTCCCAGATGGACCCAGACCCAAGAGAGAGACCTTTTTAGACATATTTTGACGTGTTTTCATCATTTATGGGATTTATTTTGCCTGAAACTGACCAGAAATGCACTTTTTACGCCATTTTTGAGTCAAAATTTCCCAAATGCCTCAAAAATGGTCATTTTTTCCACTAAATTTGCATAAAAAGTGCAATTCTGGTCGGTTTTGGGCAAAATAAAGCCCAGAAATGATGAAAAAACACATAAAAATGAGTGAAAAGGTCTTTCGTGGGGGTCTGGGTCTATTCTGGAGCTCGAAAGAGGCCAAAATGACCAAATGCTGTCTCGTGTCCATCCGAGCCCAAGCACCTCTGGAAGAAGCCTGGGTGCTGTGGTTAGTGCCAAAATGGGTCAAGACTACCGAGAAAGACCTTTCTAGACATGTTTTGACGTGTTTTCA
>JAAGZL010000396.1 GCA_024206335.1 Gammaproteobacteria bacterium
CATGGCATCGGTGCCTGTGGTGCTGCTCTCACTCTCTGTCTTGGGTAATACGAACCTGCCAGCTACAACAAAATAGATAACTCCTGTCGCGATTAGCGCCACACCTACAGGTGTTACCGAGAACAGCCCCCATGCTTCCATTTGTTGCTCGGTGGGTAGTGCCTTGTTTGAGGTGAGAATCAGATCGTTAAGTAGAATTAGCGGGCTGGAACCTACCATGGTCATGGTGCCACCAAGGATTGCAGTAAAGCCCATAGGCATCAGTAGGCGCGACATGGGCAAACCAGAGCGGGCGGAGATACGCGAGACAACCGGAAGGAAAAGTGCTGCGGCCCCAACGTTCTGCATAAATGATGAGATAAAGCCCACTGTAGCAGAGATGATGGGTATGATGCGTCCTTCAGTGGTGCCGCCAACCTTTAGAATAAAAGCCGCTACCTTGCTCATGATGCCAGTCTTATCAAGACCGGCTCCGATGATCATGACCGCAATGATGGACATTACTGCATTAGAAGAGAAGCCATCGAACAGGTGGTTATTATCAACCAGGCCCGCTTCCAAGCCCATGAAGGGTGCTAGCAGTGATGTTAATCCAAGTAGTACCATTATCGTTGCCGCTGCAACATCAACACTTACTACTTCAAATGCAAATAGGTAGATAGTCAGAACCAGAATGGCGCTGACCCAGGCTATTTCGATGGTAGGTACGACAGAGGCCAGTAATAACGCCAGTCCAGCAAATATGACCGCCGTAATAACCTGGTTTTGGGAGATTATTCCTGGCGTTGCGGTTGTTTGCTCTTCATCGGCAGGTTTGTTTAATCGGTTCTCATTGGAAAGTGCTTCATTCATAGGAAGCGTGTGCGTATATTTCATGGGTATCCATTTGCCACTTATTTCACCACTGTGTGTAGTGGCTGTAGGGGGCGCGTTTGGTGTTGTCCAATTTTAATTACAGTGATCACATGACTGCAGCTTAGGCTGCAGATTGATTGCCTGGCCGAACTGAGGAGTGGTCTTCAATAAGCACCAGTGGGACAGGTATGCGTCCTCCGCGCTTGGGTATTACCTCCTCAATGAGTTTTTTTGCGGTGGTGTCATCTGGCATTGCTACCAGGAAAATCAGGGCGGGGTGGTTATAGATGTATTCAATTATTCCGTCGGACGGTTGGGTGCCAAGTTGAATGCAGTTGTAGTCAAGGCCGGCCGATCGAATATGTGTTTCCAGCGTGGCGATGTTTTCAGTATCAATGGTGCCGTGTAGAAGCAGATCGATCTTTGCACCCTGTCGTGAGCAGGTTTCAATTGCATAGTCTAGGGGGGCGCCCGCACCCCTGCCGTCACTGATTAGGGCAATACGGTGAGTGGCTGGCTTATTCACTATGCTGTGGGTGGGTGTGGTGGGCTTTTTCCTGTTTTTTGCTCCTATTCCAAGCGTTCTCATCTTATCGTGCATGGATAGAAATTCCCCGGCATCCTGGTAGGCCAGGCCGGTTAAGATTCGCTTAAGGTCGTCACTGAGGCTTGTCATGTCAATAATTCAGAATATTAGTTTCAACTGTTGTTGTGGCTAGTATTGCAACGCCTGTGCCAGGTTTGATGGCGTGTAACTTGTTGATTTTGCGTGCGGCATAATCGATCCAGCTGCTGCTGATGTTGCATTATGAAACAGTCGTCAATGGGCGCATGGGCTCAATAGGCTGAAAATGCGCCACGAGGCTAAATCTGCTACCATTGTTTCAATTTGAAACAGTATGTTGCATTTTGTTATGGGTTCTTTTTTTGATCTAGGCAGTTTACGGGGCAAAATTACCAGTGCGTATATCGTGCTGGTAATTGGAATCGTGGCACTTGGCATCATCGCCTTTCTGGATCTGTTGTTTCTTGAGCGGCAGGTGACGGAAGGTGAGGTAGTTTCTGATTTGAAGGATGCAGTTCTTGAAATGCGTCGTGAAGAAAAGAATCTGTTTCTCTACACGGATGACGAGGCACTGTCCAGGGCGGACGAATATGCGATGGCCTCTCTTAATATTCTGCAGAAATACAATGCGGCCCTGGACGCGATTGTATACGATTCCGAGTTATCGTTAACGGTTCGGGTACTGCATGATTACCGAGTCCTGTTGGGGCGTTGGGAGTTAGCATCGGTTGGTGATCAGGAGCGATTGCGAGATGAGATAAGAGCCCTCGGGCACCAAATCTATCTCTCTGTTGACTTACTGGCTAAGCAAGAACGGCGGATGCTGGAGAGTGCTGTTCAGGAGTCTCAGTGGTTTTTGTTGGTGTTTCTGCCCATTATCGGTTTTGCTATTTATATAGTTGGGCGCCAACTTAAACGTGTGGCAGTCACCCCGCTTAAGCAATTGGAGTCCCAGCTGGTGTCAATTGCCAAGGGGCGCTTCAATCATCTGGATCCCCCGTCCAGTGATCGTGAGTTTATGACCTTTACCGATGCCTTTAATGAGATGTTGAAAGAGTTGGAGGTCCGTCAGAGGCGTATGTTGCAGTCTGAGAAGCTGGCGTCACTGGGCATCTTGGCATCCGGTGTGGCCCATGAGTTGAATAATCCACTCTCAAATATATCTTCGTCCTGCCAACTGTTGATGGAAGAGCTGGCCGATGGCGATTTGGATCAGCTCAATACCTGGCTGAAGCAGATTGACAGTGAAACTGAGCGTGGGCGTAACATTGTTCGAACCCTGCTCGATTTTGGCAGTCAGCGTGTTTTTCAGAAGAGCCGGATGGGGTTGTTGAAGCTTGTTGATGAGACTCAAATCATTATTGGAAAAACCCTACGGCAAAGTTCAGCGAAGTTAACGGTCAATATTCCAGCTGACCTTATGTTGAAGGTAGATAAGCAGCGTATTCAACAGCTGTTTATAAATCTGATTCAAAATGCCATGCATGCAGCAAAACCGGGGGTGCAGGTGAATATTCACGCCATGTTGTGTGAACAAGGTGTTTCTGTGATTCCCGATGGGGCCGAAGTAGCAGGTAACCTCAAATGCATTACAGATTATGCTGGTCCCTTTGTCAGGATATTGGTCTCCGACGATGGACCCGGTATACCTGTAGAAAATCTCTCTAAGGTCTTTGATCCATTTTTACCACCAGCGACCCTGGTCAAGGTGTAGGGCTTGGGCTGTTCATTGTGCAAGAAATTGTGCGTGAACATGATGGCTGTCTCGCTATTGCTTCTCGGCCGGGAGAAGGCACGCAAGTCATTGTGCTGCTTCCTGGTGAGGAGTTGAATCGTGGCTGAAGTATCGTCCGAGATTGGTCGGGTCTTGATTGTCGATGATGAGGCCACTGCCGTTGATAATCTGGCCCATGTATGTCGTAAGGAGGGTTATGCGGTCACCACGCGAACGAGTGGTGCAGGCGCCATAGAGGCGCTGAAGAAAATGCGTTTTGATGTCATTCTAACCGATCTCAGAATGGAGAAGGTGGACGGTATGGCTGTACTGCGTCGGGCCAAGGATCTGGATCCGGAAACTGCCGTGGTCCTGATAACGGGCTTTGCCACACTGGATTCTGCCGTCGAAGCAATGAAAGCGGGGGCATTTCACTACATTGCAAAACCCTTTCGCCTGGATGAAGTGCGTGAAGTTGTGCGTAATGCGCTTGAGTTTGTTCGCCTGAAACGGGAAAACCGGGAGTTAAGGACGCAGCTGAGCGATAGCCGGAATGAGCCTTCTATCATTACCCAGGATGCAATCATGCAGCGTCTGCTGGAGATGACGCGGCAAATTGCTCCCACCGATACAAACGTGCTGATTACCGGGGAGAGTGGCACCGGTAAGGAGCTGTTGGCGCGCTTCATCCATACCCAAAGTACCCGAAGTAAAAATGCTTTTCAGGCGGTCAACTGTGGTGCCTTGCAGGAGGATCTGCTGGCCAATGAACTCTTCGGTCATGAGAAAGGGGCCTACACCGGGGCTACTGAGGCAAGAGTAGGGCTTATCGAGGCGGCAAACGGGGGCACCCTATTTCTGGACGAGATTGCGGAGATGTCCCTCGGAATGCAGGTGAAGTTGCTGCGCGTTATTCAGGAGCGAGAAATCCAGCGCCTGGGATCTACGCAGGCAATTCCTGTGGATATTCGCCTGATTACCGCGACGCATCGTGATCTACTCGATGAGGTCGCAGCTGGTCGTTTTCGACAGGATCTCTATTACCGGCTTGATGTGGTAGGGCTGCACCTGCCTCCTCTGGCGGATCGTCGGGATGATATTCCACTTCTGGCATTCTACTTCTTGCGTAAACACGCAGTGCGAATGGGACGCACCGTGGTTGATATAGATCCAACGGCGATGGCGGCACTGCTTGACTATGGCTATCCCGGAAATATCCGTGAGCTTGAAAATATCATGGAGCGTGCAGTAACCCTGGCTCAGGAAGAGCAACTGACCATGGCGAATTTGCCGCCTATCTTGGTGGAGCAGGCGGTGCATGTGGTGCGTGAAGAGGCTGGACGCCTGCCAACCTTGGTCGAGCGGGAGGTGGACTATATCCGCTACGTATTAGACCGCAGTGGACAGAATCGCACGCAGGCAGCGAAGATCCTTGGTATTGACCGTGTCTCCCTGTGGCGGAAGTTAAAGAAATATGGCATGGAAGAAGAGCAGTCCACCTGATGGCTCACTAGGCCCATGCTTGACGGCCATCATATCGAGCAACGGCTGAACATGGCCGGTTATGGTGCTGGTTGATAGATGGAATGGTTGTGTATCTTGCTGGATTTTGTCTATTTGAAGAGTTGGAGCGCCAGAGGTTGTCTAACTTCTCATATGGAAGTTACTAGTCCATAATCAGTTCATAGGTTGCTTGGGTTCTGGGTTGAAATGGGCGCTGGCTGTAGTTGCAGGGCTATATATTACCGGGTTGGTTGCATATGCAAGAGTTAATGATATTGGTGGTTGATGATATGCGTTCCATGCGCGCCATCGTCAAAGGTGTTCTTCAGGATATGGGATTTGATCAGCTCATGGAGGCCGGTGATGGTCAGGAGGCGCTGTCGGTGCTTCGCAGCCGGAGGGTTGATCTGGTGGTGTGTGATGTGGAGATGCCGAAGATGAGTGGCATCGAACTGTTGGATGAGGTAGATAAGGATGGGACGCTGAACTCTGTCCCCTTCATCATGCTGACCGCCATGAATCAGCGTGACAAGGTCCAGGAAATTCTGAAACACCAGGTGTTTGATTTTGTCCTGAAACCGATCAATCCCAAGATGCTAGAGGATCGGGTTCAGGCCTTTCTGGATAGTAGAGAACCGCAGGATATCCCCGATCTGGACGGTTAGGTGGCGGCTACCGCATGGCGCACTAGGCATCCGGGTGTGCCTGTCATGGGTCATTGGTCTATGCGTTTGGCAATTGTGGCCAATGCCTTTTGGTATACGCCGGCGCTGTTCCATTCCTTGATGGCTGAATAGTTTGCTTGACCCTGCTGATAGCCTTTACCGCGCATCCAGCCGAAGGATGCAAGGAAGTTGGCGGTGGAGGCGAGTGCATCTGCTCTGGATCGAATCAGATCACGTCGTCCATCACCATCAAAGTCCACGGCAAATTTCAGATAGTTGGATGCCAGAAACTGAGTCTGTCCAATCTCGCCGGCCCAAGCACCTACCATCTGGTATGGCTCCATATCACCCTGTTGTACGATCTTTAGTGCGGCAATCAATTCCCGAGTGAAAAATGCAGAACGGCGGCAGTCGTAGGCCAGGGTGGCAAGGGAACGTATAACTTTCATCTTGCCGGTAAAACGTCCAAACCCGGATTCCATGCCCCAGATGGCGAGGATGATGCCAGGGGGTACGCCATAATCGTGTTTAATTCGGTTGAGTAGTTTTGCATTATCTTTTTTTAGTTTGCGCCCCTTTTTTATGATGTAATCTGCCCCGCGTTTTTTCATGAACTGGTCAAATGAAAGCTTGAAGCTTTTCTGGTTGCGGTCCAGGCGGGTAACTCTGGTGTTGTAGGATATGTCATCCAGCGCATCGTCTAGGATTCTTCTGTTAATGCCAAGATCAATGGCCTCTTGTTTGAAGGCATCTCTCCAGGCTCTGAAGCCGCCTGCGTCACTCCCGCAGAGCGAGGTGGATTTAGGTGCGCCTATACAAAATGTTGGCATGGCCAAGATGAGTATCGCAATAAATACAAGAGGTGTGGTCAGTTTTTGCATAGGGTCTCCCAAGGCAGACCTGCTGTTTGTTTCTGTTGAGAATGTTTATGGTTCCATGTTGGTTTAGTATAACACCGTTGTTTAGGGCAATGATCTGTGCCTGATAGTATTCTCACTGTGATGAACAGGTCTGATTACGTCCATGGCGTTTGGCTTTATACATGGCGTTGTCTGCCAACTTGATCAGATCTTTACTTTGTATTGTCTCTTCTGTGCGACTGGCTACGCCTAGACTAATGCTGCCATGCCAATAATCACCACCAACACTTACTTTTATTTCAGAAACAGATTTACGTGCAAGCTCTGCTATATGCAGTGCGCCATCAAGTGGGGTGTTGAGGCATAAAACCATAAACTCATCGCCGCCCATGCGGCAGACAATGTCGTCTGTTCTAAAAGCGTTTACCAGTTGATTGGATAGTGCTTTCAGTACTTCGTCCCCTGCATCATGTCCATGGGTGTCATTTATCGCCTTGAATCCATCAGCATCTATCATAATCAGAGATAAAGGGCTTTTGTGTTTGGTTGAAAACTGCCAAGCGCTGTCCAGGCTTTGCATGGCATGTCGGCGATTTGGGAGTGTAGTGAGCAGGTCGGTTAAGGCCATCTGTTCCAGATCTCGGTTGGCATTTACCAACTCTTTAGTGCGTTCTCTAACATTCTGTTCTAGTGTCTGGTTGAGCTCGGTCAGTGCCTGGTTTCGTTCAGAAACCTGTTTGAACAGGCCGTTAAGTGCAGTCAGTAGAGGTTCTGTCGCGCTATCATGGAATTGTTTTGTTGCAAGGTATGCGTCGGTAGCATCCATGCCATGTTTGATGTTGCTGATCTGTTTGGCCAGAGACTGGTCGGTTCCGAGTATGTGATAGGTCAGCCAATGGGTAAGAAATTCCAGCAGTGATGCTGCAGAGTCCCTGATGCTATCAGATTGTTGTGAGGACATCATGCTGACGTCTTTCATGAATTGCTTATGATCGTTGCAGTGATGGGTGATGTGGTGCGGATCAACCTTTGCCTCATACATCATCTGTTCTTCGGTTTGGAAGTGGTATCTGATGTAATCATCCAACTCGCCGATGAGCTTGTCAAAGCTTGCTTGTGGTATGGAATCACCGGTTGCTATCAGGGTGCCAAAATTATTGATCATTTCGACTAGCTTTTTGTGCTGATTGTCTACAGCAGTCAGGCCGGTTATAAAGTGATTGTCCCAGAGGAATGGTTTAACCATGAAAAATACCAGTTTGTTATTTGGATTTCTGTAGCTTGTTGATCATCCCTGGGTTTGTTCTGTGTTTACGGTTTAAATTCATTGCAGTTAGAATATTTGACCTAATTTATTTAGACTCTCTTGACAGTATAGGTTGTATATTCTGTGTGGTTTTATACTACGCCTTTGGTGGTGGTGGCGGCTGTCTGTTGTATTTGCCGACTCATGTGTCGGTTTTGTAATTCCTATTACGTAAGCCTCAAGTTATATGGTGTTGATGTGGTTATACCAGTGAGAGCAGGGTGCCGACCAGGAGATCTGGGTCGTAGTAGGGTGTGCTCTGTTCAGTGATGAGGGTGGTATCGATGAGCTTAATCCCAAGCTTATCCATGCGACTTTTGGATACTGCCGATGCATAGTTGCCGTTGCTGCTGTCCATAAGTACATGGTTTAGTAGCTGGCTGCTGGGGCAGTCCTGATTGGTGCCAAGCTTCAGGTAGTGCAGCAACACCTCAATCGATCTCTCTGTTGACAGGCCAAACTGTTCTGGGTCATGACCCAGGCATGGTACAAACACTTTGGGTGCCGGGTTTCTGGAGATGGCCTGGCAAACGCCTTTTGGCAGCAGATTGGCGATAATACTGGAGTATAAGCTTCCTGGAGGAAAGCAGATCAGGTCTGCATGGTCTATATACTTGCGGTTTTTTTTACTTATCTCCGGGCGTGTTGGAATTAGTTGTTTGGCATCATTGGATAGGGTGATGTTTCTGATCGGTGAGCCTATCTGGGCAAATTCTTTCCCTGTCAGACGGTGTTGGCCAAAGATCTGGCTGCCATCCTCCAATTCGGCCATCAGGTGCAGGTTTTCGCTTACGGTGGTGCGAACAATACCCTTCGCTCCTACCAGCTTGGTAAATAGGAAGGTGGTCTGTTCCAACTCCCGGTTGTTATGCAGATAGCCTCCAGCCAGGATCAGATTGCCAATGCTGGCACCACGCAGGTCAAAATTTTCCGGCATAGAGCTCTGGAAGTGTCTGAGCTGACTGCATATGAGGTGGCGCATGGGGTCCGGTATTGACTTCACCATGGGGTTGCTACCATCGACCATGGAGTTCAGATTATTTACTAGCTCATCATGATGTCCATTTGCTGGCAGGCGATGGTTAAATAGACGGTAGACCTCTGGATGGCCAGTTATGTTCTCGTCGGCAAGGCTTATGAGGCGGCTGCGCAGGTCACCAACTGATGGCATGGAGAAGGCATGGCGCAGGGCGGCAGAGCTGCCGCCTGAGTCGAAGGGGGTGACCATGTGGATGGAGTTGTGGCTGTACAACTTCAGGGTGCGGCTTATCTCTTTTAGGGCTGATCCACCACTAAAAAATAGTAGAGACGGCCCCAGTTCCGGGTTTTTGCGACAGTTTTCTAGAAACACGGGGTTGAGTAGCTCTGCGGTGTAGTTTGTTATCATCTTGCTGGTAATCGGTCTGTTGTAGCCTTTCTTATACTATCATTCTATCATCGCTATATGCTATCAATCAGCCCCTATGATTTTGGCTGGATTAATAAGGTCAGAGGTGATTATTATGACATGTGAGTTAATGTTGTTACGCCATGGTAAATCAGACTGGTCCACGGCAGTTGGTGATTTTGACCGGCCGCTTACCAAGCGTGGTAAGCGTGGAGCCAAAGGGGTAGGGGGGTGGCTGTCCCGTATTAATCTGATTCCCGACCATATCATCTCCTCACCTGCCAGTCGTGCCTGGGATACTGCGCACAGGGCGGCAGAATATATGGGTCTGGGCCAGGAGTTCATTGTTAGAGATAAGCGTATATATGCTGCTGATGTATCTGATTTGCTGCAGGTCTTGCGCGACTGCCCGGGCTCGGCTAAACGGGTAATGTTGGTGGGGCACAATCCGGGGCTGGAGGAGTTGGTGGAGTATCTGGTAGATGGGTTGGTAGAAATCCCGGCAGATGGCAAGTTGATGCCAACTGCCACCGTAGCCAGGCTGATTCTGACCGGTGGCTGGGCAGAGTTGGATGCAGGCTGCGCACAACTGGAATCTATTACCAGGCCATCAGGTATGTTGGGTTAGATCACTCATTCAGATGCTCAGGCAGGGCCTTGCCAAATCGTTCTAAGTACGTCTGCTTCAGGCAGTTGGCATACTGCTCCTGACCCTGCTCCATCGCCGTCTTATAGTGGTGATGCCACTCTGCTGCTGAGTTGCTGTCAGGTAGTTGTATGGTCTTGCAGTCGAATCTCTCCAGTATACTGGATGCTGTAACTGCAGGGGCCATGCTCTTCCGTTTTTGTCTCAACAGTCGCTTGCCGTATCCCAGTTGCATGCGGCTCTTCTTTTGCAGCTTCGTACCCTCTTCTTTTATAGGGGCTGATAGCATCTGCGTCTGTGTCTTCCCTAATGAGTCATCCTGCTTGAAGGCGGCTGGGGGCTTTGGTTTTTGCTCTGGCCTGGTGGTTTGGTACTTTTTTGGTGCCGATCTCTGGGGTTGAGGTAAGGGCTTGCCTGCTCTGGTTGTATCTGCATCCGGCATCACTGCCGCCGGGGCAGTGACCTTCTCCTTTGTCTTTACCAATACATGGGTGTCCAGCTCCGATTCTGCCGGCTGGGCTATGCTGTCGCTCTGGTCTGTGGGTAGGGAGTCCATTACCGACTTCTCCAGTGGTTCCTGGTCCAGTACTTTAAACACCAGGCTTATGCTTAGCACCAGGACGGCGGCAGTGGCCAGCGATGGTCGGATAAATCGCCGCCTCTGGCCGGGAATTGCAGCATGGGCCGCATGGGTTATCTCCGCATCAATGTGGTGGGGTGGCTCAGTCTTACTGCCCAGCTTATAGAGTCTGGAGATTTGCTTATCATGCAGATCGTGGTTGTCACTCATCGCATCCCTCCAGTCCTGTGCGCAGTCTGCGCAGGGCATAGCGCAGGCGGCTTTTCACCGTTTCGTATCCGGTGCCGGTAACCTCGGCGATCTGCTCCAGGCTGAGCCCGGCCTCCTCTTTCAGTAGGAATGCACTGCGTTGTGGTTCGCTGAGACCGGCCAGGAGCTTGAACAGACGTTCCACGCATTCGCGAATCAGCATCACGGCATCCGGCCATGGTCTGTCTAGTGGGATGACTGCTTCGTCTTCTATCTGTAGATGATTCTCCCGCCCGGCGCGCCAGTGGTCGATAATGCGGTTGTGGGCGATGCGATAGAGCCAGGGTTGAAACCTGGTGCCAGGCTGCCACTGCTCTCGTGCCCGAATCACCCGCATCCATACATCCTGATAAAGCTCTTCTGCCACTGCATGGTTGCTGCACTGGCGCTGCACATAGCGAAACAGCGGGCCACGATGTCTGCCATACAGTGAGTCAAAGGCCGCAGTGTCACCGGTGCGATATCTAGTCATCAACTTTTCGTCGGAGGTGTTGTTCATGCTTTCGGCCATAGATGTGAAGGATGGGGCAAAATTAGAGTAACGCCTCAGGCTGATGTTGTCGATGCAGGGATCTGTTTATCTCATTTTCTGTCCAGTAGCGATTCGCGGGTATATATATTCTACAAACGAATGATGCGGGATAATGGGGTTATTAACCTGACTCCATGTTATGGGGCCAGGTTAATAACTATCAAATACGATTGAGTGGGAGGTTCTTAGTCAGTCTTGATTCCAACTGGTGTGCTCTATATCATGCGGCTAGATTTCGATATTCTGCCCCAGACGCCAAGCAGGCTTCTGGATTCCCAGTATGATCATGTAGTTATGCCGTGGCTTATTAATCCAACCGATTCACCTGGATACTCATTTGAAAACACCTGAACTCTTATCCCCGGCCGGGACAATTAAAAATATGCGCTATGCCTTTGCCTTTGGGGCGGATGCGGTTTATGCGGGGATGCCCCGCTACAGCCTGCGGGTGCGCAATAATGATTTTTTGGCCGACAACCTGCGCCTGGGGATAGATGAGGCCCACGCCCTGGGCAAGAAGTTTTTTCTCACCTGCAATCTGATGCCGCACGGGGCCAAGCTGAAGACCTTTATGCGGGATATGGAGCCGGTGGTTGCGCTGGGGCCGGATGCCCTTATTCTGTCCGATCCCGGGCTTATCATGCTGGCCCGGGAGCGCTGGCCGGATATGCCGCTGCATCTCTCGGTGCAGGCCAATACGGTGAATGCGGCCAGTGTGAAGTTCTGGCAGCAGATCGGCCTTAGTCGCATTATCCTGTCGCGGGAACTCTCTCTGGATGAGGTTGCTGAGATCAGGCAGGAGTGTCCGGATATGGAGTTGGAGGTGTTCATTCACGGTGCCCTCTGTATCGCCTACTCTGGGCGCTGTCTGCTGTCGGGTTACTTCAATCACCGGGATGCCAACCAGGGCTCATGTACCAATTCCTGTCGCTGGGAGTACAAGCTGGAGTCGGGTGAAAGTGAAAATTTTCTGGCCGGGTCCTCCCAGTCTGGTCAGGAGCGCCATCCGGAGGCGGACCAGGTATATCTGCTGGAGGAGCGGGAGCGTCCGGGTGAGCTTATGCCCATCTTTGAGGATGAGAACGGTACCTATATCATGAACTCCCGGGATCTGCGGGCGGTGGAGCATGTGCAGCGCCTAACTGAGATTGGGGTGGACAGCTTCAAGATCGAGGGTCGTACCAAGTCCCACTACTATACGGCCCGTACCACCCAGACCTACCGGCAGGCCATCGATGATGCCGTTACCGGTAAGCCGTTTCAGCCCAGGTTGATGGTGGATCTGGAGGGGTTGGCCAACCGGGGCTATACCGATGGCTTCTATCAGCGGCATCCCAGCCAGGAGTTACAGAACTACCGCCAGAACAGTTCGGAGAGTTCGCGCGAGATCTTTGTGGGTGAGGTGCTGGAGCAGGATATGGATAGCGGTGTGGCGCTGATTGAGGTGAAGAACAAGTTTGCCACCGGTGATGAGCTGCACCTGCTCACCCCATCCGGTAACCGGAGTTTTCGGTTAGAGCAGATGGAAGATGTGCATGGTAACCCCATGCAGGAGGCACCGGGCAGTGGGTATCAGGTGCGGATACAGTTGCCATCCACCCAGAGTAAGATGGGCCTGATTACCAGGAGCCTGGCTTGACCGGGGTTGCCAACGGACAAAGATCGAATTAACGTTATTATACTGAATTGAGTGAGGGGAACAGGGGTTATGAAAAACGTCTTTATGGGTATGTTGATATTGGGTCTGACAGGCTGTGCCCAGAATGATGCCGATATAGAGTATGGGTTGGGTGGTTTTGTAGAGCTGCTGAAGGCCGAGGGGGTGGATGGAGGCCTGACCATGCGGAAACCGATAAATGATGGCATGGTGTATGTGGCTGAGTATGCGATATCACAATATACCAGCACCCGGATTATCTCCATCTTCAAATGCAAGGATGAGCAGAGTGCAGAGAGCAACCTGCAGGAAGCGTTGAAGAATGAGAAGCTGTCCGGTCAGGCCAGGAATGGCAGATACCTGATGGCAGCCACTTTCTATCCGGCAGAGGAAGAGGCAGTGGCCAAGATAAAAAAACTGTTTTTGGCGCATAAGTTTGAATAAGAGAGTGATGACCGGTATGGGTAGAGTGACGCGATGGTTATGGGTGTCCCTGGCGGCTACGCTTTTTCTCTCCGGCTGCTCCAGCCAAGAGGGGGATGCAAGTAAGACCTGGGGGGAACGCAAACTGCGCTTTGAACAGGCGGCGCAGCTGGCACAGCCACTGGTAACGGCCATTGATGGATACATTGCTGCAATCGGGCGTCCACCGGCCAAGCTGACCGATATAACTCCAGAATATATTAAACGCATCCCCACGACAGGCCTCAGCGAGTGTCCTGACTTTGACTACCGCTCCTTCTCCAACCGTCCAGTGCGTCTGGTGTGGTTTGATCTGGGCTCGCGCCAGGGTGCGCCAATGAAGAAACCGGCAAAATTTCCCGATGGTGACCCGGAGCATGCCATTATGTTGTTTGCCCTTGATAGCGAGGGCCGCATCGTCACCGCAAGTATTGATCGGCTACCCAAGGATATGAAAGGGGTGGATTTTGATGTGGCCAGGTGGAAGCGGAAAGAGGAGCGCATGCTGATGGCGCTTAAGTTGTCGGATGCCTATCGGTTGCATGGAATGCCAGTGGCGGTATTTAGTGAGTTGCTGGGACCGCATGATGGCAGCAGGGTCATCGGAAATGTGCCATGGGAACTGCGGATAAACTGCTCCACCGGGTTTTTGAATCGGGATGTGTTCTTTTATTGGCCAAAGCAGAAGTATCCCAAGCAGATATATGGCGGTGATGTTGAAGCTGTAGCTGACTGGGCCTATGTGCATGACTAGTATCGTTATGCGACAGTTGCTGGTTACTGCGGTCTTGCTGCAGACCGGTTGTTTCAGCCTGTCTGGCTGGAAGGAGCTGACGCCAGGTGAAGATGCAGCTTCGGGTCGGGTGGTGCTGGATCAGCCGGAAGCGGTCAAACGGGCGCTGTATGCCCAGCTCCGGGAATGGCGCTCGGTTCCCAATCGTATCGGGGGTCTCTCTAAAAGCGGGGTGGACTGCTCCGGTTTTGCCTACCTTACCTACAGATCATACTTTGGTATTGAGCTGCCTCGCAGCACCCGGCAGCAGGCCGGGGTTGGGGCAGAGATCAACAAGGGTGAGTTGCAGCCTGGTGATCTGGTGTTCTTCAAGACCGGGTTTGTGCAGCGGCATGTGGGGCTGTACACGGGCGGGGGTAAGTTTATTCACTCCTCCACCAGCCGTGGGGTGATGGAGTCGCGCCTGGATAACCCCTATTGGACCAGAAACTACTGGAAGTCGGTGCGGGTGAGATTGTGATGCCGGAGAGTGATTTTATCCTGGATTCCAGGCTTGAATCTGACTGCCACATCCTGGGGCGGCTGGATACAACACTGCTGTTACTGATGGATAACTCTCTGGTACCTTGGTTTATCCTGGTGCCCATGGCGGAAGTGACTGAGTTGCATCAGATGGAGCGGGATGCCCAGTTGTTGGAGCTGGAGCATATCAATCTTCTCTCCGCCTATCTGAAAGATGAGTTTTCGGTCGATAAGGTGAATGTGGCCGCCATCGGCAATATTGTACGCCAGCTGCATATCCACGTGGTGGGGCGCAGCGAACAGGACTACTGCTGGCCTGGCGTGGTGTGGGGTGCTGAGGGGCGCAAGTCCTACTCGCGGTCAGAGGTGCAGACCATCGCCGCCTCTATCCAGGAGCGGTTGGGTGGGGCGTTTGTTGCTGCCTCAGTTGGCAAATAACACCCTGGCTGCTCCTCTTAGCGCTACCCCTTTAGCGAAGTAATCTCGACTCAGCCCGAATGATTGCTTGGTGTAAGTTTGGTTTCCAGTTGCCGATAAAAATGAAATAAACCCTCCCGAAATGGTTTTGTTGCCGCCGCCACCTGTTTTGCCTAACTGGTTGTTAATAGGCGCAAAAGCAGAGGTGGCACTGTTGTTGCAATTACTCAATAGATTAAGTGCATAAAAAATGCACAGCCTCAATTACAAACCGGAGGATGAGTGATGGCGCAGAAAGAATTTGATTTTTCAGGTCTTGAGAAACGGCTTGGGGTCTCCCGCAGGACGTTCCTGAAGTTCTGTACCGGTGTTGCGGCCTCGCTGGGGTTGCCAGCCGGTTCGGCCATGGCCATGGCCAAGGCGGTCGCCGATCCCAAGAAACGCCCGCCGGTTATCTGGCTACACGGCCAGGAGTGCACCGGTCCCACCGAGGCGTTGCTGCGTTCTGAACAGCCAAGCCTGGAACATCTGATTCTGGATCTTATCTCCCTGGATTATCACCAGACCCTGGATACCGGTGCTGGCCATCATGTGGAGGACATTAAGAAGAAGTCCATGCAGGAGCACAAGGGCAAGTACCTGCTGGTGGTGGAGGGTGCTATCCCCCTGGCCCAGGATGGAATTTTCTGCAAGATCGGTGGTGAGACCATGGTGGATATAACCCATGAGGCGGCCGAACACGCCGCTGCCATCGTGGCCTACGGCTCCTGTGCTAGTTGGGGTGGGGTGCAGTCGGCATCTCCCAATCCAACCGGTGCCGTGGGTGCTCCCCAGTTTCTGAAGGGCAAGACCGTGGTGACTATCCCCGGTTGTCCGCCCAACCCGGCAAACTTTATCGGTACGGTGCTCTACTTCGTAACCTTTGGAAAGCTGCCGCCTATCGATGAGAAGGGGCGTCCCAAGTGGGCCTATGGTCGCTTGATCCATGAGAACTGCTACCGTCGCCCGCACTTTGATGCCGGACGCTTTGCCTTAGAGTTTGGCGATGAAGGTCATCGCAAGGGCTACTGTCTATATAAGCTGGGTTGTAAGGGTCCTGAGACCTATAACAACTGTCCCAGCCTGGAGTATAACAACGTGGGTGGTGGGGTCTGGCCGGTGGGTGTTGGCCATCCATGCTTTGGTTGTTCCGAACAGGGGGTCGGCTTCAACAAGCCACTATTTAGCTTGGCGGATGTGAAGACCCATACCCCGCCCAACATGTTCCCTTTCATTGAAGATCGCCAGGATAGCAGTGGTGTATCCGCCGGAGCGGCCGCCCTGGTGGGTGCTGCGGTTGGTGTAGCCGTCGGTGCCACGGCGGTAGGGGCAAAAAAGCTGAATGAGAAAGAGAGCGATCAAGGCTAAGGGGGCGTTATGAAACGTAGAGATTTTCTAAAGGCCACCCTGGGCGGAACTGCGGCACTGGTAGGTGCTGGCAACGTCGAGGCACGGCCTAATCTTGAGCCGGCAACAGAGGCGGTCGGCATGCTGTACGACTCCACCCTGTGTGTGGGTTGCAAGGCCTGTGTCAGCAAGTGCAAAGAAGTCAACGACATGCCGCCGGTGATCGAGAATGGCGAAAATGCCTGGGACTCAGCTCGCGACCTGTCCGGTGATACCTTGAATGTGATCAAGGTGTACCGGGACGGGGCTGCAGCGGTAAAGGATGCTGAGATAGACGGCTTCGCCTTTGAGAAGCGCAGCTGTATGCACTGCGTTGATCCGGGATGTGTCTCTGTCTGCCCGGTCACCGCCATGCGACGCAACCCCAAGACCGGTATTGTGACCCATCATGCAGAGGCGTGTATCGGTTGCCGTACCTGCATGGTCTCCTGTCCATATAATGTACCGCAGTTTCAGTACAACGAACTGTTTGGGCAGATCCATAAATGCCAGATGTGTAATCAGGCCGGGGTTGAGAGGATTGATAAGGGTCAGATGACCGGATGTGCTGAGGTGTGTCCCACCGGAGCCACCCTGTTTGGTTCCCGTAAGTTGCTGTTGGAAGAGGCCAAGCGCCGTACCGCACTGAAACCGGGTGATAGCTACAACTATCCGCGCGGTGATATCAGCAAGCCTGAGAGCTACCATGAGAAAGAGGTCCCAACCTATAAGCCACATGTCTGGGGCGAAAAAGAGGCCGGTGGTACCAATGTCATGCATATCTCTTCGGTCGCCTTCGATAAGCTGGGGATGCCGCCGTTAGGTGAGCGTTCTGCAGCCTCCATCGCTGAATCGGTGCAACACTCGGTGTATAGCTTTATGGCCCTGCCGGCGTTGGCCCTGGCAGGCCTTACCTATGTGGTGCGACGTAACACCAACGATGAAGATGAAGGGGGTGATGCATGAGCGGACATCAGGCATTAGGTGGGCGCATTCTTACCAAACCTTTCATGGTGCTGATGGTTATCTGGCTGATCGGCAGTTTTTTCGGGGTGCAGCGTTTCTTCATGGATGGTATGGGGGCGGTGAGTAACCTTAACGGTGGCTATGCCTGGGGTATTTGGGTGGTGTACGACGTGGTGGTGGGTACCGCCTTCGCCTGCGGCGGCTATGCCCTGGCCATCGCGGTCTATGTGTTCAACAAAGGCAGGTATCACCCGCTGGTACGCTCTGCGGTACTGGCCAGCCTGTTGGGTTATGCCATGGGTGGCTTTGGCGCCTTCTTTGATATGGGGCGCTTCTGGCAGTTTTATGAGATATTCCTGCCCAAGAACTGGAACTTCAATGCGGTAATGCTTGAGGTTGGTCTGTGTGTGGCGATCTACATTATCGTTCTGTTTCTGGAGTTTGCCCCAGCCGTCTTAGAGAGGTTGGGCATGCGCAATGCGCAGAACACCCTGAACAAGGTGCTGTTCTTTCTGATTGCGCTGGGTGTGTTGTTGCCCACCATGCACCAGTCATCCCTGGGTAGTCTGCTTATCACCATGGGGCACAAGATCCATCCGCTGTGGCAGACCATGCATTTTCAGCCGCTGCTGGCGCTGGTGACCGCGCTGATTATGGGCTTCTCTATCGTGGTGTTTGAGGCCTCAACCTCTGCGGTGAGCTTTGGGCGTCAGCCCGAGTCATCCCTGCTGTCAGGGTTGAGCAAGGCGGTGATCGGTCTGCTCTCGTTCTTCCTGCTGGTGCGTGTGGTCATCCTGCTGCTGCAAGGCAAGCTGGGGCTGATCTTTGCTGGTGATCTTGGTTCACTGTTGTTTCTGTTTGAGATGGCGCTGTTTATTATTCCTTTGGTCATTCTGTTGTCACCGGCCAGACGCAGTCGCGGCAGCCAGCTGTTGATTGCTGCCGTAAGCATGCTGTTTGCTGGAGCCATGTATCGTTTCAATGCATTCCTGATTACCTACGACCCAGGTCCCGGTTACAGCTATTTCCCTTCAACTCCGGAGATCATGATTACGCTCAGTATTATTGCCCTGGAGTTGATGATCTATCTGGTGCTGGTTAAGACCCTGCCTGTGCTGCATAGCGAAGCCTGAACAAGAACCATATTGAGGAGATTTAGTTGTGACTACCCGTATAACAGTTGACCCAATTACACGCATAGAGGGACACCTCCGTATCGATGTGGAAGTGGATGAAGGCAAGGTGACCAAAGCCTGGTCATCCGGCCAGATGTGGCGCGGGATCGAGCAGATCCTGGTGGGACGTGATCCCCGTGAGGCCTGGACCTATACCCAGCGCTTCTGTGGAGTATGCACCACGGTGCATGCCATTACCTCGGTACGAGCGGTAGAGAATGCGCTGGGGCTGGAGGTGCCGGTGAATGCGCAGTTGATCCGTAACATCATCCAGACTGCCCATGCCATTCAGGATCACATCGTACACTTCTATCACCTCTCTGCGGTGGACTGGGTGGATGTGGTGTCGGCCTTGGATGCGGACCCGGTGGCAACCTCAAAACTGGCTGAGTCGCTATCGGACTGGTCGTTAAATGGTCCGCACGAGATGAAGGCGGTGCAGGAGCGACTCAAGACCTTTGTCGGCAGTGGCCAGCTCGGACCTTTCGCCAGTGGCTACTGGGGGCATCCGGCCATGAAGCTGCCGCCGGAGGTAAATCTGCTGGCGGTGGCGCACTATCTACAGGCGCTGGATGTGCAGAATTATGCCAATAAGGTAGTGGCTATCCTGGGTGGCAAGTCGCCACATATTCAGAACGTGGCTGTGGGTGGTGTGAGTAACTCCATCGGTCATGATGCGCCTTCGGTGCTGAACATCGAGCGTCTGATGCTGATCAAGGGTTTCATCGACAAGCTGGATCACTTCGTGAAATCCACCTATATGTCCGATGTCCCGGCCATAGGTGCCTTCTATCTGGACTGGGCCGGTATCGGTGGTGGTGTGAACAACTATCTTACCGTGCCGGACTGCCCGCAGGACAGCAAGGGCACCATATTTGATCTGCCCGGTGGCTATATCGAAAATGCCGACCTGAGTTCCATGAAACCGATCAAGACCTTTGATGATAAGTACTTCCGTGAAGGTGTAGCCGAGAGCTCCAAGCATGCCTGGTATAAGGGTGATAAGGCGCTGCATCCATTTGAGGGTGAGACTGAGCCGGATTACACCGACTTCCAGGATGAGGGTCAGTACTCCTGGGTCAAGGCCCCCACCTTCTATGGCAAGCGCGCCGAGGTGGGTCCGCTGGCGGATGTGCTGGTGGGTGTGGCCAGTGGTCATGTGGGTTATACCAAGTATTTGAATCAGACCATGGATATCCTGAAGGCGGTTTCCAAGAATCCGGATATCCCGTTGGCAGCGGTACATTCCACCATTGGTCGGCATGCCGCCCGAGCGATACGCTGTGGGGTGATGATGGATACCCTGAACAGCCAGTGGCAGAAGCTGGTGGATAATATCGGTACCGGGGACCTGGATACCTTCAATGCGCCAGTGTTCCCCAAGGGTGAGATCAAGGGCGTTGGTTTCCATCAGGCGCCCCGTGGCACCCTGTCGCACTGGGTGGTTATAGAGGATGCCAAGATCAAGAACTACCAGGCCGTGGTGCCAAGTACCTGGAATGCCGGTCCGCGAGATGCCGATGGGCAGATTGGGCCCTACGAGGCCTCGCTGCTGGATAATCCCATTGCCGACCCGGAGAGGCCACTTGAGGTGCTGCGCACTGTGCACTCCTTCGATCCCTGTATCGCCTGCGCCATCCACATGGTGGATACTGAGCAGAAGGAGATTGTTAAGGTTAAGGCGCTGTAATCGGTTTAGGGTGGCGAAACAAATGGTAGAGGTGATGCGATGAAAAAAATCTTGGTCATCGGTATGGGTAACGTGCTGATGCAGGATGAGGGGGTCGGAGTGCGTGCGGTTGAAGAACTGGAGAACCGTTATCTCATTCCCGATAATGTCACCATTATGGATGGTGGCACCACCGGCATGGAGCTGTTTGAGCCCATCCGCAGCTGTGATCGGTTGGTCGTGGCAGATGCGATCAATACCGGCGCTCCCTACGGCTCTCTGGTGCGCATTGCCAACGAAGAGATTCCATCTTTTTTCCAGACCAAACTCTCCAATCATCAACTCGGGTTGTCTGACTTGTTGGCGCTGCTTACCCTCAAGGATGCGGTGCCGGAACATGTGGCCATCATCGGCATGGTGCCGCACTCCCTGGAAAACAAACTGGGACTAACCTCGGAGGCTGAGGCTGGATTGGTTGCCATGGTGGATATGCTGGTGGCGGAGTTGTCAGAACTTGGGGTTGTATTGGAGCAGCGGAGTGATCGGGGTATCGGTCACTGGCGCAAGGAAGCGGAACTGGAAGTGGCAGACGTATGTGTATAGGTGTTCCGGTGCAGATAGTGGAGTCGGGCGAATTTATGGCCCGCTGTCGGGGACGCAATGGTGAGGAGCAGGTCAATATGATGTTGATCGGTCCGCAACCAGAGGGGACTTGGCTGCTGAACTTTCTCGGTTCTGCCCGCGAGGTGATCACTGCCGAGGACGCCGACAATATCAATAAGGCACTGGACGGGCTGGAGGCCATCATGCAGGGTCAGACCGATGTGGATATCGACAGTTATTTTCCAGGATTGGGATCTTCAGCAGAGGTGGTGCAATGAGAGATGTACAACGGGTGGCGGCGTCGCTGGAACGGGCCTTTGAGCGCATCCATCAAGAGCAGATGCGGGACATTCCAATCCTCAACCCTTTGTTGCGGGTGCAGGCCCTGGGCTTTCAGGAGTATCAGGGCCGGGTGCTGGGGGTATTGATTACCCCGTGGTTGATGAATCTTGTAATGTTACCCGCAGAGGCAGACAATTGGGATGAGATGAGGCTGGGCGACAAGCAGTCGTACAACTTCCCGTCTGGTGACTACCGGTTTCTGCTGAATGAGATCGATGGGGTTGGCAGATGTCAGGCTCACTCCCTATATTCGCCCATGCATGAGTTCATCAATCAGGACCATGCCATCGCGGCGGCACAGAGTTTTCTCGACAGGCTCATGGTCGAGGCGGTGGACGAGACGGATCCGGTGGATGAAGAGCTATTGGGGCGCATCATGCGCGGCGAAGAGAGTTCAGAGGTGGAGATGGACGGCTTTGCGGTCAGTGGCTCCAGCAAAACCCCGGCGCCACCGGTGCGGGGGGCAAATCCGGTGGCCTCGCAGGTGGATAGCGTTATGTCGCGCCGAGACCTGTTACGTGGTAACTTTTCCAGCAACAGTTGATGGATTCACATTATGGTGCATTCGATATGATCCGCAGCGGGAACCATGGGTAGTCTGCTCCTGATCGGGCTGTTCATCGGCATGCGTCATGCGCTGGAGGCCGATCATGTGGCGGCTGTGGCCTCGCTCATGAATAACCGGCAGTCGTTCCGGCAAACCATCAAGCAGGGTGGGGTCTGGGGTCTGGGGCATACCATCACCCTGTTTCTGTTTGGCTCCATTGTAATCTTCATGGATCGGGTGATCCCCGAGTATCTGGCCAGTGGGCTGGAGTTGGCGGTTGGGGTGATGTTGATACTGCTTGGCTCCCATGTCCTCTACCGGCTGATTCGTGACCGGGTGCATTTCCACGGTCATCACCACGAAGATGGTGCGGGAGAGTACCACTTTCATGTGCACTCCCATGCGGGTGAGTCCAGGTCGCAGCACGACCCCTCCCGGCATGAGCACCAGCATCCACAAGGCTTTCCCCTGCGGGCGCTGTTTGTGGGGATGATGCACGGCATGGCGGGATCGGCTGCGGTGATACTGCTGGCCCTGGGGGCAGTAACCTCTCCCGCGCAGGGTATGCTCTATATCCTGGCCTTTGGAGTGGGCTCCATATTCGGTATGGCCCTGCTTTCGGCCATTATCTCCATCCCACTACGGGCCTCGGCCCGGCGCCTGACCTGGATGCATAACGGCTTTCAGCTGCTGACCGGCACCATTACCTTGGGTCTGGGTGTTCTGGTGCTCTACTCAAACACCTCTGCCCTGATCTCCTGAACTCCCTGTCCTGGCTAGTTGGTCCCTGCCTTTTCTGCTAAACTGGAAAGCATTATTCCACTATTGTTCGTCAATGGAAATATTGCTTCATGCGTTGGTGGTCATTTAAGGCTTCGGATGACTGGTTATTCTAGTTATTACAAAGAGTTATTATCAAATATCCGCGTGGCATACGGATTGCAACTATTCTGCCTATAATGGTAAGGCAATGGATAGTTGGTTTTCGCTATGACTATTTTTTATATCAGCAACTGAGAAGGGGCCACAGGCTAAGCGCATGGGAATTGAAGGGTCGTTGGCGATTAACCTTGAGGTTGCTTCCTGTCGCGTGCTTCGGGTGCAGATCGGATCCAGCCGACCGGTTCACGCAGCTCGAATCTTTTGTGGCAAAGATATCCAGGAGGTGCTGCAGACACTCCCCGTCGTGTTCTCTATCTGTGGCACCGCCCAGGCCTGTGCCGCTGTGCGGGCCTGTGAGCAAGCCCTTGGCATGCGGCCATCCCCCCAGATCGAAGATCAGCGGGCCTGCCTGGTACGCATGGAAAATCTGCGGGAACAGCTATGGCGGATACTGCTGGAGTGGCCTGGATTTCTGGAGGAGGAGCCGGACCGGCAGAGTATGATGCTGACCATGGCTTTACAGCGTGATTATCGTGCCGAGCTGACTGGCGGGCGTAACCCATTTCTCCTGCCGGGAGACGGACATGTGCTGGAGTCGGTAGATGTGCAGGATCTGGTCACACAGCTTTCTGGGCTTCTGGAGGTGGTGGTGTTTGGCATGCCGCCGCAGCGCTGGTTGGATATCAGTGATATAGAGGAATTTGCAACCTGGGTCGGGAGTGGTCAAACCCCGGCCGCACGCACCCTGGGTTTGGTAATGGCCCAAGATTGGCGTGAGTTGGGGCGATGTCATATGGAGGATTTGCCCGCCCTGGAGTCGGAGCAGCTGCACCGGCTGCTGCAGGATGATGCGTTTGTGGCCCAGCCCCAGTGGCTCGGCAGTTGTCGGGAAACCACCTCCTGTACCCGAGTGGAGAGTCAACTGCTGCAGCAGCTGCGTGATCGTTATGGCAACGGTCTGCTGGTTAGGATGGTGGCGCGTCTCACCGAGATTGCACAGCTTTCGCTCAATCTGTTACCGGCGCCTGGTGAGACTGGCCCAGTTGAATTGGCTGGTGTGCAGAATCCCGGCATAGGCCAGGTGGCCGCGGCACGGGGGCAGCTGGTGCATCGGGTGGAGTTGCAGGAGGGGGTTGTCAGCAATTATCAGATCCTCGCCCCCACCGAGTGGAACTTTCATCCCTGTGGCCTGGTGGCCACCGGGCTGGCTACACTAAAGGGTGATGAGTCGCAGATAACAAAACAGGCGCGTCTGTTGATCGATGCAATCGACCCCTGTGTCGGCTATGAGTTAATAATCAGCTAATGCATGAGATGTCACTGAATGAAGGTGTGTTGCAGGTCCTGCAGGACCACGCCAAGAGCCAGGGGTTTGAGCGGGTCAAGACCGTATGGCTGGAGATCGGCGAGCTATCAGGGGTGGAGATCGAGGCCATGCGTTTTGGTTTTGATGTGGTGATGAAAGGTAGCCTGGCAGATGGGGCCAAACTGGAGATTATCCGGGTGCCGGGGCAGGCGTGGTGTATGCCATGTGAAAAGAGCGTTCAGGTAACACAGCTGTTTGAGGCCTGCCCGGATTGCGGCAGTTATCAGTTGCAGGTCACCGGGGGTGATCAGATGCAGATTAAAGAATTGGAAGTGGAATGATCCGAGAACCCCAGTTGATCATTTTGCGAGGATGCCAGATTACGTTAGAGAGAATGAGGGTGATTGATATCAAATTACCTCTTCACCTGTTAGGTGAATCAACCCACTGAGGATTTTAGGATTATGTGTACAGTATGTGGATGCGGTGAGGGTGAGACCCAGATCGAGGGGCATGAGCACTCGCACGAACATGGGCACCATCACCACCATGGTGATGCCGACCATGACTATGGAAAGGGCGCGGCCCATGCCCATGCGCCCGGTCTGAGTCAGTCCCGTATGGTGCAGATAGAGGAGGGGATCCTTAGCAAGAACAATGAGTATGCCGCCGCCAACCGGCGCTGGTTCAGTGAGCATGGTGTGCTGGCGTTGAATCTGGTCTCCAGCCCCGGCTCGGGCAAGACCACACTGCTCACCCGCAGCATCAATGATCTAAAGAGTGAACTGAGGCTGTCGGTGATTGAGGGTGATCAGCAAACAGCGAACGATGCCGAGCGCATTCGTGAGACCGGGGTCAAGGCGCTGCAGATCAATACCGGCAAGGGGTGTCACCTGGATGGGCATATGGTGGGGCACGCCCTGGAGACCCTGAAGCCTGAGGACGACAGCATTCTGTTTATTGAGAATGTGGGCAATCTGGTATGCCCGGCGGCCTTTGATCTGGGAGAGGCGCACAAGGTGGCGATACTTTCGGTTACCGAAGGTGAAGACAAACCGATCAAATATCCCGATATGTTCCATGCGGCAGATCTGATGTTGCTGAACAAGATTGACCTGCTGCCATATCTGCAGTTCGATGTGGAGAAGTGCATCGAGTATGCGCGTCGGGTAAATCCCAAGATCAAGGTGATGCAGGTGTCGGCAACCAGTGGTGAGGGTATGGACAACTGGTACCAGTGGCTGCGGGCTACAAAACAGCTGTCAATGATTGGAGTCTGATTATGTGTCATGCAATACCGGCGCAGATTGTTGCCATAGACGAACAGGCAGATACAGCGACCGTCGCCCTGGGTGAGGTGAAAAAAGATGTCTCTCTGGCCCTGGTGCAGGATGTGCAGCTGGGTGACTACGTATTGATACACGTGGGCTATGCCCTGAACAAGATCAGCACCGAAGAGGCGGAACGTACGTTGCAACTGTTTGCCGAGATGGCTGAGTTGGATGTGGTGCAGCCGTGAAGTATGTGGATGAGTTCAGAAGCCACGACCTGGCGCAGAAGCTGTCCAAAGATATCAGGCGTGAGGCCAATCCGGATCGCCACTACAATCTGATGGAGTTCTGTGGTGGTCACACCCACGCCATCTTCCGTTACGGCGTACAGAATCTGATGCCGCCAAACGTAAGGTTTGTGCATGGCCCGGGTTGCCCGGTCTGCGTGCTGCCCATCGGACGGATTGATAACGCCATTGAGTTGGCGCAAAAACACGATGTGATCCTGTGCAGTTATGGTGACCTGTTGCGGGTGCCGGCCAGCGGTCGCAAGAGCCTGCTCAAGGTGAGTGCCGAGGGCGCCGATGTGCGCATGGTCTACTCCACCCAGGACGTGCTGAAGATTGCGCGCGAAAACCCGGATCGGGAGGTGGTGTTCTTTGCCATCGGCTTTGAGACCACCACCCCTCCCAGTGCGGTCGCCATCAAACAGGCAGAGGCGGAAGGGCTGAAGAACTTCAGTGTGTTCTGTAACCATGTGCTGACCCCGGCCGCGATCCAGAATATCCTGGAGTCGCCCGAGGTGCGGGAGATCGGCTCGGTCCTGATCGACGGCTTCTTTGGTCCCTCCCATGTCAGCTCCATCATTGGCAGTCAGCCCTATGAGTTCTTTGCCGAGGAGTACCAGCGGCCGGTGGTGATTGCAGGGTTCGAACCGTTGGATGTGATGCAGTCCACCCTGATGTTGATACGCCAGCTGAATCAGGGGCGGCACGAGGTGGAGAATGAGTACACTCGCGTGGTCTCGCGTGAGGGTAACCGCAAGGCCCAATCCCTGGTGGCGGAGGTGTTGGAACTGCGGCGCAGCTTTGAGTGGCGCGGCCTGGGTCTGGTGCCATACAGCGCCCTGCAGATCAAAAAAACCTTTGCCGAATTTGATGCCGAGAAGAGATTCGATATACCAGAGAGCAGGGTGTTTGACGTTAAAGGGTGTGAGTGTCCCAGGATTTTGCGCGGGGTAAAAAGACCCACCGACTGCAAACTGTTTGGCACTGTATGTACCCCGGAAAATCCCATGGGATCCTGTATGGTGTCATCGGAAGGTGCCTGTGCCGCCTACTGGAGCTATGGCCGTTTTTCACAACCCAAATCGCAACCCAAAACTGAGCAGGAACCGGTGGTATGAGTGCAGATATGAAACGTTTCCCGGTTGGCTTGAATATCAGCGATGGCGTGGTGGATATGTCCCACGGCAGTGGTGGGCGCGCCATGGCCCAACTAATCGATGAGATATTTGTCAGGCAGTTTGATAATGACCTGTTGCGACAGGCCAATGATCAGGCGGCGTTTGATGTGCCGCCGGGCCGCATGGTGATGAGCACCGACGGCCATGTGATCTCGCCGCTATTTTTTCCTGGTGGGGATATCGGTTCCCTGGCGGTGCACGGTACGGTGAATGATGTGGCCATGTCCGGTGCCATACCACTCTATCTCTCCGCTGGTTTTATCCTGGAGGAGGGGTTCCCCCTGGCCGACCTGGAACGGATTGTCATCAGCATGGGGCAGGCTGCGGTCGCCGCCGGGGTGCCGGTGGTAACCGGTGATACCAAGGTGGTGGAGCGGGGCAAGGGTGATGGCGTATTCATCACCACCACCGGCGTGGGGGTGGTGCCGGAGGGGATCAATATCTCCGGTGATCTGGCGCGGCCCGGCGATGCCATCCTGGTCAACGGAACCATGGGTGATCACGGGGTGGCCATCATGTCCAGCCGGGAGAACCTGGAGTTTGAGACCAGCATAGAATCTGATTCTGCTGCCCTGCACACCCTGATTGCAGATATGGTCTCGGTAGCGCCGGAGATCCACTGTCTGCGTGATCCCACCCGTGGTGGCCTGGCCACTACCCTGAATGAACTGGCACAGCAATCCAGTGTCGGCATGAAGCTGATGGAGTCAGCGATCCCGGTGCGACCGGCGGTGAGGGCGGCCTGCGAGCTGTTGGGTTTGGACCCACTGTATGTGGCCAATGAGGGTAAGTTGATCTGTATCTGTCCCCAGCAAGATGCACAACGTATTTTAGAGGTTATGCAGGCGCATCCACTGGGAGAGGAGGCGGCCATCATCGGCGAGGTGACCGAGGACCAACATGGCTTTGTGCAGATGGAGACCAGCTTTGGCGGCAGCCGGGTGGTGGACTGGCTGGTGGGTGAACAGCTGCCGAGGATCTGTTAGTGCGTATTTTGTTTCTAACCCACGCCTTCAACAGCCTGACCCAGAGGCTGTTCGTGGAGCTGCAGGAGCAGGGACATGAGGTGTCGGTGGAATTTGATATCCACGATGAGGTTAGCCTGCAGGCGGTGGAGCTGTACAAACCGGATCTGATCATCGCACCCTTTCTCAAGCGCGCCATCCCGGAGCAACTGTGGTGTAAGCATGTGTGTCTGGTGGTGCATCCAGGGGTTCGCGGCGACCGGGGTCCTTCAGCCCTGGACTGGGCCATCCTGAACCGGGAGCAGCGGTGGGGGGTGACGGTGCTTCAGGCCAATGCCGAGATGGATGCCGGTGATATCTGGGCCTTCAATGAGTTTAGGATGCGGGATGATACCAAGGCCAGCCTGTACCGGAATGAGGTTACCCAGGCCGCAGTGGATGCGGTGCTGAAGGCGGTGCAACGCTACCAGGGTGGTGAGTTCCGGCCGCAGCCACTGGATTACAGTGATTCTGAAATTCATGGTCAACTGCGCCCGCTGCTGCAGCAGTCGGAGCGGGCAATCGACTGGCAGCGGGATGACACCCAGACCGTCCTGACCAAGATTCGTAGCGCCGATGGATTCCCCGGTGTACGTGACCAGCTATATGGGCGGGAGCTGTTTCTGTATGACTCCCATGCAGAGTCCAAACTCACAGGTGAGCCGGGAGCGGTGATCGCCCGCTGTGGCGGTGCCATCTGTCGCGCCACCGTGGATGGTGCGGTATGGATTGGCCATCTGCGGGATAAGCAGGCAGCCCATCCGTTCAAGCTGCCAGCCAGCATGCTGCTGGAAAATGAAATTACCGATACTCCAGAGATCGAGCCCGGCCCCGATAGTGGCTATCGTGATATCTGGTATGAAGAGCGGGGTGATGTGGGCTATCTGCATTTTCCCTTCTATAACGGCGCCATGGGGACAGAGCAGTGCGTACGTCTGCGACAGAAATATAGAGAGGCGTGTCAGCGTGACACCAAGGTGATTGTACTGATTGGTGGACCCAACTACTGGTCCAATGGCATGCATCTGAACCTGATCGAGGCGGCGGAGAGTCCGGCCGATGAGTCCTGGCGCAATATCAATGCCATGGATGATCTGGCCCTTGAGATCATCAATACCCAATCCCATCTCACCGTGGCCGCCATGCAGGGCAACGCTGGCGCCGGTGGTGTATTCCTGGCCCGTAGCTGTGACGAGGTGTGGGCGCGTAGCGGGGTTATTCTCAACCCGCACTACAAGGATATGGGTAATCTGTATGGTTCAGAATACTGGAGCTACCTGTTGCCCCGGTATGTCGGTGAAGAGAGTGCCGAATGGATTACCCAGGCGCGTCTGCCCATCTCCACCACTGAGGCGCAACAGTTGGGACTGGTCAATGGGGTGTTCGAACGGAGTGTGGACGGGTTTGTGTCCGAGACCAAATTGCGGGCCACCGCCCTGGCAGATGCTGCCGCCTATGCCGCTCGTCTGAACTCCAAGGCCAGAAGCCGGGCTACCGATGAGGCGCATAAACCATTGCAAAACTACCGGGATGAGGAGCTGGAAAATATGTGGCTAAACTTTTACGGCTTCGATCCCAGCTATCACGTTGCCAGGTATAACTTTGTTTACAAGATCCCGAAGTCGCGCACGCCCATGACCATAGCGCGCCATCGCCGGATAACCGAAAACCTGCGGAGGGTATCATGAACCGGCTACCTACTATTTTGATTTTGGATGATGAGTTGCGCAGCCTGGAGACGTTGCAGCGCATTCTGGAAGAGGATTTTGATGTAAAGACCGCCGCCACTGCCGAGCAGGCCGAAACAATCCTGCAACGGGAGTGGGTGGAGATAATCCTGTGCGATCAACGCATGCCCGAGATCACTGGGGTGGAGTTTTTGAAGCAGGTGCGGGAGCAGTGGCCAGATGTTATCCGCATGATCATCTCCGGTTATACCGACTCTGAGGATATCATCAGTGCGGTAAACGAGGCCGGCATCTACCAGTACATCACCAAGCCCTGGCACCCGGACAACCTGATCATGACGCTGAAGAATGCGCATCAGTTGTTTGAACTGCAACGTCAGAATGAGGCGCTGTCGGTGGAGTTGAAAAAGACCCCGGCCCAGCTGGATGAGTCCCTGGCCAAGAAGCGGGCCAAGCTGAAACAGAACTACCGCTGTGATGATGGCATCGTGCGCATGCCCGACAGCTGCATGAACCGGGTGTGTGAGAAGATCCTGCGGGTTGCACCCTATGATGTCTCGGTGCTGCTGGCCGGTGAGTCCGGGACCGGCAAGGAGCTGGCCGCGCGTGCTCTGCACTACAACAGCCTGCGTTGCGACGAGCCGTTTGTGGCAGAGAACTGTGGTGCACTACCGGATGAGCTGTTGGAGAGTGAACTGTTTGGTTATAAGCGTGGCGCCTTCACCGGAGCGGTGGAGGATCACATGGGCCTGTTTGAACGCGCCAATGGCGGCACGGTATTTCTGGATGAGATTGGTGAGGTATCGGCTGCGTTTCAGGTAAAGCTGCTGCGGGTGTTGCAGGAGGGAGAGATCAGACCGCTTGGAAGCGGGCGCACCCGGGAGGTGGATGTACGCATTATCGCCGCCACCAATAAAGACCTGGAGGCGGAGGTGCGAGCCGGGCGCTTTCGTGAAGACCTCTATTATCGACTGGCCACCATGACCATCCATCTGCCGCCACTGCGTGAGCGTAAGGCAGATATCCCGCTGCTGGCCAACAGCTTGTTGGATAGCGCCATGCAGAACCTGGGCAAGAAGGCGAAGGGCTTCACCGAGGAGGCCCTGGTGTGCATGCAGGCCTATCACTGGCCGGGTAATGTGCGTGAACTGCAGAACGAGGTGCGTTACATGCTGGTGATGAGTGGCGATGAGGAGCTGGGCGCTGATCTGCTGACCCCCAGGGTACTGCGCGCCCTGCCGGAAGATGAGGCCCCGGTGCTGGAAAATCTGGCCGGCCTGGACGGCTCACTCAAGGAACGGGTGGAGACCCTGGAGGTGCACATCCTGAAAGAGGCGCTGATCCGGCATCGCTGGAACAAGAGTCGTGCAGCCAAAGAGCTTGGGCTCTCCAGGGTCGGATTGCGCAGCAAACTGGAACGCTATGGACTTGAGCAGATTGGTTATATCTCGGCGGATGCAAAGGTGGACACAGGACGCTAACCATGGGCAAAGGAAGTGAAGAGACCAGCGCCAGCCTGATTGATCAGGCCGGGGTAACCCAGTCATTGGAGCTTACACCCTCCACCGAGAGCGCCTGGATTGAGGTGATCCACAAGATGGATTCGGTGTATGCCGATCTGGTGCACTATCAGGTAGAACTGGAACAGAAGAACTCAGCACTGGAAGAGGCGCAGCAGTTTATTGGCAGTGTGCTCTCATCCATTACCGATGTCTTGATCGTGTGTGATACCGAGGGCGATATTCTACAGATCAATCCGGCCCTGGAGAATCTCACTGGCAAGAGCACGGAGACCTTTGTGAACAGCCCTATCAGTGAGGTGTTCAGCGCAGAGTCAGCCGAGATGGTGGACCAGTTCCCGGAGAAGATGCGCCAGGGCTCACTGGTAGACTGCGAGGTAAGCATCCGCTGTGCTGACGGTTCTGGCGCTCCTCTGGCCATGAACTGCACCCCGCGTTATAACCGTGATGGTGGTCTGGACGGCATCGTGCTTATCGGCCGTCCGGTGGGGGAGCTGCGCCGTGCCTACGAGGAGTTGAATCGCACTCATATGGAGTTGAAACAGACCCAGCAACAACTGGTGCACTCCGAGAAGATGGCGGCGCTGGGTCGCCTGGTGGCCGGGGTGGCTCATGAGCTGAACAACCCCATAAGTTTTGTGTTGGGTAACATGTTTGCCTTCCGGCGCAACGGCAACCGTCTTATCGAATATATCTCTGCAGTGGATCATCACAGCGGGGATCCGCAAACCCTGCGCAAGTTGCGCCAGAAGCTAAAGATAGATCACATCATCAAAGATATGTATCCGCTGATCGATGGCACTATGGAGGGGGTGGAGCGGGTCAGTGATATTGTGCAGGATCTGCGCCGTTACTCCGGTAGCCAGAAAGAGGAGCTGGTACGCTTTGAGTTGGTCCCGGTAATCCGCAAGGCAGCCAATTGGGTGATCAAGGCCAGCCGTATCAAGCCCGAGGTGAACTATCAACTGCTGGAGGGGCTGGAGATCAAGGCAAGTTCCGGGCAGGTTCATCAGATATTGGTGAACCTGGTGCAGAATGCCGTGGATGCCATGTCAGATCAGGCGCAGCCGGAGCTGACCCTGGCCTGTGAGGTTGTGGCTGATGAGATAAAGATCCATGTGATGGATCGGGGGCCGGGGATAGCGCAGCAGGATCTGGCGCGCATCTTCGATCCATTCTTCACCAGTAAGCCAGTGGGCCAGGGTACCGGTCTTGGACTGTATATTAGTTACGGTCTGGCGCGTGATCTTGGTGGGGAGCTGATGGTAGCAAACCGTACAGAGGGCGGGGCGGTGTTTACCCTCTCCCTGCCGGCGCAGAGATAGGGTGGCGCTATGGCTGACCAGGCACAAAAACTGAATCTACTCTGGTTGCAGTCCGGTGGTTGTGGTGGCTGCTCCATGTCGCTGTTGAATGCTGAGGCACCAGATCTGTTTACGGCCATGGATAGCGCCGGTATCCATCTGCTGTGGCATCCCAGTCTTAGTGAACAGAGTGGTCAGGAGATGCGCACTATCCTGCAATCCATTGTTGATGGTGAGACCCAACTGGATATCCTGTGTCTGGAAGGCTCGGTAATCCAGGGGCCTGATGGGAGCGGTGGTTTTCATCGTATGTCAGGAGATGGGCGTCCCATGCGGGACTGGATCCATAGATTGGCGCAGCAGGCGGAACAGGTGCTGGCCGTGGGTAGTTGCGCCGCCTTTGGTGGCATCACCTCCGCCGGCGGTAATCCTGGTGAGGCCTGCGGTTTGCAGTATGACGGGGCAAAGCCGGGTGGTCTGCTGGGTGAGGGGTTTCACAGTCGGTCCGGTCTGCCAGTGGTCAATATTGCTGGTTGTCCCACACACCCCAACTGGGTGGTGGATACCCTGTTGCAGATTGCGCAGGGTGAGATGAATCTGACCGAATTGGATGAGCTGAATCGCCCCCGTAGTTATGCGGATCATCTGGTGCATCATGGCTGTCTGCGCAATGAATACTATGAGTTCAAGGCCAGTGCCGAGAAGCCATCTGACCTGGGTTGCCTGATGGAGCATCTGGGGTGTCTTGGCACCCAGGCCCACGCCGATTGCAACACCCGGCTGTGGAATGGTGAGGGCTCCTGCCTGCGTGGTGGTTACGCCTGTATCAACTGTACCGCCGCCACATTTGAAGAGCCGGGGCACAGCTTCAATCAAACTCCAAAGATTGCCGGTATCCCGGTGGGTCTGCCCACCGACATGCCCAAAGCCTGGTTTGTGGCCCTGGCCTCCCTCTCCAAGGCCGCAACCCCGGCACGCCTGAAGCAGAATGCACACTCAGATCATATCCAGGTTGCCCCTGGAGACAGAACCAAGGAGAAGCCATGAGTCGCCGCATCATTGGGCCCTTTAACCGGGTTGAGGGTGATCTTGAAGTTCAGTTGGATATGGAAGATGACCGGGTGACTGGGGCCAGGGTGGTTACTCCGCTCTATCGCGGTTTTGAACAGATCCTACAGGGTAAAGACCCGATGGATGCCCTGGTATACGTGCCACGTATCTGTGGCATCTGCTCGGTTGCGCAATCCATGGCGGCGGCCAATGCACTGGCCCACGTGCAGGGCATAGAGGTGCCGCACAATGGTGAACTGGCCGGTAATCTGATCCTGGCCAGTGAAAATGCAGCCGATCATCTGGCCCATTTTTACCTGTTCTTCATGCCGGACTTTGCCCGGGAGATCTACTCTAAAGAACCATGGTTTCCTGCTGCTGTCGAGCGGTTCAAGGCGGTGGATGGATCGGCCACCAGAGAGGTCCTCCCAGCGCGCGCCCAGTTCATGCATCTGATGGGGCTGCTGGCTGGCAAGTGGCCACACAGTCTGGCACTGCAGCCTGGTGGCACCACCCGTGCGGTGGAGATCCAGGAGAAGGGCAGGATACAGATGATTCTGTTTGGGTTTAGACAGTTCCTGGAACAGACTCTGTTTGGTGACACCATCGAAAATGTGATCAACCTGGATTCGGTGGCGGCCCTGGAGGCCTGGACACAACAGGCTGCCCCAACCAGCAGCGACTTCCGCCACTTTTTGCACATTGCCGATGCCCTGGATCTGCACGCCATGGGACAAGCACATGATCGCTTCATGAGCTTCGGTGTTTATCCGGAACAGGGCGGAAGGCTGTTTGTTCCCGGTGTGTGGGATGGGGAGTTAGGCAAGCTGGATCAACAGATGATCAGCGAAGATATTAGTCATAGCTGGATGCATTATCAGAATGAACCAAAGCACCCATATGATGGCGTGACCCTGCCATCGGCAGATGAGAAAGGTGGCTATACCTGGTGCAAGGCCCCGCGTCTGGATGGCAAGGTAGTGGAGGTGGGTGCACTGTCACGCCAGTTGGTGAATGGTCACCCCCTGATTCGGGAGCTGGTGGCGCAAAACGGAGGTAACGTCAGAAACAGGGTGGTTGCAAGGGTCATGGAGATCGGCCTGCTGCTGGTTGCCATGGAGGAGTGGACTAATCAGCTACGTCCAAAAGAGCCGTTTTGTCACCACCTTGCAATGCCGGATGAGGCTCAGGGATTCGGTATGATTGAAGCGGCCCGTGGCAGCCTTGGCCACTGGCTGAAGGTCAAGAATGGCCGCATCCTTAACTACCAGATCATCTCCCCCACCACCTGGAACTTTTCACCGCGCGATGCCAAGGAGGTGCCTGGGGCGCTGGAGCAGGCGCTGGTCAATGCGCCGGTGCGAGCAGGGGAACAAGACCCGGTTTCAGTACAGCATATCGTAAGGTCGTTTGACCCTTGCATGGTATGCACGGTGCATTAGCTACAAGTGATTGAAATGCAGCAGGTTAAAATCTTCTACCATATATCTACTACATATCTACGAAATATGACTCCAGTTTCAGACCTTCAACGTGGCCCATTCTGCACCTCTCTCGTTATGGTGTTTGTAGGCATGAGACTGATGACTGTGACCCAATAAAGTCTTGTCATCTACATCCTGCTCCTTGTATGTACGCTCTGTTAGAGATCGCATTTCGTGGAAGGATGGTGGTTTCTTATTTGGATGACATTCGTTATCCGTTTTTCTTAGTGCACACCTAAATTTATTACTCGGTGTTTTAGATCGAACCTTGTTCCCTGGTTTGACTTGACCACTATAGCCTTGTTATCTGTAATTACACGGCGCCGATCATAAGTGGTTCCAATAGAGGGTGGTTATAGAGGTGTTGTCTTTCCTTTATGCATGCATGAAGCGTACAAAATATATGCTTGTACATTAATAATGAACAATATATTATTGTGAACAAGTGGCTCTTTTTTGTGAAAAATGTTCATTATTTAGGGTCGTGTATTATTAATGTTCATTGGTAAATTATGTACGAAGGCAACGAAGACCAGGCAGGCGCAAAGATACTGGATCGAGCGATTGATGCCGTCGCGCGAGAAACCGGCTTGCAGCTGAAGATAGATGACCTTCAGGTGAAGCAGGGCCGGCACATGCTCGATGCGGTGCTGACACTTAAAGGTCAAAATGAACGCTTGGCTGTGGAGGTCAAGAGCTGGGCGCCACAGGCCAATCTCGGTGCCCTGATCAATCAGGTTCAAACATTACCCATGAAAGGCCTGCTGGTCGCTGACTACGTTAATCCCAAGATGGCCGAAAAACTGCGTGAGCAGCACGTTCAGTTCATCGACACCGTCGGGAATGCCTATTTAGATATGCCACCGGTATACGTCCTGGTGACCGGAAAGCGTAAACCGAAGCAGGAGGCGGGACAACTCAAGGGAGACACCAACCGCGCCTTTGACCGAACCGGCTTAAAGGTTGTGTTTGCATTCCTTTGCCGTCCAGAACTGGTGACAGCACCCTATCGTGAGATAGCTGATGTAGCTGGCGTGGCTTTGGGTACCGTGGGGTGGGTTATCAATGGGCTGAAAGAGGCAGGATTCATTTTTAAGTACGGGAACAACAAAGGGCGTGAACTGGTTGAATACAAGCGCCTACTTGATCGTTGGGTTGAAGCCTACCCAGAGAAGCTTCGTCCGAAAGTGACCATTGGTGATTTCTTCGCTGATGATCCTTACTGGTGGCAAGGTTTCGATATACAGGAGTTTCATGGCTATTGGGGCGGAGAGATTGCAGCAGCGCAATACACCCAATATCTGAAACCAGCGGTCGCCACCGTTTATCTGCCTAAAGAGGCAAAGAGCAAGTTTCTTGCTCGAACTCGGCTGAGACCAGCGCCCGAAGCGATGTATGAAGAGGTCGGCAGGGTCAAGATCTACCAGGCATTCTGGCGAGATGGCACATTACCATTTTTAGATATCGCCAAGCCGGGCGTGGTGCCTCCGGTGTTGGCCTACGCGGACTTGATTGCAACAGCGGACCCAAGAAACCAAGAAGCAGCAGGGATGATTTATGATGAGTACATCGCTCGATATAACCAACACGGTTGATCCCAATACCCTTGCTCTCCTTCAGTCGGTAGCCGGTGCTGCCCAGTATCTTGGTATCCCGTTTTTCGTTATCGGGGCTACTGCCAGAGACCTGGTATTGCATCACTGTTACGGTGCAAAGATTACTCGTGCCACACAGGATCTTGATTTCGCCATTCAGGTATCCAATTGGTCGGCATTCGAAACACTAAAGGCCAACCTGTTGGCATCAGGGTTTTCTGAGACAAAAATGCCTCATCGTCTTAATACAACCAGGGGTGGTTGGATTGACCTGGTGCCTTTTGGGCCAGTATCAGATGACGGGAAAGCCGTTGCCTGGCCACCAAAAGGTGATGTTGTCATGAGCATTCTCGGTTTCAGTGAGGCGTTTGAACATGCGCTGCAAGTTAAGATTAATGACTCACCGGCTATCGATATTCCTGTGGTATCCCCCGTTGGATTGGCCCTGCTGAAGCTGGTTTCCTGGACAGAACGCGAACGTGAGAAACGACCCAACGATGCGAAAGACCTGCTATACCTCTGTGCCAACTACAGAGAGATTCCTGGAATAAACGATGAAATGTATAGCCGGGAAGAGATGATGGAGCAATATGGTTGGGTACCGGAACGTGGTTCATCGAATTTGCTAGGGCGCGATGTTCGAACCATGGCCGCTCCGAATACCCACGAACACTTGGCGCGGCTTTTTAATGAAGAGATCGCGAATCGACCACTCAAGGAGCTGATCAGAGAAAGTTGTGAAACCAGCGGCCAGTACGAAGAGAACGAAGCAAGACTATACGCCTTTATTGATGGATACAGAAATACCTAGGACACTACACTAGATATGAATACAAAGAAGGAACAAATTACGTGAATCATAGCGCACACAATAAGCTCGTCCATTGATGGCAGGTGAAGAGATTCTAGTAAGCGGTGTCGTCCAGGGGGTTGGGTTTCGTCCCACCGTATGGCGGTTGGCGCTTGAGTGTGGCATCACAGGCCGGGTGTGGAACGATGCCGCTGGGGTGACGATTCAGGCCTGGGGCAGTCAGGTGGCTCTGGATGAGTTTGTTGCGCGCATAGAGTCGGAACAGCCGGCGCTTGCCCGCATTGAGGAGATGGTGCGTTCAGCGCTTTCTGCCGTGGAAAATACCCCTGATGAGTTTCAGATAGGCCAGAGCCGGGGTGGCGAGGTGCGCAGTGGGGTAACGGCGGATGCGGCCACCTGCCATGAGTGTATGTGTGAGGTGCTGGACCCAGGCGACCGGCGTTACCGCTATCCCTTTACCAACTGTACCCACTGCGGCCCCAGGCTATCTATTGTTTCTGCCATCCCCTATGACCGGGCCAACACCTCAATGGCGGCCTTCCCCATGTGTGACCGCTGTCGTCAGGAGTATGAAGATCCTGCCGACCGCCGCTTCCATGCCCAGCCCAACGCCTGTGCGGAGTGTGGTCCGCAGCTCTGGCTGGAGGATGCCGCTGGCAGTCGGGTGGCACATACGGACGGCTGTGATGTGATTGAGACCGCCGCGCAGCTGCTGCACCAGGGTATGGTGGTTGCGATCAAGGGTGTTGGTGGTATCCATCTGGCCTGTGATGCCGGAAATGAGCTGGCGGTACAGACCCTGCGCCAACGCAAGCATCGCTACCACAAGGCGTTGGCAGTGATGGCTACAGATATCGCCATGGTGTCGCGTTATGCCCGGGTGAGCCAGATCGAGGCCGACCTGCTGCAACACCGTGCCGCGCCCATCGTGATATTGGATGCCGCCGGGGAGTCTCTGGCTGGTGGGATCGCGCCTGGCCACAACAGCCTGGGTTTTATGCTTCCATACACCCCACTGCATCATCTGCTGCTGCAGGAGATGCAACGTCCCATCGTACTTACCTCAGGTAATCGCAGTGATGAGCCGCAATCCATAGACAATCTGGATGCCCGGCAACGGTTGGATCAGATCGCCGGCTACTACCTGCTGCATGACCGTGACATAGTGAATCGGTTGGACGACTCGGTGGTGCGGGTGATGGATGGAGAGCCGCGTTTTCTGCGCCGGGCCCGCGGTTACGCCCCGGAATCTATTCTATTGCCGCAGGGTTTTGCTACAGGTGAAAATATCCTGGCGCTGGGTGGTGAGCTGAAGAACACCTTCTGCCTGTTGAAACAGGGGCGGGCCACCATGTCGCAACATATGGGTGACCTGGAGGATGCCGTCACCTACCATGACTACCAGAACACCCTGCGTCTCTACCGGCGGTTGTTTGATTTTCAACCGCAGCTGATTGCGGTGGATCGACACCCCGACTACCTCTCGACCAAGTTAGGTTACGCCCTTGCGGCAGAGGAGAATATTTCCCTGGTTGAGGTGCAGCATCATCACGCCCATATTGCTGCCAGCATGGCTGAACATGGGGTGCCGCTGGATGGTGGCAAGGTGATCGGAGTGGCCCTGGATGGTCTGGGGTATGGTGCAGGTGGTTCCATCTGGGGTGGGGAGTTTCTGCTGGCCGACTATCACGGTTTTGAGCGGCTGGCGCATTTTCAGCCAGTGCCTATGCTGGGTGGCGCCCAGGCCATGCGTGAGCCATGGCGCAACACCTTAGCGCAACTATCCACCTCCCTTGGCTGGGATTGGGTGATAACCAATCATGGTGATCTGGATATGGTTCGTTTCCTCGAAGGCAAGCCGCTGAATACCCTGAGTAGCATGGCAGAGAAGGGGCTGAATAGCCCCCCTACCTCATCTGCTGGGCGTCTGTTCGATGCAGTGGCTGCAGCGGTCGGGGTGTGTCGGGAGAGTGCTGGTTATGAGGGGCAGGCGGCCATAGAGCTGGAGGTGTTGGCGAACGGAGAGTTCCAGGGTCAGAAGGATCGCGCCTATGGCTTTGAGTTGCGGGATGGCTGTCTGGGTTGGGCGCTTATGTGGCGGGCCATATTGAAAGATCTTGGAACAGGTACAGAGCCGGCGGTGATCGCCGCGCGTTTCCATCACACGGTTGCGTCTGCAGTGGCCCATACCGCAGCCGAACTATGTGAACGGCATGAAATAGATACCCTGGTACTTAGTGGTGGTGTGTTTCAGAACCGCCTGTTGTTGGAACAGACCAGTCGGTTACTGCGCAACAGGGGGCTGCAGGTCCTGGCGCCCAAGCGGCTACCTGTCAATGATGGCGGGTTGGCACTGGGGCAGGCGGTGATCGCCTTGGCGTCCAGAATCTGAATGATCTGCCTTGATTTAGCAGCTATTGGCTTAGAGTTCAGGCCGATCCTCCGGGTCCATATCAATGGAGCGCAACAGCTGTGTTAGTGAGTTCACATGCATCTGCTCTTCGTTAGCCAGGTCGGAGCAGTATGCAATGTCGTCCGGGTCATCAAATGTCTCAGACAGACGTTTGTAGGTGTCGCGTGCCTCCTCTTCCATCGTGATGGCGGACTCCAGGATTGCCCGCATATCGCCCTGATCTATCAGGTCACTGACCTTTACCTCCATATTTTTCTCGCTGACACGCTCCAACTCTTTCAGCCAGTTGTCGGCATCGAATGACTGGCCAAACGGGGTGTTCTTAAAACGTTCGATGATGCGGTGGGCGTGGCCATCCTCCATATCGGATAGTTCCAGAAATACCATTCTGGATTCATCATCATCGGTTATTTCTGCCGCCTTCTCATAGAAGATTTCCGCCTCTACTTCCAACTCCAATGCATTCTTAAAGATCTCAATGGCTTTTTCCATACTTCCTCCTAAATAGAAAACCCAGGATAACGGTGCGATTATTGGTTGTTTGTATATTAATTATAGAGCTCCACACTAATTAATAGCACAACCGGACGCTCTTGTTTTCTAAGATGCCAGACTACAGTTGGTTGGTTTGTCTAGAATCAATCTTTGTTGTGCAGTCTCATGTATTTGAGTTCCAAAAATCTGTAGTGGTAATGAATCGCAGCTGTGGGAGTGTCATGGGTAGTAGAGGGTTCCGCGTAAGCTGGGTAGTAAATTGAGTCTAGCAAATGCTTACTTGACTCTGCACGCTAGGCTTAAGTTTGATGGTTATTCTGAGCTGCTGGGTTGAACCCGATTGATTATTCACTCCAGATCATACTGCTTTAGCCGCTTCCATAGGGTGGTTCGTGACATGCCGAGGATTTTTGCTGTCTTTGATCGGTTGCCGCCAGAGTTAGTCAGGGCCTGAATGATCTGGTTTTTCTCCGTATCTGGATGAATGGGTCGATAGTAGGAGCTGCTTGGCTGCTCCTGGATGGCTGTGGGGGTAGTCGCCAGGTCGGGGCTGGTGCCTTTGGTCGCTCCCATCCTTGTGTTTGTAATTTCAGGAGGCAGGTGGTGTGGGAGTATGATGGTACCGTCCAAGTGGACTATGGCGTACTCTAGTGCATTGCTCATCTCACGGATATTGCCTGGCCAACGATGTGATTCCATTAGTTCAATTGACTCCTGAGCGACCTGTATATCCCCCCTGTTGTAGCGATCCATGAGCTCCTCCAGCAGCTTATGGATCAGCAACGGAACATCGCCGTGACGCTCCCTTAGTGCCGGTACCTGAACTGGTAGGACTCGTAGTCGGTAGTAGAGATCTTCGCGAAATGTGCCTTGTTGCACCATGTGGCTCAAGTCTTTATTGGTGGCAGCCAGTATTCTGACATTTACCTTGCGTGGCTCATTTTCACCTAGCCGTTCCACCTCGCGTTCTTGCAAAACGCGCAGTAACTTTACCTGAATATTGAGGGGTATCTCGCCTATCTCATCCAGCAGGATGGTGCCATCGTGGGCCGCCTCAAATCGTCCCATGCGTTCTGTGTTGGCGCCGGTAAATGCGCCCTTGGCGTAGCCGAATAGCTCTGACTCGAGCAGGGTTTCTGGCAGTGCAGCACAATGCACTCGTATGTATGGGCCATTGGAGCGGGGTGAGTTTTCATGTAGGGCGCGGGCCACCAGCTCTTTGCCAACGCCGCTTTCTCCGGTAATAAGAACTGTGGCATCACTGTTGGCTGCACGGAGTATCTTGTTGAATAGATCCTGCATTACCGGAGAGTGGCCGATCATGCTCCCCAGGCGCAGGCGTTCGCTTACCTCCTCCTCCAGGGTGACTTCGCGGGTGCGATCCCATAGCACGATGGCGCAGTAGGCCGGAGATTCCTCTGGGGGGAGAATTGTGGCCCACATTCTGAGGTGCATGGGGGTGTCATTATTGCCTCGCATGGTCAGGTCCTGGGTCTTGCTAGAGCCAACAGATGTGCTCTCGATGGATTTGGCCAGGGAGCAGTAGCCTCGCTCTGAACATGCCTTGCTACAGTGGGTCTCTTTGAACAGGCTGGGGCAGAGAGCCCCTATGACCTGCTCACGTTGTTGCCCCAGCATGCGGCTTGCTGCGAGGTTGATTGCAACTGCTTGACGTTCCTGATTGAGAAATATTATTCCCTCTTCCAGGCAGTCAAAAAAATCCTTCAGGGTATTTAGAGTGTTATTCATCATGTTTGGTGTTTATATCGTTAACTTGCCGGCGTTTACATTGCGTTAACTTAACATATGTGAACGATAATATTCTAGTGCTTATATTAAATAGTTAATAAAAACATATGGATATAATGTTGGCATGATGTCTGCATGATTAATAGCAACAGACCGGTAAATGGTTAAACAGTTAAGTAATCAATTTAAGGAATAGTATTATGAGCAATATATCTACCTGCAGTACAATGAAATCACTGGCTAGCAATGGTTGGATGCGCGGGCTTCTGTACCTGACTGTGGCTGCCATTACCATCCCTGAGCTGATCTGGACCGGCATGTATCTAATTACTGTATTCTAAGTTACACCTGAAATATGGGCGGGAGTAAAAGTTGACACCTGACCAATGTATCTATAGCTTGCGTCGCACTAATAGCCCAAGCTCTCTACATCAAGGTGTTAACAGAAATGAATTTACTCAACCATCGGCAATCCGGGGCGTCCCGTCTTGAGATCGCATTTATCGCCGTAATGGTGATATCCCTTGGGCTTTTTGCATACACCAAGTACGTGGATATCTCTATTGCCTCTAAGGCCTCGGTGGAAGATGGATTGATTGAAGCTGTCCGCAACGGTATCCATGATTATGCCGTCGACTCCAAGAAAGCAGGATCTTCCACCCTCTATCCACCGTTTTTGGATAAAGCACAACTGGGGGCGGCAACACCAGAAAACATGTTATTTACCTTTGTTACCGGCAAGCGCATCTTTGTTGGCAGTGGTGTAGCCGTAGATGGGTGGGCTAAAACGGCAACAAACCAGTACACTGCACCTAGCGGCAAAAAGTATCTCTATACCCCCAAGACCGGGGTGTTCGATATCTCGGGCGCTGACGATAAGAAGTAATCTGATCTGACGGTGCGTATCAGCGCCGCATCATCTTCAACCAGCGCCAGATATTGAGCAGGCTGGTCAGGGAGGCTGCCACGTAGGTGTAGGCCGCAGCCTTTAATATCTTATGCACTGCCCTCTCATCGGCGGGTTTTATATATCCACCTTGTTTTAGTATTGGAAGTGCCCGATTGAAGCTGGCATCCATCTCCACCGGTAGGGTGGAGAGGTGGGCAATGGTGGTGGCGGTCATGCTGAAAAATCCAATCAGGAAGGAGATGGCTGGCAGCAGTGGGCTGCGGGTTGCCAGGGCCAGGATGGGAATGGCGATGAAGGCGAAGGAGCCATAGTGTTCTGTGGCTGCGGCCATGCGTACCACCCGATCCCGTAGCATGAAGCGGCTATCCCTCTCACTATGCTGAATGGCATGCCCAACCTCGTGTGCAGCTACCGCAATGGCGGTGAGTGAACGGCTGTTGTAGTTGGCTTGGGAGAGTCTGACCGTGAGGGTGATGTGGTCGTAATGATCGCCCTGGGAGGTGGGTTCCACGCTCACGCCGTCCAGGTTATGTTCCCTGATTAGATGTTGGGCAAACTCACTCCCGCTGTATTTAATGTCATCCCGCTCGCGTCCGTAGCGGGTCATCAGGGCGTTGCTCCAGAGTTGTGGTACCAGCAGGAGAGCTATGAGGATGATTGCGCCTACAATTGCCAGGGCCATATGTTTTGCCGCTAAGCCCAGTGCACCAGATGATGCTCCGGGTCATCCGCCTCGGTTTCACAGACAACCCGGCCCCGGATGGAGTTTCCTGATGTCACTACAGTATCATCGGTGCCGGATATGAGGGGGTGCCACTCTGGTAGCTCGCTCCCCTCGGCCAGCACCCGGTAGGCGCAGGTGGATGGCAGCCAGTATGGATCTTTCAGTAGCTCCGGGGTGACCGACAGGCAGTCCGGGACATTTGTAGATCTGTTGGGGTAATCGCTGCAACGGCAGTGGTCCTGATCCAGGTATCTGCACACGATATTGGTGGTAAATATCTCACCCGACTCTTCATCCTCAATCCGGTGCAGGCAACACTTGGCGCAGCCGTCGCACAGGGATTCCCACTCCTCCTGCGTCAATGCATTGAGGGGTTTCTGTTTCCAGAATTCGGGCGCTGTTTTAGGTGTTGGCTGTCTCATAATCTGCCGCCATTCTAACCTGTTTTGTGGCCAATGGCCTCTTCTGAGGGGTGGTATGCGGCTGTTTTTTATTGCTTTATCTAATTCTGTGTATTGGAGATTAATCCCCTTTGCCCCTGAATATATGCACAAGGAGATCCGGTGGCTGGTAACTGCAGGATAATTAAGGGAATGTTGATCTGAGTTCCATAGAAGATGTGTTGTAAGTCATTGATTCTTCAGGAATACAGACGGACTGTACAAAAAATGCACAATTTGTTTATGGGTTAACTGTGGCGCGGTCTTGGGCTGAATTGATGAGCTTTTTCCACAACTTTATCCACAGGATCTGTGGACAAAAATTTTTCCCATTTGTGCTCAATCCAGAGTCATTCGTCCTGGTGTCGGCTGGCGCCGATGAGAAAAGTGTATTCCACTGTAAAAAGCCTTCCTGAACATGTACATTGTTGAATATGTCTAGTGGCAGAGAGTTCCAGTTTGTATCTGACAGTCCCATCGGACCTCTGGGGGTGACCCTGATGCATGGCCGTGTGCAGGGGGTTGAGTTCCTGGATCGCCGCTCCAAACCCTTTGCCTCTGATGATCCGGCTGCGTTGGAGGCACAGCGGCAGTTGCAGCGCTATTTTCGGGACAACGCTGTCGGGTTCTCACTCCCACTGCAACTCCTTGGTACCGATTTCCAGAAGCGTGTTTGGCATGCCCTGACCCGGATCAGCAGAGGGCGTGTACGCACCTACGGGGAGATTGCCAGCGAGTTGAATACCAGCCCCAGGGCGGTGGGAAATGCCTGCCGCGCAAACCCGGTGCCACTGCTGGTTCCCTGTCACCGGGTAATCTCGGCCAGTGGTATTGGCGGCTTTGCCGGCGCTACCCGGGGGCGGCATCTGGAGATTAAACGTTGGCTGCTGCAACATGAGGGTGTCTGTTTGTGAAGCCACAGGCGGGTGCAGCGGTGATTGAACAGTTTTCCGACGCCCTGTGGATGGAGCGTGGGCTCAGCCAGAACACCCTCTCTGCCTATCAATCTGACCTGAACAAATTTGCCCTGTGGCTGGAGTCAAACCGGTCGCGCCAACTATTGCAGGCGGAGCGGGAAGATCTGTTGGAGTATCTGGCGGAGCAATCAAAAAAATCATACAAGCCCAGGTCTGCCGCCCGGCTCTTGTCTTGTCTGCGCCAGTTTTATCAGCACGCCCTGCGTGAAGGCTGGGTTGATATCGACCCCAGCAGTCGCATTGACGCCCCAAAGCTGGGACGGCCGTTGCCCAAGTCGCTCATCGAACAGGAGGTGGAGTCCCTGCTAGCGGCACCGGATCTGGAGAACCCGGAGGGATTTCGTGATCGTGCCATGCTGGAGGTGCTATACGCCACCGGCCTGCGTGTGTCTGAACTGGTGGGGCTCAGGTTGGAACAGGTGGGGCTGGCCCAGGGTGTGGTGCGGGTGGTGGGTAAGGGGGATAAAGAGCGGTTGGTGCCTCTGGGTGAAGATGCCGTTGACTGGCTGGAGAGATTTCTGGCCGGCGTTAGACCGGGGCTTCTGAGGGGGCGGTTCTGCAATGAGATCTTTCCCACCAGACGCGGAGCCGGAATGACCCGGCAGGCCTTCTGGTATCGGATAAAAAAACATGCCGTGACCGCAGGCATTAACAAACCACTGTCGCCCCACACTCTGCGTCACGCCTTTGCCACTCACCTGCTGAATCACGGCGCCGATCTGCGGGTGGTGCAGATGCTATTGGGGCATAGCGATCTATCCACCACCCAGATCTACACCCATGTGGCCCGGGAACGCCTCAAGACTCTCCATGCAATGCACCATCCACGGGGGTGAGAAGTGACCGTTTGCCCAGTGGGCAAATGCAGCGCTTCGAACGACCGGCCAGGGAAGGCCGGGCCGGAATATATCACCAGGGATGGTTTGCGCCGTAGTGGTATCCAGGCCACTTTAGATAAACAGTGCCAGGAACGAGTTTGCCCAGTGAGCACTAAAACCGCCGGGAGCGGTTTTGATCGGCGTAGCCGACCCGGAGGGTGGAAATCAGGATGGTTTTCATAAACGCAGCGCTTCGAACGACCGGCCAGGGAAGGCCAGGCCGGAATATATCACCAGGGAGGGTTTGTACCGCAGTGCGTCAATCTACTGGCCAGCACAGACTGCGCAGGAATCCAGCTCTCCTCGTTTCCCTCCTAATGTGTTAGCCTTGCGCGATTCGTAATTTGAACCGGATGGTTGGGAGCTGGGTTATGCCTTCATTTGATATTGTTTCAGAGGTGGATCTGCAAGAGGTGCGCAACGCCGTAGACCAGGCCAATCGTGAGGTTGGTACCCGTTTTGACTTCAAGGGAGTGGACGCTAAATTCGAGCAGACGGATGCTGAGATCAAGCTGACTGCGGAACAGGAGTTCCAGTTAAATCAGATGATGGATATTTTGCGGCAAAAACTTGTCAAACGAAAGGTCGATATAGCGAGCATGGACATCAAGGAGCCTGAGACCGCACTTAATGCCGCTAGGCAGCAGGTGATTATCAAGCAGGGAATTGATAGTGATACCGCCAAAAAGATGGTGAAAAGCATCAAGGGAAGCAAACTCAAGGTCCAGGCGCAGATTCAGGGTGAACAGGTACGTGTTACCGGCAAGAAAAGGGATGACCTGCAGCAGGTGATCTCGTTTCTTCGGGAGGCAGAGTTCGATCTGCCGCTTCAGTTTAATAATTTTCGGGATTAAGCAATGAAAAAAGTGATAGTTCTTGGCCTTGCCATGTTGTTTGTACAGGCCGTCGCAGTAGCCGGTAGTCCGGTGTTACCCAACGAAGATAGTGTGATTGGCACGGTTGACGGCAAGGATGTCACCTTAGGTGAAATACAGACCAGGGATATCCATGAGCTGCGCAAGAGACTGTTCAAGGAGATCGAGAACGCCTTTATCTCAGAGGCAATCAATCGCCTGAAGACGACTGATAAGGGGTTTGCGGATATTGCCCTACCAGAGATGAAAGAGTCAGAGGTACGTAAGTTCTATGATGATAATAGTCTGGCGCAACGCGGCAGTTATGAGCAGCTGGCGCCGCAAATCAGGCAGTATCTGACCCAGATGATGCAGGCGCGGGTTGAGTACAATCTCTATAAGATTGCTGGAGAGAAGGGTAAGGTGTCCAGCGGAATGGTCAGCCCGGGAGATTTTGTTGTAACGGCTCCGGTAGGTAGCGCATTTATCCATGGCGCTGCAGACGGTTCTGTGATGGTGCTGGAGTTTTCAGATTTTCAATGTCCATTCTGCAAGAAGGTCAGGCCAACCATCCGGAATCTGGTGAAACAGTACGGTGACCGGGTGGCCTTTGGTTATCGCCATCTGCCGCTCTCCAGTCATCGGGAGGCAGATGAGTCTGCGGTTGCCACGGAGTGTGCCCGTGAACAGGGTAAATTTTTACAGATGCATGGCCGCCTGTACCAGCAGCAGTCAAACCAGTCGGTGGCGGAGTTGAAGAAGCTTGCCCGGGAGATAGGGGTTGCAGACCTGGATAAATTCAACTCATGCCTGGATGAGGATAGGTACCGTGCACAGGTGAACCAGGACATGGAAGTGGCGGCATCGCTGGGAATCTCCGGAACGCCTGCCTTTGTTGTGGGGAGATATGATAGCGCCAAGGGTGTGGTTGAAGGTGAAATCCTGTCTGGTGCCCAGCCACTTGATATATTTGCCAAGACCCTGCAGAAATACCTGCCCAACGGTGGTAAATAAGTTGAGCCATCCGGCGTAAAGCGGCATCATTTGATCAGCAACAGGCGTCCCCAGTGGGTGCCTGTTGCTGGTTGTTGATCCGTTTTCCTGGCGCATGGTAATAACAAACAGTACGTCTATAAGTTTATTAAAACGATCCCATCCAATGTGATAGCGCTGGTTTTGAACCTAATTCCCCCGGTTTCGCCCCTAAACTGTGCGCCCCTTACCAGTTTCAACCAGAAATATGGTAGAGAATCTAAATAAATCCTGGGTCGGTGCCGAAATAACCGGTGTCTAGCGCAGGTTATGGATAACTAACAATAAAGAGTGCTCCTGATTTGTACCCGGATGGTCGCTACGCACGCTTTTGCTGCTTGCGATCAATGCCAAATGGACTCAAACTCGATTGGTCTAAGCATTAACCTGAGGTTTGAATAACAATATATGGATGCAGGCACAACCAGCGGGGGCGTGGCATCAGTGCAGTTCGAGATAGTGACCCGAACGGATGTTGGGCGAAAACGTGAGCACAACGAGGATCGGCTTGCGGCCTATCCCGAGGTGGGCCTGGCAGTGTTGGCCGATGGTATGGGCGGGTATAACGCCGGGGAGATAGCCAGTCAACTGGTTATAGATACAGTTGCTGCACAGCTTCTCCCAATACTTAATGAGGATGCAAGATCGGTAGGGTCAGGGGAGATAGCCTCAGCAGTCAAGGTGTCGAATCTGGCAATATTTGATGCGGTGGAGCAGGATGCGGATCTGCATGGCATGGGCACCACCGTCGTACTCGCCATGTTCCAGGGTCGACAGGCACTATTTGCCCATGTGGGTGATTCCCGCCTATATAGATACAGGGATGGGGCATTGGAGCAGCTTACATCGGATCACTCCATGTTGCAGGAGCTTTTGGATCAGGGGATGTTTGCAACTGAAGAGGAGGCGATTGATGCCGGTGTTCCCGGGTCAGTGCTGACCCGAGGGCTTGGGGTCGATCCTGAGGTTGAGGTGGACATAGGAACGGAGGAGTTACAGGATGGCGATATCTTTCTTCTCTGTTCGGATGGCCTAAGTGGGATGATACCGGATGAGGCCATCAGCTCGGTGCTGGACTCTTTAACCGAGGACCTGTCGTCAGCAGCAGACCTGCTGATTAAGCTGGCACTGGAGAATGGTGGCAAGGATAACGTATCTTTGATCTTGGCGCGCAATCAGGCCGGATAGTAGTGCTGGATGATGATTCAGATGGCAATTGATAGAGTATTTACCGGAGA
>JAAGZL010000397.1 GCA_024206335.1 Gammaproteobacteria bacterium
AACCGCGATACGAAGATCAGCGAAATTGAGGACTGGATGGAGGAATCACAATGAAACCGAATATAACGAACGGAATACGTGTATTGATTGCAAAAGAGGCAAGAAGGCGAGGATTGGATACGGCACTGGGAATCCCCAAGCTAGGTATCTATGAGTTTGGTAAATGGTACTTGGAGACGTTACCCGAGAATGAGACCCTTATTAACCACAACACAAAGATCAGTGACATTGAGGACTGGCTGAAATGAAAACTAACATAACACATAAAATACTTGTAGCAGTCTCAAAAGAAGCGACCAAGCGAGGATACTTCACACAAATCATGTGGAATGACGGAGAATGGTCACTCTATATACACAGGAGGGGGGATGACATACACATTAACCGCGATACAAGGATCAGCGAAATTGATGAATGGATGCAAGCATGATTATTCGACGACAATCTATTAAGAAAATAGCTAGTCATAGATTTGCTGTGTGCTCTAATCTCTGGAAACACACTGATTTATCATTGCAGTCTGTGCTAAACTACAGCAATCAA
>JAAGZL010000398.1 GCA_024206335.1 Gammaproteobacteria bacterium
CGAAACCGCAACTGGCCCGAATTTTCAACATTCTTACACCGTAAGTATGGCAGTAGCGCCCGGGCAGACTGTCGACAATCTTGAGTTAACAGATCTCCTGCCAGATGAAGTGCAGTTTGTTTCTGTCGGCACCATTTCTGGTAACGGCTCCACAACGCAGACACAGACCTCGGCGCCATCAACAACAAGCCCAGGTGGGACATTGTCGTATGAATTTGATCAGGTCGTCGGCACCGGGAATGATAACGACGTACAACTCGTTTTTGACTACTTCGTTGCACAACAAGATAAAAATGGGCAAGACGTTATTCCTCTGGGTACCGGTGGAACAAAAACAATCACGAATACTTCGGACGCCACCGGACTTTGGACAAGTGCAAATCCAAATTTCCCAAATCAGCAGACCGTATCGAGTGATGCGAGTGACCCAAACTCACAATATGTGTTAACAGCACGAACTGTCGCGCTCCAAAAAAGCTTTACGGACCTGACAAATCCCGGATCACCCAAGGCTGGTGATGAGATTCGATACACACTGAATTTTCAAATCAGTGATTTTTTTGCTCTTGATACCGCCGTTCTTAACGACGTTCTGTCCGACGGCCAAGAATTCGATGCTTCATTCACACCGACTCTTACGTTTCGACAACAGGCGGGAAATGACAACTATGCGAATGAGCAATTCGATCCGGCTAACGTCTCTACAACACTCAATCCTCTTGGCACGCAAACAGTGTCATTCGATCTCTCGGAACAGCTCAAAGCACTACGGGGACCAACAGCACCTGGTAGTATTCTCGGTGCTTCCATTCCTCTTTTTGGTACCGGTGGCTCAGTCCCACCCACAAATCCAGGAGGTCCTGGTACGACTGGCACCATCGTCTTTCAGGCCAAAGTCCTCAATGATTATCGCCAGACTCCTTCACCTGGAGCTGATGTTGTTGAAGGCGATGTGATGACCGACAACGCGGAAATTGAAGCCACGGTACTCAATTACAGTGATCTCACACCCACCGGCTCAATAGTCACGAACGGGTCACAAAAATCGTTCACGCTTGCCAACGGTGGTTCAGATAAAAAACTCTTTGCTATTAATGGCGTAACTCCCACACCAAACCAACGTGTTGTGCCGGGTGACGAGGTGACCTTTCGGCTGGAATACACCCTCCCATTTTCCAGTATCAAAGAGTATAAAATCGTTGACTATCTGCCGCTTCCCATTTTTGATCCAACAGGTGACCTCGTGTGGAATGGGCAGCCACCATCCTCAGCGGCACCACAAGCCGGTCAATGGAGTTTTGGTCCAAACGATACGTTTTCACAGGCACCAATTAATGGGCCCAATCCTGGCAATGCAACGCTCAATGCCAATAGCCTGACCTGGGATTTTGGAACGTTCGCTGACCCTGTTGATCGTTCGGGTAAAACCGACATTTTGTTCACTGTAACCGCGACCAATAAACCATTTGGTGATGGGTTGCTGTTAACCAATCAGGGGCAGCAGAGTGAAGTAAATCAGCAAGGCGACATCATCACATCCTCACCGGGTATTGCTCAAATTACAGTTGCTGAACCTGAACTCACTATTACAAAAGGTGTTGTCTCGACAGATAATGTAAATGGTCAGTTCACACAAAATACAGTCACTGGAACAACTCCTCCTCTACCTGCTGGAGTCACTTTTACACAGCCTGGATTAACTGGGGCATCCTTCTCTGGAACAGTTACATCTGGTCCACCAGGTGGTCTCGCCACGACACCTATTGATGCAACACTTGCCAACGTTGCCGGCAATGACCTCGTGAAGTTTGCGATCATTGTTGAAAACACCGGAAGCAGTCCGAATGGTGCATTCGATGTCACAATCAGTGATACATACGACACAACCAAATTCCAGATTCCAACAAATAGTACCGGTCTGAATCTTCAGGTCACGAATGGGGATGGAACAACACTCGCTTATAGCGGTACAGATACAGACCTGTTTAGTGCAACTGGCATAGAGTTGGTTGATCCGGGAGCAACGGCTGGCAGTCTCAAAGAAGGAAGTCAGCTTGATGGCACAGTTATCAATAATGGTGAGAATATTGCAGTGATCACGTATGACCTGCAAATTCTTCCAACCGTTGCACCTCTTGATATCATTCCCAACACTGGCACCATCAAAAACTACGCATCGACTGATGGTGGACCGAATTTTGCGAACGGTCTTACAGATGATACCGATGTGACTATTCAAGGCCCAGAAATTGCCAAGTCTCTCGTTGGCACGTCAATTATTGATGCGTTCAACAGTAACACACAGGCTGTCATCGGTGAGATCGCAACCTTCAAACTTGATGTTAAAATTCCTCGGGGCACAACTCCTGACGCGGTCGTTGTTGATAGTCTTCCGGCTGGTCTTGCGTTTCAGCAAATGGTCGGAACACCCTCGATTGATGCAGGTATTTCATTTACCGGTTCACTGACACCGGTCTTGTCCAACGATGGCAAGACGGTCACGTTTAATCTTGGAGACGTCACCAATACAAACGTGTCCGATGACCTCAAAGGCTTTATCGTTGAGTATGAGGCCGTTGTACTTAATGTTCGAAGCAATCAACAAAACACACAACTCACGAACAACGCCAAACTTGATTGGCTCAATCATCCAGAATTACCGGCCGTCACGTCAAGCGCTGTCACGGTGATCGAACCAACAATCACTGTCAATAAAACTGTGAGCCCATCAACGGCACAGGCCGGTGATATGGCAACATTCACCATCGACATATCGGCAGGGACGACTACAGCACACGATGTCAATTTAAAAGACATTCTCCCCGGCAATATCACACCAGTTGCAGGTTCACTGGCGTATATCAGCGGGGTACGCCCAACCACACTTGTTTCGTCGGCAGGTGGTTTTTCATTTGAAGCAACCTGGGACACGCTTACACCCGGTCAAACAAGTAGGCTCTCGTTCGAGGTCACCGTTGATGCCAATGTGATTAGTGGTACATCAATTACCAATAGAGCAGATGCAACGTGGACAAGCCTTGGCAATCCTGCACAAATCACAACTAATAATCCAAATGCATTTCAGCGGACGGGTTCTGGTTCCACATCGCAAGGCCAGCTCAACAATTACGCAACGTCCAATTCAGCGACACTCAACATCGAAAACCCAGGCGTCACAAAGACGCTTATCTCAACATCTATCGTCAATGCAAGCAATTCAAATACTCAGGCAGTTATTGGTGAAAAGGCAACATATGAGATAGTCGTGACAATTCCGCAGGGACGAACTCCGGCGGCGCGGCTCATCGATACGATGCGACATAAACAGCTTGCATATGCCAGCAGTACCACGCCGGTCGTAAGCGACCCAGCATCAGTATCAGTCCCTGGTCTCACAACCGCACCAACATTCTCAGGGAATGGCAACAATAATATTGTGACCTGGGACTTTGGTGACATTGTCAATACGGACACCGACAGTACGAAACCTGAAACGCTGACGTTTCAGATAGAAACGCTTGTTCTCAATGTCAATTACAACCATCAGGGTGTTCATGTTCGCAATGATGCGCAGCTCCGCTGGTCTAACAACTCACGATCGAACAATGCGAGAAATCAAAGCGTCCAAATCATTGAGCCAAAACTGACAACTACAAAATCAGTTGTTGTTGGAGGCTTGGGTGGAAATCCTGGTGATCTTGTTACGTACACCATTGAAATCAAGCAAGACGGTTCCAGCGCCACTGATGCTTTTAATACAACGCTCCGTGATCTTATTCCATCGACAATTGCATCACCGACTCTCACATCAGTGGCTGATACAGCGGGGATTGTTACGACGAATAACTTCCAAATAACAGGAAATACACTGACGACAGTGACGGCCTTTGATGTCGAAAAGGATCCAGCCGGTCGTACGATCACACTTACGATCGATGGGATATTACA
>JAAGZL010000399.1 GCA_024206335.1 Gammaproteobacteria bacterium
CGGCAACGAGCTTGCGAGGTTGTCGCGCAGTGCCAGTGACCGGGACGACCGGGGCAATAACAGGTTGTCGAAGATCGAGTGCGTTTTGGGGACTGGGATGTCCCAAAACGCATCACGAGATCAAAGACTCGCTTATTTACCCTTTGAATGTAGTTTTATGCGTGAACGTTTGCTAAGCCCAGGCTGTGTGCTTTTGAGAAGAAGGTCCATGACCTGCATTGTCAGACGAACTCTAAACCAATTTTGGTGAATGCCAAATCATATTTGAGCTACTCCAATTTAGCTGTGCTCAGGGTCGATTGCGCCAGAAATGTGTGCATATTTCCACAATCTTAACGCAATCGACTCCGACCTCTGGTGGAAATAGCATTGAAATACAGCTAGCTGAATAGTTACGATTTTGATGTTCAAAAAGTCAGAGGTTGTAGTCGATAGTTGTTTTACTGAGGAGTGGTGCAGGAATAAGGTTATCTGGTTTAGTGAGTATCAGTTTGTTACTGCTTCGACTCTGGCCCTGGAATGGCATTCTTTAGGACACGCTCTTCTCCTGCCGCTGTATCCACACTTCAAGCCCCTGGGCATTGATTTCCAGGTCCAGGCTTAGCAACTCTTCCTGCTGTGCCAGTGGCAGGGTACAGTCGTGTTGCCTGAGCTGTTGCAGATAGATCTTTTTCAGACCGGCCTTGAGTTGTTCATGTCTGCCATCGGTGGTTACTGAACGTGTTAGTTCCACGTATGCATCCAGGTTGCGGTGCAGCATCTCCGCCATACGGGGTGGATCTTCGATACGGCCGTAGTGGGTTAGATACATCTGTTCTGGTGAGTATTCCAGCAGGCGGTCGATGGTCAGGTGCCAGGTGTCTGGGTCAAACTGCACCGGGGTGGATGGGGCGTAGATGAACTGGCCGTTGTGATTGTCGAACTCCCGGTATGAGATGCCGAAGGTGTCGCCGGTGAAAAAGCCGTTGCTGTGTTCATCGTATACGCAATAGTGGTGGCGGGCGTGCCCCGGTGTGTCCAGGCAGACCAACTGGCGTCCATTGAGGTCGATAGTGAATCCATCTGCAGCCTCTATCACCCGCTCTTCTGGCACCGCCTTGAGCTGGCCGAAATCCTGGTGGAACTTCTCCTCACCATACACCGCGGTGGCGCCCGCAGTCAGCTTGGTGGGATCAATCATATGGCGGGCACCGAACGGGTGTACTATCAGCTTGGCCTCGGGGAGTAGCTGCATCAGTTCGCCCACGCCACCGGCGTGATCCAGGTGCACGTGGGTGGGCATTACATACCGGACCTGTTCCGGTTGCAGCCCTTGCTGTGCCATCAGATCCATGATGGTCGGCACGGTGTGGGCGGTGCCGGTGTCTATTAGCACCGCCGCATCACCCTGTTGCAGCAGATAGCAGGCCGCCAGGCCTGGGCGTTGGTACATGGCCTCGATACAAAAGATACCTTTGCCCAGATTCTGGTACATGGAACTGCCCATAGCCCGGCCTCTACAGCATCTTGTCGGCGATGCTTACCAGGCGGTCACCCAGCATGTTGGTGTAGCTGCCCAGCTCATTGTCGTACCAGCCATATATCACCACCTTGGTGACCGGGGCCTCCAGCGGATCGCCACCTTCCGGTGGGAACATGCGCACCATGGCGGTACGGGTATGGGTCTCGGTGGACTCGATGGTAGCGGCAGCCTTGGGGAAACCGATGATGTCTGAAGAGACGTTTTGATGTTCTGAGTAGGTCAGGTAGCCGTCCATGGGGCCTTCGGCCGCGGCCTGGTAGATGGCGTTGATCTGCTCCCGGTTTACCGGCTTGGATGGATCTTCCGCCTGGATGTTCAGGGTCAGGATGATCAGGGAACCGGTGGCGGTAGGGATGCGTACCGACTCGGCCATGAAACCGATGTCACCCATCTCCGGCAGCACCAGCTTTAGGGCCTTGGCAGCACCGGTGGTGGTGAGGATGATGTTGTTCATGATGCTGCGGTTCTTACGGATATCCTTGGCGCCGGCCTTGGGTACGGCGTCCAACACCTTCTGGCTGCCGGTGGCGGCGTGGATGGTAACCATGGAG
>JAAGZL010000400.1 GCA_024206335.1 Gammaproteobacteria bacterium
AATGGAGAAAATTACGCGGTTTCAGTTACCTTGGTAAAGTAATTACTGGGATCAAATTTAAAGATGGTATTGAGGTGATAGCAAACAATCAGGTCGCCGCTTGATTCAACTGGCTAAACACCACTTTTGACAATAACTCGTTACTTACCTAAGATTACGGAATCAGGTATGCTGCTTAGTTGAAACTAAGTGATAATCTGATATTGACTGATATTTTGGGGTTGAAGTTCGTGTGGTCATTCAGCTTCTTAGTAAGATAATTCCTATTTATTTCTTGTGCTATATTGATACATCGTGGAGGCTTTATCGAGCTTCCACAAGAGATATAGTGGGTGTTGGGGGGGGCAGTGAATAGTTGGGCCCTAATAAATACACAAAAATGACATCAGATTAGATATCTTTCGTATTTGGAAATATCCTGTGAAAAAATATGAGAAAGTTAATGAAGAGTATTCACAGGCTGTAACCAGACTAGTATACACCAGTGTAATTGGTGTTGTTTTTATTGTTTGGTTAAATCTAGCACCTCTGAGTATTGTTTCCCGGGTATATGATTTAAAAATTGGGACTTGGCTTGTAGGTTTTTTAATCGTTTTTACCCTCGGCATTTTACTGCATGCATGGCTGTTTCCTAAACCAAATCTTATACGTCGTGTTACCGCAATTTTCGGGGATATTGGTTTAATTTCGGTTGGGATGTATGCCTTTGGTGAAATGGGCGGAATTTTTTACACATTATATCTATGGGTTGTAATGGGTAACGGCCTCCGTTTTGGTGAAAAGCATCTGATATTTGCTCAGACATTATCAATATTAGGATATATTGTTGTTGTTTTGATGAGCCCCTACTGGCAAAACCAACTGTCTTTAGCTGTCGGTTTATTGACTGGTTTGATTGTACTGCCTATCTTTTTTTGCGTTTTGCTTATGCGTTTAAGATATGCGCATGAAAGCCTGGAGCAACAGTTCCATGCAGCTGAATATGCCGCGAACCATGACGTTCTTACCAATCTGGCAAATCGGCGTGCGTTTTTACTTCATCTCGAAAATCTTCTGGCTCGAGTGAAGCGAAAAGGCTGGTATGGGGCAATCTTTTATATTGACCTAGATGGTTTTAAGTCGATAAATGATAGATTTGGACATAATTATGGGGATAAGGTTTTAGTCTCCGTTGCATCTCGTATTTCTGCAATTGTGAGGGAAGAGGATGTAGTTTCGCGTATAGGAGGGGATGAGTTTGTCGTAGCCATAGGAGAGATCATGCCAAAACTTGAGCTGGCGGAAAAGAATGCGACAGTTATTGTGGAGAAGATAATTGAATCATTTGTTGAACCAATAATTATTATGGAAGAGGTCTTAACGGTGGACATCAGTATCGGTGTGGCTTTGATCAATAGAGATTCAAATGATGCAGTCATGGTGCTAGATGAAGCCGATATGGCCATGTACGGAGTGAAAGCTAGAACTGGTAGTAATTATGGCTTTATATTGGAAAGAAGGTAAGTGGAATGAGTAGCTATTTACTAACAGTTCCATTCTTTTAGATTATAGAATCTAATCTGACAAGCATTTAGGCTATGACAAACATCAGGAATCAGTGTCCGGCAATAGCCGTAATGGTTATTCCAGCAAGAAGATCCGTCCCATTTATTCTTTGCCGGAAAAGGAGCACCGCAGCCTTCGGATGCTTTATGTTGGTATTCCTGGCATAATTTCATGGTTTATTACTAACGCCGCAAATAACTGGTCGTTTAAAGTGTTGCGCGTTGTTAGCTCAACATTTTTAACGATCCATGTTGATATGCTTTGTTAGCAATTTTATGGCACATAATTGTGGAAGTCTTCTATCCCAAGACTTGATAGCTCATGCAAAAGGTTTTTACTGCACTGGTTGTTTTGAATAAATATAGTTTGTTTGTCCTCTGGAATTACTAACCCAGCAAAACCACTCAACTCTTGTTCAGTCCAATGTGATTGTAGTGAATTCAGAAAATTTATCGCAGGGGTTCCTATGTGACTGTTATTGTAATTAATACTCATAAATATTATGTATTGTTCGCTAGCATTTATATGCTTATATTTATCCATTGCATCTTCATATCTTTTTTCTATTTGTGACTTAATTCTTTCATATCCTTTGTCTTGCTCTGATTGTGATCTACGATGATCTATTCCATCAATAAATGAATCACCAAATATATTATCTAAAATGCTGTCGTTATTTACCTTTTTGGCCTCAACAGACAGCTTTGAGCTATTTAGTGATACTACAAACTCTGGGATACGTTTCCCAGGTTCACTGACTTTTGCGAGCTCAACGTTATAACCGCTTTCCACGAAAAATGACAAAATAAGTAATTCAAAGTATGTGTTTTCAAGAATTGGTGAATTTTGACTGGAGCGGCAACCATTTTTTATTTTATAAACTCTGTGGATAGGCTGGCCGACACCAAACAATTCTTTTATTTTTTGTTTCTTATCTCCCAAAACCAAATCAGATTCAAGGCAATTTATAACTCTCGCTAACCGTTTAATAAAATTCGCTTCTTCTGAATTAAAACTGAGATGGTATCCTCTCTTAGAGCGTAACAACCAATATTCGCAGTAACTCTTGTTACGTATAAATGCCTCTCTTTCGACCTTCGTAAGATCGGCTTTTTCAAATACTTCATCCAATGATGAATATATAGGTTCTTCCATCATTGATTTAAGAGTCTTTAATTCCATGCGACTCACTTTTAATGGCTAGTGTGATTATGTTGCTGGCGTCAATATCGTAATATGCCGCTGGCACTAGTATTGGAATATGCCGCAAAATCTCCTGCAAATATTATCCTGTTTAACTGTGGAATAGACCAAAGGTCGGCGATGCGGTGTGGTGGGGTCAGCATCCTGCCTTTACTCTTCTGTTCCGTGTTAATAGAGAGGTTATCAGAGATTCCGTGGTGTAGGAATATTTGTGTGCGGGGTGTTGAGAGTAAAGGGCGGTGACTTTTTGGGGGGGTGAATCTGATCAGCTGCTTGGATTTAGCTGCGTCCGATAAGCTTGGTGAGGTTTTCCATGAACTTTAGCAGGGGGCCGAGCCGGTGTTCAAACTCCAATGAGTCGAGGAAGTTTTTCATATAGAGGCCAAGTTCTGTATCTCCGCCCAGGCGCAGGCGGCGGTTGAAGAACAGGGTGTCGGGGTCTTCCTGGCGGGTGGCGAGGAGCATGAAGTCGTAGATGTCGCCTTCGATGCTGACATCATCGCTGGCTCCAGCCGGTGCGGCCTTTAGTTTGCCATCTTGCATGGTGAGGTAGTAGCTGATCCTGGCGTCGCGTACCCGGATCAGGGATACCTTGCCTTCCAGAAAGTCCATCTCGCCATCGGCCAGTTCCGGTGCAAACAGACGGTTCAGCAGACCGATCAGTATGGTGCTGTGAACCAGCGGTGGGATCAGGCTCAGGGGCAGGGCCAGAGGGCGCGGCAGGGTGGGGCTTTTTTTCAGTTGTGAGCTGGCTGGTGTGGTCATGGTATGACTGAATATATACCCTTAGACTAGCCCAGGGTAGGTCGCGCCCTTGGGGGCCTTGTACCAGCTCAGTTTCTCCTGCAGGTTCACCACTTCGCCCACGATGATTAGGGTAGGGGGTTTGGGTTGTTCCCGCTCCACCAGTTCCTGGATATTGGCGAGGGTTCCGGTGAATACGCGCTGTTTTTCGGTGGTTCCCTGTTGTATCAGGGCTACTGGCATCTCTGCGGATACGCCACGGGCCATCAGTTCACGGGAGATTACCGGCAGGCCGTGCAGCCCCATGTAGAACACCACGGTCTGATGCGGCTGGGCCAGTTGTTCCCAGTTCAGGTTCATGCTGCCATCTTTCAGGTGGCCGGTGACAAAGGTGACCGACTGGGCGTAGTCCCTGTGGGTCAGGGGAATGCCGGCATAGGCCGCGCAACCGGAGGCTGCGGTAATGGCGGGTACCACCTGGAACGGGATGCCCTGTTCCGCCAGGGTGTCGATCTCTTCGCCGCCACGGCCGAAGATGAATGGGTCACCGCCCTTCAGACGTACCACCCGGTTACCCTCTTTGGCCAGACGTGCCAGCAGTTGGTTTATCTCTTCCTGGGGCATGGCGTGATTGTCGCGCTCTTTACCTACGTAGATGCGCTCGGCATCGCGCCGGGTCATCTCCAGGATTGGTTTTGCCACTAGGCGGTCATAGACCACCACGTCGGCCTGCTGCATCAGGCGCAGGGCGCGGAAGGTGATCAGATCCGGGTCACCAGGACCACCACCCACCAGATAGACCTCACCCATGGGTTTGGATGGATCGGTGCTCTCCAGGGCCTTCTCCATGGCGACATCTGCCTCTTCGACGTGGCCGGAGAAGACTCTCTCGGCAACCCCGCTGCGCAGAATGTTCTCCCAGAACATCTGGCGGTCCTTGGGGCTGGAGAAGCGCTGCTTGACCCGATCACGGAAACGTTTGGCCAGATCGGCCAGTCTGCCGTATCCGGCTGGGATGGTTGATTCCAGGCGACTGCGGATAAGACGGGCCAGCACTGGAGATGCCCCCCCGGTTGATACCGCCACCACCACCGGGGAGCGATCCACGATGGAAGGGGTGATAAAACTGCACAGTTCTGGCTGGTCCACCACGTTTACCGGTAGCTGCCTGGACTTGGCAGCCTCAGAAACCCGGCGGTTTACCTCGGGGTTGTCGGTTGCGGCATAGGCCAGGCTACAGCCGTCAAGATCGCCATCCTGGTACTCTCTCTGCCGGTAGTTGATGGCCCCATCCTCAGACAGGGTCCTGAGGTTAGGGCAGATGTCCGGGGAGATAACCGTTACATCGGCCTGCGCCTGTAGCAGCAGGGATACCTTGCGGGCGGCAACTTCACCGCCACCGATTACCAGGGCGGGTTTATCTTTTATATCTAGAAATACTGGCAGAAAGTCCATAGATGTCTGTCTTGATTGTTTGCTACTTTTGGTCGAAGGCGAGACTCTATCATGGGGTGGCATACGCGACAATTGCTAACCATTGTGAATCGGCTAAAAACCCCACCTTGAACCGTAATTAAAGTGCAAATTACCACGTTAGCTGGTGGTTTGGGCAGGCTGGAACCAATAAAGACATTAGGATATACTAATGTGCTTACATTACTTACAGCAGGTAAAATTCGTGGTTAGAGAAATAGATAGCGTTACATTGCAACAGAGACTTGGGAGTGAGGATGAGCCGATCCTGCTGGATATACGTGGAGCAAATGAGCTGGTGCAGGGAATTTTGCCTGATTCTAAGCACCTTCCCATGCATGTACTTCCACTCCGTATCTCTGAATTCCCCAAAGATCGGGATATTGTACTCTACTGCCATAGTGGTGCGCGTTCCCATACTGCTTGTCACTATCTGGCGCAGCAGGGGCATACCAATGTGATCAACCTGCGTGGCGGGATTATCAGCTGGGCCCAGAGTGGTCTGCAGATCGTACAGCCGTCCATGGCGAGCAACGGCTGATTTGGGAGGCGGGAACAGGCAGAGTACTTGCGTTTACCGTAAAGTTAGAATATAAGATACGGCTTAATTAACAAAACACACCAACCTGAACAATTGGAGAACGATATGGCTGATTTTGATCAAGAACTGGATGCATGCGGACTGAACTGCCCACTGCCAATCCTGCGCGCAAAAAAGACCCTGAATAGTATGGACGCCGGTAAGGTCCTGCATATTGTTGCTACCGATCCTGGCTCTGTTAAGGATTTCGAGGCATTTGCCAAGCAGACCGGTAACGAACTGATGGAGTCTAAAGAGGACGGCGGTAAGTTCCACTTCCTCATTAAAAAGGCCTGATTTATTAATCAGTTAAATGTGGTCAACATCAGGAGGGTTTCCCAATGGGACAAAAGAAATTAGCCATTATTGCGACCAAAGGTACGCTGGATTGGGCCTATCCACCCCTCATTCTGGCCTCCACTGCGGCGGCTCTGGATTATGAGGTGGAGATCTTCTTTACCTTTTACGGTCTGCAGCTGCTCCGTAAGGATGTCAGCAGTTTGAAGGTGAGCCCCCTTGGCAATCCTGGTATGCCGATGAAGATGCCGTTTGGACCAGAGTGGTTCCGTGGCATTAACTGGAACATCCCGAACATCATTCAGGCCAACGTGCCTGGCTTCGAGTCTTTGGCAACAACCCTGATGAAGAAGACCATCGCCAATAATGGCGTCGCTTCTATCGCAGAGTTACGTGAGCTTTGCCAGGAGGCCGAGGTGCGCTTCACCGCCTGTCAGATGACAGTGGAGCTGTTCGATTTCAATAGCAAAGAAGACTTCATAGACGGTGTCGAATATGCCGGCGCTGCAAAGTTCTTCGAATTTGCTGGCGAGTCCGATATCTGTCTGTACATCTAAATTAGATATCCGGTAGAGATAGAAAAGGCGCCGTCCACTCTGGACGGCGCCTTTTTTTGTCTTGTTTCTGAACCATGTGGGTTAGAGCCGGTATCAGTTGCGGATATGTTCCACCACCCCGTTCTCATCTGGGGCACCCCATGTGCGTTCCTTGTTGATTTCCAGCTTGTGGTAGCAGGTTTCAACCAGGTCGTCGGCAGATCCTCCCGTCATGCGGTAGGCATCCAGTAGCAGGATCAGGCAGTCGGCGTATTCCATCTGGTCGTCTGGCGCCTCGATTAGTTCCCGCACCTCTTTGGCCAGGTGATGCAGGGGTCTGCTGGGTGGTCGTTCGGCGCCAAAGGTTGCGTTAGACCATTTGGCTATCTCATGCTGCAGATGTTGTATGCGACTGCTCATTTCTCTTAGGACTCCTGGTGCCCGTATAGCGTGGCGTAGAGGCCGTCCTTATGGATCAGTTCGTCGTGGTGGCCATCCTCTACGATATGCCCATCTTCAAATACCAGCACTCGGTCTGCCTGTTTTACCGCGCTCAGGCGATGGGCGATAATCAGGGTGGTGCGGCCATGCAGGAACTTCTGCATGGCTGTATGCAGTTTGCTCTCGGTGGCGGTATCGAGGGAGGAGGTGGCCTCGTCCAGAATTACCACCTTGGGGTCGCTCAACACCATGCGTGCAACCGCCAGCCGCTGGCGCTGTCCACCGGAAAGCCGGATGCCGTAGCGCCCGATCATGGTCTCCAGGCCATCATCCATATCCCGGATGATATCCGCCAGTTGTGCGATCTCCAGCGCCTGCCACAGCTTGGCGTTGCCGACCTCCTGGCCCAGGGTCAGATTCATGCGTATCGTATCGTTGAACAGGGCCGGATGCTGTAGCACGGTGGCCACGTTGTTTCGCACCACATCCATGCCGATTTCAGACACCGGTACCCCATCAAAGCAGATCTGCCCTGAGTTTGGTGGGTAGAGGCCAAGGATGACCTGCACCATGGTGGTTTTGCCGCCACCACTGGCTCCCACCAGCGCCACCTTTTCCCCGGCGGCGATTTCCATGGTTATGTCGCTGAGTACCAGGGGGCCGTCGCCATACCGGAAAGAGATGTTCTGTAGCCGCAGGTCGGTGGTGGTCTTGTCCAGAAATGGGTCTTTGTTGTGGGGGTAGACCGGCTCCAGGTTGATCTTTAGGAGTTGGTTGATGCGCTCCAGGGCGGCCTGGGCCCCGTTGAAGGCGTACTGGATGGCCAGCACCTCCTGCACCGGCCCCATCATGTACCAGAGGTAGGCGAATACGGCCAGCATCTGACCGATGCTGAGGTCGGAAAAGACCACCATTATCATGCTCAGGGCGCGGAAGGTGTCGAATCCAAACAGGAATACGGTGAAGGAGAGGCGTTGCGCGGCATCGCTCTTCCAGGTGAAGGATTTGGAGTGGTGACGGATGTGGTCGGCCTTGCCGATGATGCGTGAGATGTAGTGCTGTTCCCGGTTGCTGGCGCGGATCTGCTGGATGGCGTCCAGGGTCTCGGACAGGGCCTCCTGGAACAGCTGGTAGGCACTGTTTTCCTGGCGTTTCAGCTTTTTAACCTTGCGGCCGAACAGAGTGGTTACATAGATAACCAGTGGGTTCAGAAACAGGATAAACAGGGCCAGTTGCCAGTGCATCCACAGCAGGACAATGGCGGTTCCGATGATGCTGAACAGGGCCACTATAAACTTGGAGGTGGCAATGCCGATGAATGAGTCGACGGCATCTATGTCGGTGACCATATGGGAGGCCACGGTGCCGCTGCCCAGGGTCTCGTATTCCGACATGGAGACCCGTTCCAGGCGCTGCAACAGGCTGCGGCGGATACGGAAGGTAACATCCTTGGAGATCATGGTGAACTGGCGCATCTGCCACACCCCGAGTACCAGGGCGATCAGCCTCAGAAACAGCGTAAGGACCAGGACCGCCACGATATACAGGATTGGGCCCTGCCAATCCTCAGGGAAAATGGAGTTCATGGTGGCCACTGAGATGCCGGGCTTATTCAGCAGCACCTCGTCCACCAGCAGTGGAATCAGCAGGGGGATGGGGACGCTGACCACGGCCCCCAGGATGGCAATCAGATTGGCGGTGATCAACTCGCGTCTGCGGTGCAGGATCATGTCCGCCAGTTTGCGCCAGCTATAGTTCTCTGGTCTTACCCTGGATGGGATCTCCGCCTTATCCGCTTTATTAGTATCTATGTTCAGTTCTGTCACTTCTGGTAAATCCGGTTCTCTGATGCGGGCACAGCCAATATTGGTGGTGCCGGGAGGGGGTGATCATGGACAATAATGGAAAGTAGTACAAGGATAGCGGTGCTATTTTTCACGTAATCTACTGCAACAGGCCATGGGCAATTTGTGATCTATTCAGGTGCTCAGAGGGAGGACACAGAGAATAGAAACTGTATAATACCCCGGATTGGCCCACGTAGGATCTGAATGATGAAAAAATGTCTAGCGTCTGTTGTTGTTTGCACTTTGCTGTGGCTACCATTGGCACAGGCGGAAGACCTAGTGCAGGTGTACAGACTTGCGGTGCAGAATGATGCTCAACTCAAGGCCGCCAAGGCTACCCGTGACTCCACGCTAGAGTCCAGGCCTCAGGCCATGGCGCAGCTGCTTCCAAATCTTTATATGAGTGGTGATGCCAATCGGGTGCGCTCAAATGTGCTCTCTTCATCCAGTGGCAGTGGTTCCAGCAACTATAACACCTCCAGCCTGGGATTGAGTCTATCTATGCCGGTCTACCGTAGGGAGTTGTGGGTCCAGCTGGACCAGGCCGATGATCAGATCGGCCAGGCCGAAGCAGTGTACGCTGCAGCGGAGCAGGAGCTTATCGTTAGAACCGCTCAAGCCTATTTCGACATCCTCTCTGCCCAGGATAGCCTGGAGTTTGCCAATGCCGAGTCTGCGGCCATTGCCCGCCAGTTGGATCAGGCTAAGCAGCGCTTTGATGTGGGTTTGATTGCCATCACCGCGGTGCATGAGGCCCAGGCCGCCTATGATCAGTCCCGTGCTGACCTGATTCTGGCGGAGAACACGCTGGATAACGCATGGGAGGCACTGTTTGAGATTACCCGCAAAAAGATTAAATCTCTGGCGGCTCTGGATGAAAATCTCAAGCTGGCAAAACCCCAGCCCCAGAACATAGAGCGTTGGGGGCAGAAGGCGTTGCAGCAGAACCTCTCTATCCGTGCGGCAGCCGAGGCTACGGCCTTGGCACGTAAGAACATTAAGGTGCAGCAGTCCGGCCACTATCCATCCCTGGATCTGGTGGGTTCTCACAACAGGTCCCGCAGCACCAGCTCCAGCGGCTCCGACACCAACACCTCTTCCATTGGGGTGCAACTCACGCTGCCACTCTATGCAGGTGGGGCGGTAAACTCTAAAACCCGTCAGGCCCGTTATGAGCTGGAGGCGGCCCAGGAGAGTCTGGACCAGGAGCGGCGCTCGGTTACCCGCCAGGTGCGTGATGCCTATCGTGGCGTATTGGCTAGTATAAGCGCCGTGAACGCCCTCAAGGCCAGCACCGTATCCACTCGCAGCGCTCTGGAGGCCACCGAGGCCGGTTTTGAGGTTGGAACCAGGACCATGGTAGATGTGCTCAACTCTCAGCGTGACCTGTATCGCTCCCTCAGCAACTATGCCAACGTGCGTTATAACTACATTATGAGTGGTCTCAAGTTGAAGCAGGCAGCAGGCAGCGTCTCTGCGGAAGATCTGAAACGGATAACCGTCTGGTTGAAGTGATTCTGTACCAAAGCAGAAACCAACGGGGCCATTGGCCCCGTTTTTTTTTGCATAACTCATGCGCAAATCCGGATAACCGGTTAGAATAAAATCTATGTCTGGAAATACTATTGGAAAACTGTTTACTGTTACCTCATTTGGCGAGAGCCATGGTCCTGCCATTGGCTGTATCGTGGATGGCTGTCCCCCTGGGATTGAACTGTCAGAGGCTGATCTGCAGCGGGATCTGGATCGGCGCAAGCCGGGAACATCCCGTCATACCACCCAGCGGCGCGAGGCGGATGAGGTGCAGATCCTATCCGGGGTGTTCGAAGGGGTTACCACCGGTACCCCAATCGGTCTGATAATCCATAACACCGATCAGCGATCCAAGGACTACTCCGAGATCATGGATAGATTCCGGCCGGGCCATGCGGACTACACCTACACCCAAAAGTACGGTTTGCGGGACTACCGGGGTGGTGGGCGCTCTTCTGCACGCGAGACTGCAATGCGGGTTGCGGCCGGCGCCATTGCCAAGAAATATCTGCAGCAGAGCTGTGGCATTCAGATCAGGGGCTATCTGGCCCAGTTGGGTCCGATCCGGATAGAGAATCTGGATTGGGATGAGGTGCACAACAACCCGTTCTTCTGTCCCGACGCCGGCAAGGTGGCGGCTATGGAGAAGTTTATGGATGACCTGCGCAGTGAGGGGAACTCCATCGGCGCCCGTATCAACGTGGTGGCCACCGGTGTGCCTCCGGGCCTGGGTGAGCCGGTGTTTGACCGCCTGGACGCAGAGATTGCCCACTCCCTGATGAGCATCAATGCGGTTAAGGGGGTGGAGATCGGCGCGGGTTTTGACAGTGTTATCCACAGCGGTACCGAGCATCGGGATGAGATCACCCCTGACGGATTTTTGGGCAACAATTCCGGCGGTATCCTGGGTGGTATCTCCAGTGGCCAGGATATAGTTGCCAGTATCGCCATGAAACCAACATCCAGTCTCAGCATACCCTGCCATAGCGTAGATCTGCAGGGTGAACCGGTGGAGGTGGTAACCAAGGGGCGGCATGATCCCTGTGTGGGTATCCGTGCCACCCCCATTGCCGAGGCCATGTTGGCCATAACCCTGATGGATCACCTGTTGCGGCATCGTGCCCAGAACCTGGATGTAGATCCGGAGACGCCGGTTATCCCAGCCTCAGTGCGGTGAGATTTTATTCGACTCCACTGTTTGGTCGGAAACAGCACCGTTGTTTTGCGCTCACCGGACCCTGGTCCTGACTCCTCGGCCCCATTCTATGCCCTACTGGCGCCTATCCTCATTCTACCTGTTCTATTTTGCTGCCCTGGGTGTGCTGGCCCCCTATTGGAGTCTCTACCTTAAGGATCTCGGCTTTAACGCCGTGGCCATCGGCGAGCTCATGGCCATCCCCATGGCAACCAAGCTGTTGGCTCCGTATGTGTGGGGCTGGCTGGGGGACCACCTGGGGCATCGCATGTCCATTGTGCGTCTGGGTTCCATGCTTACCGCTGTTATCTTTACATCGGTATTCTGGGTGAGTGGTTTCTGGGAGTTGGCGCTGGTCATGGTGCTGTTTAGCTTCTTTTGGAATGCGGTGCTACCCCAGTTTGAGGCGGTGACCTTCGATTATCTGGGTGAGGATGTCTCCCGTTATGCCCGGGTGAGGGTCTGGGGCTCTATTGGCTTTATCCTGTCGGTACTGGTATTGGGTTTCGCAGTAGATGTAAACGGTCCCAGGGTGATCCTGCCGGTGATGCTGGTTATCTACGCTGCTATCTGGATCTCCAGTACCATAATCAAAGATGGAAAACGGCAGCCGCACCGGATTGAGCAGCCGCCTATCCTGGATATTCTGCGGATGCCGGCGGTTATCGCATTCTTCCTGGTCTGCTTTTTATTGCAGGCCGGACATGGCCCGTACTACGCCTTCTACTCCATCTACATGGAGTCCGTTGGATACTCCAAGACCGTTATCGGTCAGTTCTGGGCCCTGGGTGTGATAGCCGAGGTGATCGTATTTATCTTCATGCATCGGCTATTGAAGGTATTTGGTGCGCGCCAGGTCCTTTTGGTCAGCCTGGGTCTGGCGGTATTGCGCTGGATCCTTATCGGCCACTTTCCCCACTCCTTGGGCATAATACTGTTCGCTCAGATCCTGCACGCCGCCACCTTTGGCACCTTCCATGCTGCAGCCATCCATCTGGTGCATCACTATTTTACCGGCAGTCACCAGGGCAGGGGTCAGGCCCTCTACAGTAGTCTAAGTTTTGGGGCGGGTGGTGCCTTGGGTACTATGGCTAGCGGATTCCTGTGGGAGAGTGCCGGTCCTGGGGTGGCATTTGGTATCTCTGCTGCCCTCTCGCTGTTGGCACTGGTTATTGCCTGGCGGTGGGTGGTGAATGAGCTTGGAGATGGTGTTTCTAGTGATGCAGCATGAAGCAGTAATGGCGTAACCCGACTCAATCAACGGTCTGTCGGGTTACGCCATGTTGCTTTTTCACATACCGCTACTCGTCATCTTCTGATGGTCCGATTTCAAAGTGTTCTATCAAGGTGTGTAATTTATCTCCAAGTTGATTTAACTCCAAGCTTTTATCGGCTGTATCTATACTCCCTTTGGAGACGGTCTCTGATAGTTGAGAGATCCTGACCACCGCTGCCAGCCAAGGAGAGCGAAGCGAAGGCTGGTAGACCCCGGTAGCCGTGAGGCCGCACTGCTTACCCGGCGTGCGTAGCGCCAGAGGGGAAGCAAAGTAGGCATCTGAACACGGCGTCAAGTCATCTCGGGAGCTG
>JAAGZL010000401.1 GCA_024206335.1 Gammaproteobacteria bacterium
ATCTTCACCAATGATAAAGGCTTGCGCCAGGCCATCCGGTGTCGGCTGCACCGCATACTCAATGGAGAGCCCCAGCTCGCCCCCATCCCCAAGCAACTCCTTAAAACCGGGCAAGTCCCGGGGCGTAGAAATAACCAAAAACTCTTTTATCCCTGCCAGCATCAACGTAGTCAACGGATAATAAATCATCGGCTTATCATAGACCGGCAACATCTGCTTACTCACCGCTCGAGTCAATGGATATAGGCGCGTGCCAGAGCCGCCAGCCAATATAATGCCCTTCATTTAATCAACCATCCTGTTAGCTGTTTCTTCGCCCAGCCGCTGCAATTGGTAACTGCCATCGAGTACCGCCTGCCACCAACCTTTATTTTCAAGATACCAGCACACCGTTTTACGAATTCCACTCTCGAAAGTTTCTTTTGGTCGCCAATCCAGATCGCGGGAAATCTTTCCCGAATCGATGGCATAGCGCCGGTCATACCCGGGACGGTCAGCGACAAAACAGATGAGTTCGGTAAAGCTACTCAACC
>JAAGZL010000402.1 GCA_024206335.1 Gammaproteobacteria bacterium
CAGCTCCCGAGATGACTTGACGCCGTGTTCAGATGCCTACTTTGCTTCCCCTCTGGCGCTACGCACGCCGGGTAAGCAGTGCGGCCTCACGGCTACCGGGGTCTACCAGCCTTCGCTTCGCTCTCCTTGGCTGGAAGCGGCCGCGAAAAAGTCTAAAGGGAAGAAGAAAAAATAGATGCCACAGTAGTGGTGTAGTGTATTTGATGGGTGACAGGCCTTGGTCTCTGGGTCTGTTACCCGTTGGGTTTGTTCTGGATGAAAAAGCTGTCGCAGATAGCACTCTGTTTAGTTAGTCCGGCTGTGTGTCTTGGCCGGATAAATCCGAAAATATATAAAGTAAGCCTTCTAATCTGCCCCGTTGTGGCTGCAAGATGTGTTTTTTTGTGGTCATTGGATGGAGTTGGTCGTCGAGTATATTCTGCGTTGTGTTGGGGCATGTGAGCCGAGATCAAACAGACCTTCCACCCTGTTCGAGCTGTTATCTGAGCTGCTGTTGCCTGATTTGTTCCGCCTATTCTCTCGATGCGCTATTGCTGATTTGAAAATAACCGCAAAATGGGTGAATATGCGCCTGTTGTGGACAGATAATACTAAGAACAGAGTTGGCGAAATGTCTATTCCAGGTGGCAGGGATGGGATTGTTATGAACGGGCTGTGTCAGGTTATTTGGGCCTGCCGTTGCTCCAAGTTGTCATGCCTGCTGAAGTAGATTCCTATTTATGCGCGCCCACTGGAAGTAAATTCTTATCCATCCGCGATGCCTCAAAGCAAATATTAATCTCCAGGGTACCTCTGATAAATCTGTTATTCCGGTGCATGCATAACCTCTCTACCCTTATATGCCGTGATGATCATATTCGAGTTAATCAGGGTCACCCTTACTTATTATCTATTAATATCAGGAACTTCAGCCAATGTCAGAGCAATTATATGAACGGATCAAACAGGATCCCAATTACGTAAAATTATCGCAGACCAGAGCTAAATTTGCTTACACCCTCTCTATTATGGTTTCGTGCTGGTAGTGGGTTTTGCGCCAGAGTTTCTGGCTCAGCCCATGTCTGAGGGTTCAACCCTTTCCATCGGTGTACCTATCGGTGCCTCTATCCTGGTCTTTGCTTGGGTTATGACCGGTATCTATGTGCGTCGAGCCAACAATGAGTTTGACCCGATCAATCAGAAGATTTTGGAGGATGCGCACAAATGAAATATTCACGCATATTAAGTGCCACCTCCGCTGTTCTGTTTATGGGGCTGATCTCTGTAAACTTTGCGGTTGCAGGTGGTGCTATTGAAGGTGAGGTGGAAAAGCAGCCGGTAAACATGGCGGCAATCGTCATGTTTCTGTTGTTTGTTGTCGTTACCCTGGGTATCACCTACTGGGCGGCCCGTCGTACCAAGTCAGCCAAGGATTTTTACACCGCTGGTGGTGGTATAACCGGGTTCCAGAATGGTCTGGCGATCGCCGGTGATTACATGTCAGCGGCCACCCTGCTGGGTGTCTCCGGCCTGGTATTTGCCCGTGGTTATGATGGTTTCATCTATACCATTGGTTTCCTGGTTGGCTGGCCTATCATTCTGTTCTTGATGGCAGAGCGGCTGCGTAACCTGGGTAAATACACCTTTGCTGATATCGTGTCTTTCCGCCTGGAACAGGCGCCAATCCGTACCCTGGCCGCCTCTGGTGCCCTGGCCGTAGTCATACTGTATCTGATTGCTCAGATGGTAGGCGCCGGCAAGCTGATCCAGTTGCTGTTTGGTCTGGACTACGCCTATGCGGTATTTCTGGTTGGTATATTGATGATGGTCTATGTCACCTTTGGTGGCATGATTGCCACCACCTGGGTGCAGATCATCAAGGCCTGCCTGCTGCTCGGTGGTGGTACCCTGATGGCGTTGCTGGCCATGAGTCAGTTTGGTTTCAACCTGGAGACACTGGCCACCAAGGCGGTGGAGGTGCATAAGGATGGTTTCAAATTGATGGGGCCTGGCAGTCTGCTGGCTGACCCTATCTCTGCAATCTCTCTGGGTCTGGCCCTGATGTTTGGCACCGCAGGTCTGCCGCACATCCTGATGCGTTTTTTCACTGTAACTGATGCCAAAGAGGCCCGTAAGTCGGTGTTTTTTGCAACCGGTTTTGTTGGCTACTTCTTCATGGTGGTATGCATTATCGGCCTTTCTGCTATTGTCATTGTCGGTACCGACTCCCAGTTCCTCACTGCTGACGGTAAACTGATTGGCGGTAACAATATGGCTGCCATGCATTTGGCCAAGGCAGTGGGTGGTAACCTGTTCCTTGGTTTTATCTCCGCCGTGGCCTTCGCCACCATTCTGGCTGTGGTATCCGGTCTGGCACTGGCTGGCGCCTCTGCCATCTCTCATGATCTGTATGCCAGCGTTTTCAAGAAGGGTAAGGCGACTGAGCAGCAGGAGATCAGGGTATCCAAGATTGCCACTCTGGGCCTGGGTATGACCGCTATTGTTCTGGGTATCCTGTTTGAGGAGCAGAATATTGCCTTCATGGTGGGGCTGGCATTTGGTATTGCAGGCTCTGCCAACTTCCCTGTGTTGATCCTCTCCATGTACTGGCGTGGCCTTACCACCAAGGGTGCTTTCTACGGTGGCTATATTGGTCTGTTTACCGCATTGGCACTGGTAGTTCTCAGCCCCACCATCTGGGTGAGTATCCTGGGTTTTGAAGAGGCCATCTTCCCATACAAGCATCCGGCACTCTTCTCTATGACGGCGGCATTTTTCTCCATCTGGGCTATCTCAAAGATAGACAAGAGTCGTCAGGCTGCGGCTGAAGCGGCCCGCTTTGATAACCAGCTGGTTCGTTCCCAGACCGGTCTGGGTGCAGAAGGGGCTGCAGCTCACTAAGCTGTTCTATCCTTCTTAACCAAGACGTCAACCAAACCCGGAGAGGCCTATGCCTCTCCGGGCCTTCTTCCATCCAAGAGGTACAGGCTTATTTCTATGCCAGAGCTATTCGATCTAAGTAACGCACCATTCAACCGTCTTAATGAGTCTGAGCAGAAAAAATTAACCAGTGCCCTTGATATTGCTTATTTCAATGCAGGCGAGATGTTGATCCATGAAGGTGAGATTCCCAAATATCTGTTTATCCTGATCAAGGGGTTGGTGCGTGAGACCCGTGAGGGGGAAACCATATCCTTCTATTCCACGCACGATAACTTCGATGCCATCTCCCTGTTTGATGGCAGTTCAAACGGTACCTTTGTAGTGGAGGAAGAGGTGATCACCTACCTTCTTCCGGCCAAGCTGTTTCTGGAGCTGGCCCGGGATAACCCGGCCTTCGCCGGTTTTTATAGTGAGAAGTTGGGCGATAAGCTGGCGGCCCAGGTACAGGAGAGCTCTGTTAGCTCCATGCATGAGATGCTGGCAACACCGGTAGCGGATACCTTTCTCAATCCCCCCATCACCATTGAGGCAAGTGCCCCGTTGACTGAGGCGGCCCGGGTGATGAAAGAGAATGTACTCAATACCCTGTTGGTCAGGCGTGGAGAGGAGTTGGGACTCATCACTACATCTCAGTTGCGTGATGCGGTATTGATTGAGCAGGTACCTATCAGTAATCCCTGTGGAGAGTTGGCGGTGTACAGCACCATCTCCACTACCAGTGAAGAGCCCCTATCCCATGCCATGATGTTGATGTCCAAACATCGTATTCACCGGGTGCTGGTTACTGAGGATGAACAGGTTGTGGGTATCCTGGAGATGATGAACCTGCTCAGCTTCCTCAACAACCACACCCACCTGATTGCACTTGAGGTGGATCGGGCACAAAGCCCGGATGATCTTAAGCGTGCGGTGGAGGGTTTCCGGCCCCTGATCAAGGTACTACAGAGCAATGGTACGCGTATTCCGGTTATTACCCAGCTGGCATCAGAGATCAATCATCGCCTCTTTACCCGGTTGTTTGAATTCCTGGTACCACCAGAGCTGCTGCCTGATGTGTGCCTGATTGTCATGGGCAGTGAGGGGCGAAAGGAGCAGATCCTGCATACCGACCAGGACAACGCCCTGATTGTTCGGGATGGTTGTGACCTGGAACAGGTGCGTCAGGTGGCCAAGGCCTTCAGTCAGGCACTGATGGATTTTGGCTATCCACCATGCCCCGGTCAGATGATGGTGAATAACCCAAAGTGGTGTAAATATTACTCTGACTACAGAAAAGATATTACCCGCTGGGTCAGCCAGCCCAATGAGGCTGGCATATTGGACTTGGCAGCCTTTATGGATGCCGCATATGTCTGTGGTGATAAACAGCTACTGATTGATACCAAGGACTATCTGTTTGAGTACTCTGCCAGTTATAGCCAGTTTTACTCTCAGTTTGCTCTTCCTATCAACAGCTTTGATGTTCCTCTGGGGTTATTTCAATCTCTGATTGTGGAGCGTGGTGAGCATGAAGGAAAGATTGACATCAAGAAGGGCGGTCTCTTTCCCGTCGTCCATGGTGTGCGCAGTCTATGTCTGGAGAAGGGGATTTTTAAGACCAATACCATTAAGCGTCTGCATGCATTGGCTGACCTCGGTGTGTTGGAGAAGAGTTTTACCTGTGATCTGATTGATGCCTTTGAGTTTATGCTTGGTCTTAAGCTGCGGGCCGGACTCAACTCAACGCAGGGGGGGAACACCAGTTTTGTTCAGGCTGGAGATCTGCACAAGCTGGAGAAAGACCTGCTTAAAGACTCCCTGGCTCTGGTCAAGGAGTTCAAGTCTGTGATTCATCACCACTTCAAGCTGGAGCGTTTTTGATGGGGCTGTTGCACCGCTACCGGTGCTGGAGTGATCGACGCAGATTGAAAGATCCTGCCTTTGAGTATCTGTTTGAACCGGATGTGACGGGTGAGTTGGTGTGTTTCGATCTTGAGACCACCAGCCTCGACCCCAAGAGTGCGGAGATTTTGAGTATTGGTGCGGTAAAGATTCGGGGTGAGCGGGTGCTGGCTAGTCAGCGTCTTCACCTGCTGGTCAAGCCAACCCATGGGATCGACCGCGAGTTAATTGTGGTCCATAGGCTACGTAATGTGGATGTCGAGAGTGGTCTGGCCCCGGAAGATGCAATCCGTCAACTACTGGTATTTATCGGCGCGCGCCCGCTGGTCGGCTATTGTCTGGAATTTGATGTGGCGGTGGTCAATCGCTATCTCAAGAAATGGCTTGGCATCCGTCTGCCTAATCAGCAGACTGAGGTTTCGGCCCAGTACTATGACTGGAAGACTCGGGGGGGGGGGGATTGATCGCTATATCGATTTGAGCTTCGATGTCATCCTGAGGGATCTGGATCTACCGGAACTGTCGAAACATGACCCGGTCAGTGATTCACTCATGGCGGCCCTGATCCATACCAAACTCAAGTACCAGACCAAGGCGGCGCCGCATGAATAGGCTGGTCTGATAACCCTGTGCCGGAACCTGCCAAAGGCAGCTCCCTATCCATCTAGCAGTGCGCGCATGCTCGCCAGGTGGGAGGTGCCGCGTACCTGTTTCTCTTCTTCGGAGAGCTGGTGTTTTCCGCCCTCCAGTTTCAGATCGTCTTGTGGCAGCTCTTCGATAAAGCGGCTGGGGCTACAGCTGATGACCTCTCCATATCTTTTGCGTTTGCTGGCCATGGTCATGGTCAGGCTGCGCTGGGCGCGGGTGATGCCTACATAGGCCAGGCGCCGCTCCTCTTCGATGTTATCCTCTTCGATGCTGCTGCGATGGGGTAGTAGCTCCTCCTCCATACCCACCAGAAATACGTGGGGAAACTCCAGCCCCTTGGCGGCGTGCAGGGTCATCATGTGCACCCGGTCACCACCCTCATCCTCATCCTGACGTTCCAGGATATCCTGCAGCGCCAGGTGATTGATTATTCCAGACAGATTTTCGCTGCCAAAATCACCGCGATGCAGGTTCTCTATCCAGTTCACCAGCTCATTTACATTCTCCATGCGGTATTCGGCCACGCTGTCGCTGGAGCTTTTTTCATACAGCCAATCCTCATACTCGATATCCTTGAGCAGTTGCCGCACCGTCTCCACCGGGTGGTCGGAAACGGCCCGCCGCTGGAATATGCCAACCCAGTGGGCGAACTCCCGTACCCGTTCCAATGGTCGCCCCTTCAGGTTCTGCTGGAGTCCCAGTTCATCACATGCGGCCAGCAGGCCGATATTGCGTTCGGTTGCGTACTGGCCGATTTTCTCCAGGGTGGTGTGGCCGATCTCCCGTCGTGGAGTGTTGATGATGCGCAGGAAGGCCGAGTCATCGCTGGGGTTGGCCAGCAGGCGCAGATAGGCCATGACATCCTTGATCTCTGCGCGGCTGAAAAATGAGGTGCCGCCGCTGAGAAAATAGGGGATCTGATGCCGGCGCAGGGTGGTCTCAAAGGCCCGGGCCTGGTGGTTGCCGCGATAGAGTATGGCGCACTCCCCGAAGTTTACCTCGCCCTTCAGTTTGCGTCCCATGATCTCTGACACCACGGTCTCGGTCTCATGCGGTTCATTTTTGCATTCGATAAATCTGAGGGGGTCACCCGGACCCAATTCACTCCAGAGCTTCTTTTCGAATACATGGGGGTTGTTGGCAATGAGTTGGTTGGCGGCACGCAGGATGCGGCCGCTGGAGCGGTAGTTCTGTTCCAGCTTGATTGCCTTCAGGCGGGGAAAGTCATCCTTTAGTTTGACCAGATTTTCCGGTCGGGCCCCACGCCAGGCGTATATGGATTGGTCGTCGTCGCCCACTACGGTGAGGGCCTGACGCACTCCCACCAGCTGGGTTACCAGCTGGTACTGGCTGGTATTGGTGTCCTGATACTCGTCCACCAGCATATACCGGATGCGGTTCTGCCATCGATCCAGCACCTCTGGCTGCTCCTGGAACAGCAGGGTGGGGAGCAGGATCAGGTCATCAAAGTCCACCGCGTTGTAGGCACGCAGACTGCGCTGATAGCCGGCGTAGAGCAGGGCGGCGCGGCCATCCAGATCGTTCTCGGCCTGGGCCAGGGCCTGCTCTGGATTGAGCATGGCATTTTTCCAATCGGAGATGCTCCAGCGCAGGCCGGCCAGCAGGCTGTCATCTATCTTATCTTTGCGTAGCAGCTCCTTGAGCAGGTTCTCCGTGTCCTGGTCGTCGAAGATGGTGAAGCCCGGTTTGTACCCCAGGGACCTGATCTCCTGCCGGATGATCTTCAGGCCCAGGGTGTGAAAGGTGGATATGTTCAGCTCATCTGCGGTCTCACCCTTCAGCATCCGGCCTACGCGGGTGCGCATCTCACGGGCCGCCTTGTTGGTGAAGGTTACGGCGGTGATATGGCGTGGCTCCAGGCTACAGTTTTTTACCAGGTGGACGATCTTCTCGGTAATAACGCGGGTTTTACCCGATCCCGCGCCTGCCAGTACCAGCAGAGGGGTGTCGAGATAATGGACGGCCTCGTGTTGTCTGGGGTTGAGTGCGGACATGCCATGGATTGATTCGGTTTGTGTAGAAGAGGCGATGTATTATGCTGATAGGCGTAGAACTATCAACATATATTAACCAGGATCTAAAATATACAGTCTGGTTAATAATGTTGGTAGCTCGGGTCTTTTGTCATGGTTTGGAGTCTAAGTAGTGTGCAAATAGAGAGTCACAGAAATAAAAAATACACTTATTATCAAATGGTTAGATAGGTAAATATGAGCGATCAGAATAATAGAAGAACTGCAGATCAGATGCGGCATAATGCCCAGTTAACCCGTGAATCCTGGAAGATTTTCCAGATAATGGCTGAGTTTGTGGAGGGGTTTGAGCGTTTGGCGCCGATCTGGCCTGCTGTGAGTATATTCGGGTCTGCCAGAACCAGCCGTGAAGATCCCAACTACAAGAAGGCTGAGGAGATATCACGCCTGCTGTCAGATAGCGGTTTTGCCGTAATCAGTGGTGGTGGTCCCGGGATAATGGAGGCCGTGAATAAGGGCGGGTTTATGGGTAAGTCCTCCAGTATCGGGTTGAATATCCAACTCCCCCATGAACAGAGTGATAACGAGTACCAGGATGTTGCACTCCATTTCCGCCATTTTTTCTCGCGTAAGGTGATGTTCGTAAAGTACGCCTCGGCCTATGTAGTACTCCCGGGTGGGTTTGGCACCCTGGATGAGTTGGCTGAGATCTTAACCCTGGTGCAGACTGGAAAGACTAGAAAGATCCCCATCATTCTGGTGAACGAGTCATTCTGGAAAGGGCTGCTGGAGTGGTTTCGGGATACCCTGTGTACAGAGGGCACCATTAGCCCGGAGGATCTTGACCTGGTGCACATCTGTAATGAGCCAGCTGAAGTGGTAGATGCCATTTTTGCCCATTATGAGGAGCGTGGGTTTGAACCATCTGCAAAGGAGAAGGAAATTCTGTTGGAACTGTAATAAGATACCACCCTATAATCAGAATGAGTTATTCAGGCCTTGGTGTTGGTTATAAGTAAACCTGAGCCAGTGGGCTCAGGAAAAGCTAAAAAATGAACAAAGGAATCACTATGAAAAAGCGCTTGCTAGCCCTCTGCCTGTTAGTTGCGGCACCCATGTCTGTTATGGCAGTAGGAGATGGTAAGTTGGTACCCTTGCCGGTTCCACCGCAATTGCCGCCACAGGTTCAGAGTGGGCAGGTGTTGGAGCCTGAGGTAACCATCAGGGAAACAACCAAGGGAAAAGTGCACCGCTACAGTGTCAATGGCCAGATCTATATGGTGAAGGTGGTGCCGCAGGCCGGTCCTGCATATTACTTTATCGATTCTGATGGTGATGGCAGGCTGGATGCCAGAGTAAATGATATCCACAACATCTCTGTGCCCCAGTGGGTGTTGTTCAGCTGGTAAAACCCTGCTAGCATTGTTGGTATGGCAATAACTGCCAGATACGGGTAGAATGCTAAGTTAAATAATCACATGGCAGCATAAGGATGGGAGCGGTAGCAACTTTGTTGCGCCAAGGAAAATGCGGTGAAGGCTCGTAGCCACTGGAAGCCGTGATTCGAGGCTTAATTGTCTTTGCGTACGCATAAGTGGTGACGAGAAGCAAAGTGGCTGTACGTGGGGCGTGGGGTGTCCAAAACGCATCGTGATATTAAATGCACACATCAACTGCGGTAGTGCAACGCAGTTTTCCCTTAATTAAGAATTATTGTATCTACAATAACATTGGTTTTTTGCTATGTATTTCAAGAACAGAAAAGTTAATCCATTTTCTATATTCACACTGACCACAAGTGTTGTCATGGCCACCACCATGTTACCAGGCTATGGGCTTCATGAAGCACATGCTGCATGTACCGAAGTTGCTGGCGTTTTTTCCTGCAGTGGAAGTTCAGTTATGAATACCTCTGAGGAGGATTTGGACGGCGAGCCGTTGATAGTAACTACCGAATCCGGGTTTGGTATCAAGACAGCACTATTAGATGCATTCGATTTGTATTCCGGCCATGTGGGAGTTGAGTTTACTGATGAGCACTCATCGACAATCATAGGCCAGGATAATGGTATTATTGTCGAGAAACCAGACCATGGATTTGCAAGAATAAAAACAACCGGGCTGGTTATCGGTAGGACTGGATACGGTATTAGTGTGGGGGCCACCTCCACAGGGGTAACTATTGAAGCGGCAACGGTTACTGGAGGCTCTGGTGGAATACTTGGTGTTGCCGATTGGGGCAGTGATGCAAAAATTACAACTTCTGGAATAGTCACTGGGAACAATGGCCACGGCATTGAGGGAAGTTCTCAGAGCGGTGCTTTGTCTATCACTGCTACTGCCAAGGTTGTAGGGATAGGGACTGGCCACGATGGAATCAATGCTTCCATCGGAGAGGGGGCAAGTGATCTGACTATAAAAACAGCAGCTGTCACTGGTACAAGGTACGGTATCTTTGCCGATCATGCTGGCAGCGGCCTTGTCGACATTACTACCTCTGGTGCAGTAACTGGAGATGATATTGGTATTCGGGTCAGTCGCACGGGAATAACTTCACACGCAACCATCAATGCCAACGCAGCAATAACCGGTGCCGGTGGTATTGCTATTGACCTGGAAGGTGATGGTCATGATGTGGTCAACCTGGGACCCGGTGCGGTGATCAACGGTTCTATCGATTTCGGTGATGGAGCTGATCCGGTTAATGGTAACCATACAAATTCTAATGATATGGACACACTTAATGCGTTACCTGGTTGGAGTGGGACAGTAACCTTTAAGGACAACAATCATGGTGACAGCGACCTACAAAGTTCACCTGAAGATTGGAGTGACAACATTGTTATGGTTAACAATGCTGCAGTGGTAAGTGCTCCAACAGCTGTGATCATTGATCCTTCCGGTTTTGCAGCGTCTGGCCTGTTTCTGCGTAGCTTACCTGGTGCTATCTTCAATTCCATTGACAACAGTGGCAGCATGGCAACTAAATGGGCCTCTGCCAGTAGCTTTGCCAGTACGCACGGATTGGGACGGCGCCATTTGACCTCAGGCTTTGATAGTCGTGAACAACAGATCACAGCAACAACTGGCAGTGGCGCAGGCTTCACCGCCATGGGTGCCTCTGAGTCAACTCTAAACGATTCGGGTCCACTATATTGGGCCGCTGGTTTTGGTGGTTATCAGGAGGTGGACGCTTGGAATAATCATGTTGATCTGGAGCATGACTTTGCTGGAGGCATGGCTGGGGCGGAGTTTGGTCTTAACGGAGATATGTTTGGTCTGTTTGGCGGCATCGGAAAGAGTGATGTAGATATAGACTTTGATGCTGGTAGTACAGATGTGGAGTCTATCTTTGTTGGTGCTTACTGGAAACGAGATTTTGACTCATACAGCATTCACCTGGCATTGCTCGGAGGGTCGGCTGATCATGAGTTCCGACGTAATATTGCCGGGACCACACCAACTACAGCACGAGGCAGCGCTGATGGCTGGTTCATCTCGCCATCGGCAACATTTTTTGCACCTATCAAGGCTATGCCAATATCAACCATCGGCAGTGTCCGGGTAAGTTATGCAGGTATGTTTCTGGATGGCTATACAGAGACCGGTGTTAACTTACCCCTCAAGGTATCTGGTCGTGATCTACATCTGCTTAGTACCAGGGCACAACTGGCATTTCCCATGTCATATTCCCTTGAAGGCGGTTCACATGGAAACTTTGAAATTCGCACAGGCCTGGATGGCCATTTCGATATAGGCTCAGATAAGGTAACAGGCTCCGTGTCGGGTGTGCCGATGAGATTTTCAGCTGGATTGAATGATGAAGTGTCAGCTTTTCTTGGCTTCAGGCTAACTAATATAAGTAGTGATGGAGACTTATCACTTTCAGTTTCCGGTGAAGTGCAATCTACATTCTCAGGTGGTTATGAGGTCTTGGGCGAAGCAAGGGTGATGATGCAGTTCTAATAGCCGTGCTTCAAGGAACCATCTGAAAGTGCAACAACAAAGCTTTCGTGGTTAGTCCCTTGGCTTGGGACGCATTGACATGTAGTTGCGAACTCTACAGTAGATAATAGGATGAGCAATAAAAAACGGCCACAGATGTTTGTCTGTGGCCGTTTTTTATTGCTATCAAATAGGCGCTTCGGCCACATGGTTTACGGCTGTATCTGGAGCGCTTAATACCTCGTGGCATCTCATCTTGCACTCATAAAATCTATCTTACAGATGTTATGGATCGGCACAATGCTACCATAGGCCATCAGGCCAACTGCAACAGAGCCAGTTTCAGGCATATATTGTTTGCCTGGTTAAACAATGCTATCTCGGCGCAGTAAGTTATATCTTAATAACATTGGATTCGCTGCTGGCTATGGAGAGGGAAGTGAAGGCTGGTAGTCTACGGTAGCTGTGAGGTTACAACTGCTTACCAGATGTGCCAGTGATCGGGAGATAATAGGTTGCCAAGGATCTAGTGCTCTGAGGGCTGGGATGTTCCAAAGAGGATTGCGAGATAAAAAAGACTCATTCTGCAGGTATTGATATGGAATCAATTTGATGTGCCTATCCCCGGATAGAAAGGAAGTAAAAGAACGTCAGTTTTTGGCTCCTCAGGATGATTAGTGGGTGGCTGTTTCGATTTGGCCTGTAGGCTTAGGGATAACATCCTTGTTATCCATAGTGCCCACTAGCCTAACCAACTAATTTTTCAGATAATGTGGTTTTCAGACCTTCCTTATATCTTGGCATCAAACAGCATTAGATCTCGCAGCATATAATCACCGCCAATATTGGTAATGCTGATTTGAGAAAAACCCTTACTGATGTTTGTGTCATGGGTGCGGAACAGCTCCTTGCCATCAATAGCAACCGCCATTTTTCCTGCCTTATTCCGGGTCCACTCTGCGGTATGTGGGGCGCCGTCTGAGAGACCCAGTTGGCCTCTAAAAGACTCAATGATTGTGCGTCCAGAACGGCTGACGTGAACCAGGGAGATCTTATCCCGCTTGCCATCGGTATCCAGTATCAGGCGGTAGCCTGAATCCTTCTTTTTGCCTCGGGACAGCATAATGGCAATACGGCTTTTTCTCTCTATGGAGTTGAACCTGGCTTTGGTTGCAAAGGCATTAGAGATAATCTGTTTACTGGTTATCTGCGCGGTTTTATGTTTCTTAAAGTGTCGATTGTCTCCCTTGATAAAAGATTTGAGTATGGCGGCTGCCAGCTCTTTGCGATTATCGTTGCGCGATGAATATGTGGCTTTGGCATTGCTCAGTAGTCCTGCTCCTGGCCGGACATGAAATTTCCCAGAGACTACCTCCCATTTGTTGCTCAGGCGGTATTTTCGTTTGGAGAATTTCTCATGCATCAGTAAGTGTGGCCATGGGCGTTGGTTTTTTTTCACCAGTTTGCGCAGGTCTTTAATAACCCAGCGGTCAGCCGCTTTGTTGGTTTTTATCTTCTCTATCAGGCTCTTCAGTTCGCCGACCAATTCCATGGTTGCCTTGTTTGGCTTGGTTTTTGGCGTTGTCCACACCTGCGGGTAATGAAGTGCTGGTGAATGTGGTGTGGTGCCTGCCTGCAGGTGTTTTACCAGCTCCTGGGTGACTTGACCATTTACGGTTAATTGGTTATCCATCTGGTAGCGGCGGATGGCGTCACGGGTGCGACCACCAGACGACCCATCTGCTGGGCCAGGCTGGTAACCAAGCTCTGAGAGTCGGCGCTGTACATTCATGATGGTGTTGCGGGAACTGGTGGATCTGGTTGTCTGGGGCTGGTTGCTGGCAAATGATGAGGGTATCTGTGTCGGGATCGGTTTCCAGTTCCTGGCCAGTTGTTGGGCTTTGGTAATCTGATTGCGTGACATACGATCGGCCACTCGATCCCGTGCCTTCCGGGCTCCTTCTTTGCCCTGAGATGCGGCGATATTGAGCCACTTGTGGGCCTTGATATAGTCCTGGGTTACCCCCTCTCCCAAGGCATACATATATCCTAGCATGTACTGGGCGTCAGCATCGTTGTAGTTGGCCAGGGTTTTGAATTCAGCTGCTGCTTTAGGCAGGTTGCCGTGTTGATATGACTCTAGGGCTGAGCTGAAATCTGCCAATGCCACCTGAGTAAACAGAATTAGAAATAGTGTGAATGTGGTTTTTTTCATTTTTGCATCCTTTGTCTGGGCAACCAGGGTTGGATTGTTGGCTACTGCAACATTGTCATAGGCGGTATCAGGTTTTATTCTGGACCCAGTTTTTTCTGCATCTCCTGAAAAATATCCTTGGCTTTATTACGTGCATCAAGGTCACGTTTATCTGCTGCCTCCTGCAAGAGTTCACCGTCTTGTTCCAGGGGTGGGGTATTTTCGTTTGATTTGGCCGTTTGTTGTACTGCTGTATCTTTTGTAGTTTGATCTGTGGGTTCAGCTTGGGCCTGTGAGGTGAGAACTAACAGGCTAAGCAGGCCTGCATGGGTAAAAAAAGTTCTTGTTCTATGCATGGTTCACTCCTGTCTGGTAAAGAAAAGCTCCATCCTATATCCGGGATGCTGAATATAAGCTGAACGGCGGGGGGGAATATAATTCCGCCCATGGGTGGAGCATAGCAGCAATGGTTTTAGAGTTCCTAATGAACTATTCAGCCTGCAAATGCGGCCAGTAGTTTGTTTAGGGCCTGACCACGATGGCTGAGGCGGTTTTTGATCTCTGGACTTAGTTGGGCAGAGGTGCAGTTCTCACCGGGCACAAAAAATAGTGGGTCATAGCCAAAACCGCTTTCACCTTGTGGTTGTTGCGTTATTATACCCTCCCAGGTCCCCCGACAGATGATGGGGGTGGGGTCGTTACCATGGCGCATATACACCATCAGGCACTGGAAGCGTGCGCTGCGCTGCTCGTCTGGAATTTCCCGCAGGCTCTCTATCAGTTTGAGGTTGTTATCACTGTCATTGCAGTCGGGGCCGGCGAAACGGGCCGAGTAGATTCCGGGGGCTCCCTGTAGGGCATCCACTTCCAGCCCGGAGTCATCGGCGATGGCAGCCAGCCCGCTCTCCTTTGCCGCATGTCGTGCCTTGAGTATGGCGTTTTCCACAAAGGTTAATCCGGTCTCCTCGATATCCTGGATATCAAACTCGCGTTGAGGAACTACCTCTATCTGTTGATTCTGCAGCAGTAGATTGATCTCTCTGACCTTGCCGGCATTGTTGCTGGCAAGCACGATTTTTTCACCCTGGTGGTTATGTGGCATATCTGGATTCCCGTTCAAAATTTGCAGGATTCTAACTGTTTTTTCGGTTCAGATCAGTCATTTGACTGCTATTTGGTCGATTTTGGTCACTTCAGCCCCAAGCGGTGTGGGAAAGGTGTCACCGCATGTGTACAATCTGGCCCCATTTACAGATAAATATATATAAGCATATTGATGTTAGAAGTAGTAGATCTTGAATGCGTGCGGGGTGACAGGAAACTGTTTACGCAGCTCTCCTTCTCCCTGAGCGGTGGGGAGTTACTCTACCTCTATGGCCAGAACGGCAGTGGTAAGACCACGCTGATGCGCGCCATCTGTGGCCTGCTGCAACCAACTGAAGGGGAGATTCGCTGGGAAGGGGAGTCGATCCGCGAACTGAGCGATGAGTACACGCGCGAGGTGGTCTACATCGGCCACAAGAACGGCATCAAGGATGATCTCACCGCACTGGAAAATCTGCGCATTCTCTCCACCCTGGATGGGGTGCATATGAGCGAGGATCAGGCCTGGGATGCCCTGGACCGCATCGGTCTGCGCGGGTTTGAAGATCTTCCGACCCAGGTACTCTCCCAGGGACAGAAGCGACGGGTGGCGCTGGCCCGCCTGCTGGCGCACCAGGCCAAGTTCTGGATTCTGGATGAGCCATTCACCGCCCTGGATAAGGCGGCAGTATCTCTGCTGCAACAGGTGATTCGTGATCATCTGGATAGTGGCGGCATGGTTATGCTCACCACCCACCAGGAGGTGAAGCTGACTGAAGGCCAGGTAAAACAACTCCAGCTTGGCGGTGGAGGGCAGGCCGATGTTTGAGACCTTTCTGGCCATTGTAAGACGCGACCTGATCCTGGCCATGCGCCGGCGCTCGGATATGCTTACCATCCTGTTCTTTTTCGTTATCGTGGTGAGCTTGTTCCCCCTGGGTATAGGTCCGGAGATGAATACCCTGCGCCTGATCGCCCCCGGCGTGGTCTGGGTTGCGGCTCTGCTGGCATCCATGCTGGCCTTGGAGCGGCTGTTTGCCATCGACTATGCGGATGGTGCCCTGGAACAGATGCTGTTGGCTCCGCAGCCCCTATCCCTGCTGGTGCTGGGCAAGGTTGCGGCCCATTGGCTGGTGACCGGTCTGCCGCTGGTTTTGATGGCCCCGGTACTAGGTATACAATACGATCTCTCTCTGGATGGCCTGCGGGTGCTGGTGATTACCCTTCTGCTGGGTACGCCGGCCCTGAGTCTGATCGGTGCGATTGGCGCGGCCTTGACCCTGGGCCTGCGCGGTGGCGGGGTGCTGGTCTCCCTGCTGGTGCTGCCCCTGACCATTCCGGTGCTGATATTTGGTGCTGGAGCGGTGGAGGCCACCATATCCGGTCTGGGAGGGGAGGGGCATATGTCAATGCTGGCAGCGATCCTGGTGTTGTCGCTGTTTTTTGCCCCTCTGGCAGCGGCGGCTGCCTTGCGGGTTTCTGTGGAGTAGGTCTGCACTGGTCGACCAGTAGATCTTGGGTGTTGTTATTCAGGAAAAAACGGCGGATAACCCGACTGTTTAATTTATTTAACAATTGGTGGAACCATGTGGGCTGCCGACAATCATATCCAACTGTATGTTGCATAACTGGTATATATAAATGAGTTCCCGTATCGTCAACTGGTTCAAATTCTCTTCGCCTGCCACCTTCTATCCATTGGCCGGGCGTATGATTCCATGGTTTACCGCTGCAGCGGTGATCCTGCTAGGGGTTGGTCTCTATATGAGCTTTTTTGTGGCCCCTACCGACTATAAACAGGGTGAGGGCTACCGCATCATATTTGTCCATGTAGGTACCGCCTGGATGTCCATGTTCATCTATGTGGTGATGGCGGCCTGGGCTGGGCTGGGTCTGGTGTTCAATACCCGGGTTTCGGCCATGATGGCCACTGCACTGGCGCCCACCGGGGCCATGTTCACCTTCGTGGCACTCTGGACCGGCGCACTCTGGGGCAAGCCCATGTGGGGCACCTGGTGGGTGTGGGACGCCCGCCTTACCTCGGAACTGATCCTGCTGTTTCTCTATCTTGGTTTTATCGCTCTGCAGTCGGCCATTGATGAGCCGCGTCGGGCGGACCGGGCCGGGGCCATATTGGCACTGGTGGGTGTGGTGAACATCCCCATCATCTACTACTCGGTACAGTGGTGGAATACCCTGCACCAGGGGGCTACCGTCAGTGTGAGCCAGGGTTCCAGCATGGGTACGGTAATGTTGTGGACCATGCTGATTATGACCCTGGGTTTCTGGGCCTACGCCATTGCCGTGGTCCTGGCCCGGGTGCGTTGCATTATCCTGGAACGGGAGCGTGACACCACTTGGGTAAATGAGTTGGAAGGGGGTGTGAGATGAGCGCCGCAGAGTTTTTTGCCATGGGTGGCTATGGCTTCTATGTGTGGGGTTCTTTCGGTGTCACCCTGTTGTTGATGGTTGTAGAACCAATGTTGTTAAAGGGCCGTCGTCGTGCTATCCAGAAACGGATCGCGCGCATGGCCCGAGCGAAAGTTGGAGAGAGGTAGATGAAGGCACGACATAAGCGATTTGTATTTCTGCTGGCCGGTATGGTTGGCCTGGGTTTGGCGTCATGGCTGGTGTTTCGGGCCCTGGATAGTAACCTCTCATACTTTTTTTCCCCTACGGATATTGCCCAGCACAAGGCCCCCAAGGACCATGTGTTTCGACTTGGAGGTCTGGTGGAAGAAGGGACGCTGCAACGGGGCCAGGAGTTGACCGTGCGCTTTGTGGTTACCGATGGTCCCCACAAGGTAAACGTGGCCTACACTGGCATCCTGCCCGATCTGTTTCAAGAGGGGCAGGGCGTGATTGCCCAGGGCCGTCTGGGTGCAGACAATGTGTTTGTGGCCGATGAGGTGCTGGCCAAGCATGATGAGAACTATATGCCGCCGGAGGTGGCCGATGCATTGAGTGAGGCCCATGTTGAGGGTGTTACGGAGATGGCGACCAAGGGAGCAGATAAGTGATACCAGAGATAGGTCAGTTGGCGCTAATACTGGCGCTATGTATGGCGCTGGTTCAGGCTGTATTCCCCATCGCCGGGGCGCATAAAGGTGTTGCCTCCTGGGTGGCCCTGGCCAAGCCGGCCGCCCTTGGTCAGCTGTTGTTTATGACTATTGGCTACGCCTGCCTTACTTACGGGTTTCTGGAACACGATTTTTCCATCCGCTATGTGGCTACCAACTCCAATACCTCTTTGCCCATCCTCTATCTGATCAGCGGGGTGTGGGGCGCCCATGAGGGGTCTCTGTTGTTCTGGACCCTGACCCTCTCGCTGTGGACCGGGGTGGTTACCCTGTTCAGTCGTAGTGTGCCTGAAGTGATGGTGGCGCGAGTGGTGGGTGTCATGGGTGTGGTGAGTGTCGGCTTCCTGCTGTTTATGCTGCTTACCTCAAATCCGTTTGTGCGTTTGATGAATCCCCCCCTGGAAGGGCGGGATCTGAATCCACTGTTACAGGATCCTGGGTTGGCCATTCATCCTCCCTTGCTATATATGGGGTATGTCGGGTTTTCCGTGGCCTTCGCCTTTGCCATCGCTGCCATGCTGGGTGGGCGCCTGGATGCAGCCTGGGCGCGTTGGTCGCGGCCCTGGACCAATATAGCCTGGGTGTTTCTGACCCTGGGCATAGTGATCGGTAGCTGGTGGGCCTATTATGAACTGGGCTGGGGTGGCTGGTGGTTCTGGGATCCGGTGGAAAACGCCTCCTTCATGCCCTGGATTATAGGTACTGCCCTGGTTCACTCCCTGGCCGTGACCGAGAAACGTGGTGCCTTCAAGGCGTGGACGGTGCTCCTGGCAATCTTTGCCTTCTCCCTTAGTCTGTTGGGTACCTTCCTGGTGCGTTCCGGTGTGCTGACCTCGGTGCATGCTTTTGCCACCGACCCATCCCGTGGTGTGTTTATCCTGTTGTTCCTGTCGGTAATCATCGGTGGCTCCCTGCTGCTCTACTCCTGGCGTGCCTCCCAGATCCGCAGTTCGGTCCACTTTACCCTGTTTTCCCGTGAGACCGGGTTGTTGCTGACTAACGTGATTTTGATGGTTACCGCTTGCAGTATCCTGTTGGGCACCCTCTACCCCCTGGTGCTGGACGCACTGGGCGTGGGCAAGATCTCGGTGGGCCCTCCGTATTTCAATAGTGTGTTTATCCCTCTGACCGCACCGTTGGCGGTTCTGGCTGGGGTAGGCGCCCTGGCGCGCTGGAAGCGTGATAGTGGTCTGAGTCTGGCCCGAAAGCTGGCGCTGCCAATGCTCCTCAGTGTCGGTGGTGGTTTTGCCCTCACTCTCTGGGCGTTGCCACATTTTTCCTGGGGTGCGGCCCTGGGTCTGGTGTTGGCGTTATGGGTGCTGCTGACCATGCTGCTCTGGCTCAAGGAGCAGGGCGGAGCGGCTGGCCTTGCCGGTGTCTTTAAGAATATCAGCCGTGCCGGTTGGGGTATGTTTTTCGGACACCTGGGCATAGCCGTGTTCGTCGTGGGTGTGGCCCTTACCTCCATCTACAGTACCGAGAAGGACCTGCGCATAGAGAAGGGGCAGAGCTACCATCTGGGTGGTTATGACTTCCTGTTCAAGGGTGCTGAACGCTCTGCCGGTCCCAACTATCTGATGGATCGAGGTGAAGTGGTGGTGAGTCGTGAGGGTGAGCATGTGGCCACTCTGTTTCCGGAGAAGCGTGATTACCGCAGCGGCATGCCCATGACCGAGGCCGGGATCGATGCCGGACTCACCCGTGACCTGTTTGTGGCCCTGGGTGAGCCCCTGGGTAAGGATGGAGCCTGGAGCCTGCGTATCTACCATAAGCCTTTTGTGCGTTGGGTCTGGCTGGGAGGTCTGTTCATGGCCTTTGGTGGACTCCTGGCGGCCCTGGATAAACGCTATTTCCGGCTGGCCCGCAAGGCCCGTCTGGAGACGGAAGCGAACACCGCTGGGGGGAAGGCATGAAAAAACGCTATCTGATACCTTTTGGCATCTTCATGGCCATCATGGCTATCTTTGTGCTGGGTCTTTACCGGATGGGTGAGGATCCTAACTTTACCCGCAATGTCCCTTCAGTGCTGATCGGAAAACAGGCGCCGAAGATTGATCTGCCGGATCTGTTTGATCAGAGCAAGACGGTCAGTTCATCCTCCCTGGCCGGCCAGGTATGGGTATTGAATGTATGGGCAACATGGTGTCCTGAGTGCTGGCGTGAACACGCCTTTTTGGTGCATCTGGCAAGAAACGAAGGGGTGAAGTTGTTTGGCATCGACTGGCGTGATGATGCGGCGGCGGCCAAGAGATTGTTGGTGGATAAGGGTAACCCTTTTGTTGCGGTTGGTTTTGATCCTGAGAGTAGAGCCATCATGGACTGGGGTGTATACGGGGCGCCGGAGACCTTTGTGATCGATAAGCAGGGTGTGGTCCGGTGGAAAAAGGCTGGCGCCATGACCAGGGAGCTCTGGGAGAGTGAGTTGAAACCCCTGCTACAGAAACTGGAGAAAGGGTGATGCGACGTATATTGGTTCTGCTTGTGTTGTGGTCGCCGCTGTTGGCATTTGCCAACATCGAGGCCTACCGCTTTGATAATCCACAAAAAGAGGCTGACTATCGGGTCCTGATCGCGGAGCTGCGTTGCCTGGTGTGCCAGAATCAGAATCTGGCGGACTCCAACGCAGAGCTGGCGCAGGATATGCGTCGTCAGACCTACGAGATGGTGCAGAGTGGATCCAGCAAGGAAGAGATAATTGTCTATATGGTGCAGCGCTATGGAGACTTTGTGCTCTATCGTCCCCCGTTCATGCCTTCTACCGTGTTGCTATGGGTTGGACCGTTTCTTATTTTTGCCGTAGGTGTTGGCATTCTTCTGCTGTTCATTCGCCGTCGCAACCAAGAGCCTGTGGTGCAGCTCAGCAGCGAAGAGCATGCGCGGGCCAAGGGCCTGTTGGACCAAGAGACAAAATAATAAATGCGTCCCTCCTGCCTGTTAACGGTATGTTGATGGACCCTACCTGGAAATATTTATGACGACCTTCACCATTATTGCCGCAGCCATGATTCTGCTTGCCCTGGCCATGTTGGCCCCGGCCCTGTTGCGCAAGCGCCAGATAGCTGTCTCTGATCGTGATCAGCAGAACGTAATCATTGCCCGGGAACGGCTACAGGAGATGGAGCTGGAACTGGCGTCTGGCAAGATCTCCCAGGAAGAGTTCGGACAAGCCAAGGTAGAGTTAGAGCAGGCGCTGTTGCAGGACCTGGAACAGGAAGATGGCCCGGATCATATCTCCAGCGGCTCTGGACGGCTGACCCTGGCTGGTATTGCCGTGGCAGTACCGGTGCTGGCTATTGTTATGTACATGTTTCTGGGCACCCCGGCGATGCTGGAGTTTGATCCCAGCAAGCAGGCGGCCCAACAGGGTAAGGAGATGCCGTCTGTAGAGGAGATGTTGGTCAGTATCAAGCAACGTCTTAAAGAGAAGCCAGATGATACCGAGGGTTGGTTCCTGCTGGGTCGGACCTATATGGTGCTGAAACAACACGCAAATGCAGCCAAGGCATATGAAAAACTGTTAAAACTGTCTGGTGAAGAGACTAGCGTCATGTTGGCGCTGGCAGACGCAGTAACCATGGTTCAGGGCGGCAGCATGCAGGGGCGGCCGGCTGAGCTGATCAGTAAATCACTCAAACTGGCGCCCGAGAGCCAGACTGCGCTCTGGATGAGTGGCCTGATGGAGAGTCAGAAGGGTAACTTTGCCCAGGCCATTACTCACTGGAAGAAGTTGGAGTCCATGCTGGCAGATGAGCCGGAGGCGTTGCAGAAGGTGCGCTCCATGATCTCACAGGTGGAGGGTATGACTGCGGCCGCCGGGAAGTAATGCCCGACTCTCTAAGGAGGCGCTGATTAAAGCCTTCCAGGGATCTATCAGAGCGGCACATCCATGTGCTGCAGGAAGGTCAGGGGTTCCCTGGCCCACTACTTCTGTATCCGATATAAAGCTCAACTCTCCAGAGCTGCAGTCTGGATGCCGATTAACTCTCCGATCCCCTTGTTGGCCAGATCCAGCATTGCCTGTAGTTCAGACATCTGGAAGGCGTGTCCCTCGGCGGTTCCCTGCACCTCGATAAAGGCCTCGGCGTCGTTCATCACCACATTCATGTCTGTCTCTGCATTTGAATCCTCGGCATAGTCCAGATCCAGAACTGGGACGCCCCGGTAGATGCCGACGGAGACTGATGCGATCATGCCGATGATTGGATTGGTTTTGATCGCACCCGATTTTAGCAGTGTGGCAATGGCGTCACTCAGGGCAACAAAGGCCCCGGTTATGGATGCGGTTCTGGTACCGCCGTCGGCCTGGATTACATCGCAGTCCAGGGTGATGGTGCGTTCTCCAACTCCTTCCAGGTCTACTGCTGCACGCATGGAACGTCCAATCAGGCGCTGGATCTCCAGGGTGCGTCCACCTTGCTTGCCACGGCTTGCCTCGCGTCCCATACGTGAGTCTGTGGAGCGGGGTAGCATCCCATACTCGGCAGTAATCCAACCCTGGCCTTTTCCCTTGAGAAAACCGGGTACCCGATCTTCAATTGAAGCGGTGCATAGAACTTTGGTGTTTCCAAACTCCACCAGAACCGCCCCCTCGGCATGCATGGTGTAGTTGCGGGTTAATACTATCTGGCGAAGCTGGTCTGGGTTACGGCCACTTGGTCTCATTGTTTCTCCTGGGTATTGTTGGTTTCAAACTGCTCGATTGCTGATTTAAGATCGTCTATTGCCTGAGAAAGACTGTCCTCAGGTGGTTTATGTTGAGGCTGTTTGGGTAGGTCTGGTTTTTCAGTGGTAGTTGCCGCCATGACCCAGCGTATGCCAATGGCGGAGACATTGTCGCTTTTTGGTGCAGCTTCTTCAGCGGCACTCTCGACCAGGGTATTTATAATATTGGTGAAGGGTATATCACTGGAAAACTGTTCTCCCATTATCTGTTCTTTGGTATGAGTCCATAGGCCGTCACTGCATAGCAGAATTACGTCGCCATGCTTTAACCTAGCTGATTTGCTGACTGTGATCTCCGGGGATGAGATGTTCCCACCCAGGCATCGGGTTACATAGTTTCGTTGTGGGTGTTTTTCCATCTCATCGTGGGTGATCAGGCCGTGATGCTCCAGTTGTTGTACATAGGAGTGGTCAACCGTTCTATGCATTGCTTTGCCATTGCGGAATATATATAGGCGGCTGTCGCCAGCGTGTGACCAACGTGCGACTCCATCCTGGATCAGTGCCACTACGGCGGTGGTGCGTGGCTTTATGGGTGGTTTATGGTCAAGCCCATATGCGGTGATGTTTTCGTGGGCTTTCTGTAACAGGCGGTGTAGAAACTCTTTGGGGCTGTGGATGGGTTTCGGCGCATGTAAGAAAAATGAGTTGCAGGTATCGGTAAGAATTTGTGCGGCAACTTCACCCTTTGGGTGTCCGCCCATACCGTCGGCGAGCCCCAGCAGGATGCTTCCCTCGGACTCGATTGAGATGTATCTGTCCTGATTTATCTTGCGGTCTCCCTGCAAGGTTGCTCTGGCTATCTGTGTCCTACTCATGAGCGGGCGTCCTTGCTGCGTAGGAATCGATCCAGGGATGAATCTTCGTTGCAGCTGCGTTGGTATCCGGTCTCGGTGATGAGTGCCTGCAGCATATCCCCTGCATTTTGCGGGCGAAGTGTGGGGTCAATCTCCATTGCCCAGTCAACGACCTCCAGCAGGTACATTGGGTAACGTTTTTTGAATGCTACGGCTGCTGGTTGCAGTATGTCCTTGGCATGACGTTCCACCGCGGACTGGGGTGATTTTCCATCAAGGCAGGCACGCAACGTGGCGCCGATAGAGTAGACGTCACTCCAGGGCCCAATATATCCAGAGGCATAGTATTGTTCCACTGGGGAGAATCCGGGCGTCACCACCTGTGAGCTCTGACGTTTTCTGCTGATGGCAAAATGATGCGCAGCACCAAAATCCAGTAGCAGTGGGTCACCACCGGAGCGCAGGTGGATGTTGTAGGGTTTAATATCCAGATGTAGTTGACCTTTTGAGTGGATTAGACTGAGGGCATCCAGGATTGGTGGAAATACGGTTTTTATAAAGGTGGTACTGAGTCCGCCTTTGCGTCGTTTGATGTAGTGCCCAAGATTTTTTCCATTCTCGTAATCCATCACCATATATGCGGTGTCATTACAGAGAAAAAAGTTGCGCACGTTGACGATGTTGGGGTGTTTTAGTGAGGCCAGGGTTTTTGCCTCTTGGTAGAATAGCTTGCGACCGTTGTTCATGGCATTGCGCTGCTCTTCACTGATCACGCTTACCCTGAGGCTATCTTTGCTTCTTGTGGCAAGCTTCTTGGGTAGGTACTCCTTTATGATTACACGGTCTTGAGTGTCCTCATCTTCAGCCAGATAAATGAGGCTAAAACCGCCGCTGCCGATTAATTTAATAATCGTGTAGCAGTCAATGACTGTTCCCGAAGGGAGGGCTTCTCTCATTTATCCGTTTGATCTCTAATTCTGGTGCAAACCGGTTACTGCATTAACCAGGCCCCATATTGTGGGGCCGGGTTAATATTAACCAGACATTTGGGTGTCCTGGTTTATAACCACCCTTGGGGTTAGTATCATACACTGATTCATGATTTAATTAATTTTCGCCTGGCATATTAAATTCCAGGGTAAAGGCTAAGGATTACAAATGATTAGTAGCATGACAGCTTATGCGCGACAAGAGCATCGGGATGATCTTGGGGGGCTGGTCTGGGAACTGCGCTCAGTGAATCATCGCTATCTTGAGGTTACGGTTCGCCTGCCTGAAGAGTTTAGGGCCATTGAGCCGAGTGTGCGTGAGTTGGTGGCCAAGAAACTTGGGCGTGGCAAGGTGGAGTGTGGTCTAAGGTTTGAAGCTGGCAGCGATAATACCGCGGGAATCAAGGTGAATGAGCGTCTGGCCAAACAGGTTATAGAGGCTGCCATGGAGATAGGACATCTTCAACATGAAGCGGTGCCGCCGTGCACCATTGATATCATGCGCTGGCCAGGGGTGTTGGAGGCAGGTAAGCAGGATTTTTCACCGCTGCAGAAACATGCCCAGGGGCTGCTTGGGGAGTCGTTGGATAGCCTGATTGAAAACCGGCAGCGTGAGGGTTCCAGGTTGGCTGAACTGATCCAGAAACGTTGTTCTTCCATGCAGGAACAGGTGGAGATGGTAAGGACACGCATGCCTGGAGTCCTCGCAGGAATCCGTGAGCGTCTGCGCAGTCGGTTGGAAGAACTGTCTGGAGAACTGGATGAGGGTAGGTTGGAGCAGGAGATGACCATGTTGTGCCAGCGTCTCGATGTAGATGAAGAGATGGATCGTCTGGATGCGCATCTACAGGAGGTGGAGCAGGTACTGCAGCGCAAAGAACCGGTGGGGCGCAGGCTGGATTTCCTGATGCAGGAGCTTAATCGCGAGGCCAACACCCTCAGCTCCAAGGCCAATGACTCAGATACCACCAAGATTGCGGTGGAGATGAAGGTGCTGATCGAACAGATGCGTGAACAGGTGCAGAATATAGAATAAATATCCCTGCATTAGTTTGAACTGGAATTGTGCGCTTTATTTAAGAAAGGTAAATGATGTCACTAGGTACCCTATATATGGTTTCGGCCCCGTCTGGAGCTGGCAAGACCAGTCTGCTTAAGGCGCTGCTGGAGCAAGATGAACAGTTACATATATCTGTCTCTTTCACCACTCGTCCTCAGCGTCCGGGCGAAGTGGATGGTAAGGATTATCATTTTGTTGACCAGGATAGTTTTCTGCTGATGGTCCAACAGGGTTCATTTCTGGAGCATGCCAATGTGTTTGATAACCATTACGGCACCAGCCGGGATGAGGTGTTTGCCCAGTTAGAGCAGGGCTATGATGTGGTGCTGGAAATCGACTGGCAGGGGGCGCAGCAGGTACGTTCAAATCTGCTGGATACAGTATCCATCTTCATTCTGCCTCCGTCGGAAGAGGTTTTGCGCCATCGGCTTACAGCCAGAGGGCAGGATGATGCGGCTGTGATAGAAAGACGTATGCGAGATGCCAGAGCTGAGATATCGCACTATGAAGAGTTTGATTATCTGGTGGTCAATGATGATTTTGCACAGGCCCTGGATGAGCTGCGTGCGGTGATATTGACACAACGTCTGCGCCTGGAGCGTAAGTCCAAGGAGTTGCAAGGGCAACTTGGAACTCTGCTTGCGTAAGATGTAGTTGGTAACCACGTCCCTGGTTTGCAGATATTGTGGTGACATGAGTTTCTTGCAATCTATCGGAAGTACAGGATAAATTGCGCTTTCGAATGGCGTCTGGCCACTGGTTAGTGGTGGTAAAATAGTATAATATACAGCGTTTTTCCGCGGCCGGAACCAAATTAGGGCCGCCTTGAGTATAATTTTCCCTGCCTGCCTCACAGGAACAGGGGGCCCACGGAGTATATAGAATGGCACGAGTAACAGTTGAAGACTGTCTGGAACACGTTGATAACCGATTTGACTTGGTGGTGCTGGCAACCAAACGCGCCCGGCAGTTGGCCAATGGCGTGGAGCCACTCCTGCCGTGGGAAAATGACAAGCCAACGGTTATGGCCCTGCGTGAGATTGCAGAAGGGTTGATTAATGCCGATAACGTTGATCCCAAGGAAGAGGAGATCACCGATGCGGAGGCAGCTGAAGAGGCGTTCATCGCGGCAGGTGAGGAGCTAGCAGCAGTGGAGCAGCCAAAACAGGATTAGGAGGGCTGGTCGGTAGTTTGCAAATTACAGCCTGTGTTAAGCAGGTGATTATAAAAGGTGCATGACTTCGGTCTGCACCTTTTTTTGTTTATAACTTCAGTAAAACAGATATAAATAATGAAAGGCTGTGATGTGGGTGGGATGGTTTTTTATACTTATTGCCGTCAATTAATATCAGGTATCTCATGGTTTAATTCTAATTCCAGCTTCTGTCTGTGACTTGAGTGGTTAATGCCTTCCATTTTGACTAGTATGGAAGTTCTACCCGCAGACTCGGGAGCCGAACTTTATACTCAAGGGGCATTTGGTTAGTAGGGATTGTCAATTCGCTGGTTATAGTTAGTTGGGGTAACATGTTTTTATGACGCAGTCACAGGTAACACAGGTCTTACGGCGAGAGGCATGGTCCAAAGAGACGGACTCCCGTATTGCGGATCTTTGCACTTACCTTGAGACCTATCTTGAACCGGATCAGATCAAGGAGATTTATCGTGCCTACCTGTTTGGAGCCCAGCTTCATTCTGGGCAGACACGCAAGTCAGGTGAGCCATACATCTGTCATCCACTGGCAGTGGCCCGTATTTTGTCTGAGATGCAGTTGGACTACAAATGCCTTATTGGCGCCATGTTGCACGATGTCATAGAAGATACATCGGCCAGCAAGGAGAAGGTTACTGAAGAGTTTGATGCCGAGATTGCGGATCTGGTGGATGGGGTAAGCAAGCTGACCAAGATTGACTCGGTGTCACATGCCGAGGCCCAGGCCGATAATATCCGTAAGATGCTCCTGGCCATGACCAGGGACATCCGGGTAATCCTGATTAAGCTGGCCGATCGCTTGCATAACATGCGTACCCTGGATGTGATGCGTCCGAAGAAGAGACGGCGCATCTCCAGCGAGACTTTGGATATATATGCACCGATTGCAAATCGTCTTGGTCTGAATCACATCCGCCTGGAGTTGGAAGAGCTCTGCTTTGCTGCCGCCTGGCCGATGCGGCATCGGGTGCTGCTCAAGTCGGTGATGACCATGCGTGGTAATCGCAAAGAGCTGATGACACATATTGAGGCTGCATTGCAACAAGGCCTGAAGGATGAAGGCATAACCGCCATAGTTCAGGGCAGAGAGAAACATCTGTACAGTATCTACAGGAAGATGCGTGATAAGAAACTCTCTTTTACCGAGGTGGTGGATCTGTTTGGTTTTCGTATCATTGTGGATTCGGTAGACACCTGCTATCGCACTCTTGGGATTGTGCATAATCTGTATAAGCCTGTGCCTGGGCGCTTTAAAGATTATATTGCCATTCCTAAAGCTAACGGTTACCAATCCCTGCACACCTCACTGATAGGCTCCCATGGCGTTTTGGTGGAGGCTCAGATCAGAACTGAAGAGATGCATGAGATATCCGAGTCCGGGATAGCCGCCCACTGGCTGTACAAGACCGAAGAGAATAGCTCTGGTGCAGCCCATGCCTACGCCTCTGACTGGTTGAAGAACCTGTTGGACCTGCAACGTGAGGCCGGTAACTCCATGGAGTTTCTGGAGCATGTGAAGGTTGATCTGTTCCCGGATGAGGTTCACGTATTTACCCCCAAGGGTGGAATCAAGGTGTTGGCCAAGGGCTCCACGGTAATTGACTTTGCCTATGCGGTGCACTCCGATGTGGGTAACCAGTGTGTTGCCGCCCGGGTGGATCGGCAGTTGGTGCCACTTCGTACCAAGTTGCTCAGTGGTCAGACTGTTGAGGTAATCACCTCGGAAGGTGCTAGGCCCAATCCCTCATGGCTGGATTTTGTGGTGACGGGAAAGGCCAGAGCTAGTATCCGCAATTATCTGAAAAACATGAAGAGCCAGGAGGCGGTGGATCTTGGTCGCAGGATGTTGGAGCGTGGTCTTGAGGCCTATGGTCTCACTATCCAGGAGGCAGAAGCAGATGGCATCAGTTCACTGCTGGTGGATTTCAAACTGAACAGCATGAACGACCTGTTGGAGAAGATTGGTCTGGGTGATCGGATGGCGTTACTGGTGGCAAGAAGGATTGCTGGTGATCGCAAGCTGCCCCAGGATGAAGAGCCCTATCCAACGCAGTCAGCACAGCCTCTGGTGATCAGTGGCACAGAGGGTATGGTGGTCAGCTTTGCCAAGTGCTGCCGGGCCATCCCCTGGGACGATATTGTTGCTGTATTTAGCCCTGGTAAGGGTATCGTGGTGCATCGCCAGGGTTGTCCGAATCTGGGTGAGTTCCGCAAGCAGGGTGAGAACTGGATGGATGTGCGTTGGGTGGATCAGACTGAAGGGGAGTTCACTACTGAGGTAGGGGTGGAAGTTGGTAGCAAACGGGGGGTGCTGGCCACGGTGGCGGCGTCCTTTGCCGAAATGGAATCAAATATTGAGAATGTGGTAATAGAGGAGAGGGACGGCCTATCCTCTACCCTGGAGTTCACCGTCAGTGTGCGCGACAGAAAACACCTGGCACGTATAATCAAAAGATTGCGTGCACTGCCTGAGGTGATGCGTATAACCCGCATGATGGGCTGAACATAACCAGCTAGGTTTCCAGGGTAATAGTACTTTTTTTGTGGAATTACGTCCTGTCAGATAAAATTATGGGTTAAGTTAGATGCGGGTACACAGCGGCCTTATCTAGTTATATCAATCTGATAGGGACTTCAAGAATACCCCTGTTCTGCGTTATGACTCTTACCAAGGTAACGGCCATTGGCTACGAGCCACGCCTTGATCAAGGTCATTCTTGAAGTCCTGAACCCTCCATTATTGGGCCAGGTTAATATCAACGCTGACTGATAAAACCTTGATGCAAACAGAAGATGGTCGGTTTCTTATCAGGCAATAATGCGTCCGCTTGACTCTTAGGTTCCCTTGTTTAGCACGCATTGTTCTTCATGCTTAAGTCCAAGAAACAAGGCGATGCACATAGCAAGCAATATCAGAGTGAACGGTAAGCCAACGCTGATTGCTGCTGCCTGTAATGCACCCAGTGCATCGGCGCCGCCTCCAAATAGAAGCGCGCCGGCAATCAGGCCTTCCATCGTTGCCCAGAATACGCGTTGTGGTATAGGCGCATCTAACTTACCGCCGGCAGTAATACTGTCAATAACCAGCGAACCGGAATCAGAAGAAGTAACAAAGAAAACTAGCACCAAAACAATACCGATAAACGAAGTTACACTTGCCATAGGTAGATTTTCTAACATATGGAACAGAGAGAGTGATACCTCTGTAATACCGTTTGCCAGTTGACCTACCTGGTTTTGAACCTGTTCCAGTGCTGTCCCACCAAAAACTGTCATCCATACAATTGTGACCAGCGTGGGAATCAACAAAACAGCAATAAGAAATTGACGAACGGTGCGTCCTTTGGAAACCCGGGCGATAAACATACCTACAAATGGTGACCAGGAGATCCACCAGGCCCAGTAGAAAACAGTCCAGCCATGATAGAACTTGTCATCTTCTCGCCCTGTCCAGTCACTTAGCGGTATAAGGTAAGAAATATAGTTGCTTGTGGTTTCTGCAATACCTTGAAAAATACCGAAGCCCTGTCCGGCAATCATGACAAATAACAGTAATGTCAAGGCAAGCGCCATGTTGAAATTACTGAGTATCTTTACACCACCGTCGAGCCCGCGCACTACTGATACAATGGCAACCGAAGTGACGCCGATGATAATTGCTATTTGTGTGTTGATTGTATTGGGTATATCGAAAAGAAAATTAAGTCCGGCTGCTGCTTGCTGAGCGCCAAAACCAAGTGATGTTGCCAAGCCAAATATCGTTGCCATGACGGCTATGACATCAATTACATGACCAAACCAACCCCAGGAACGATCCTTTATAAAAGGGAAGAAAGCTGAGCGAATGGTTAACGGTAAGCCCTTATTATAAGTAAAGAAGGCCAGCGACAAGCCGACTACGGCATAGATTGCCCATGGATGTAAGCCCCAATGAAACATAGTGGCGCCCATGGAGGCCTGCATGGCTTCAGGTGTTTTAGCTGCAATGTTTAATGGTGTGCCGTACCAGCCAGTATAATAAGCTGTTGGTTCTGCAACACTCCAGAACATCAGGCCAATACCCATCCCGGCAGCAAACAGCATCGAAAACCAGGATAGGGTGGAAAACTCTGGTTTGGCGTCTACCCCACCCAAACGAATCTTTCCAAGCGGTAACAAGATCAAAGCTATGCAGAAAATTACGAATATATTGCCGGCGACAATAAAGAGCCAGTCGAAGTGATCAATTGACCAGGATTTGCTATTGTTAAAGGTTTGCTTGGCTTCGCCAGGAAACATAATCGTGGCTATGACAAAAACAATAACCAGAAATGCCGATATTAAGAAGACTGGGTTATGAAAGTCCATACCCCAGTTTCGAATATTGTCCTGGCCTATTTTATAATTGGTATCATATGCAGAGGTATTGTTTGAAGTAGTCATAAGAGGGCTTATATTTTGTTTATTTAGACAGGGTAAAACCGGTGCATAGGCCCCGGTTAGAGTATGTTACTTTGAGCCGAAGTCATAACGTACACCAACGGTGAAGACGCTTCCGCCTGTGGCATTATATTTTTTTGGGTCAGTCTCTGCGTTTACTGCGGCAGCTCCATCTTCATCATAGTATTCAACGAAGAACTTGGTTGAATCATTATATTGGTGATCGAAACCAACCTGAAAAACATTTTCCCCAACACCTTCACCATTTGCAAGGTAGCCACGAACAGTATTTTTATTATCGATTTCATACTGCACTAAACCGGCAATAATTTCACGGTCTGGGGCTCCTTCAAGATCTTGCTCTTCATATTTGATGGACAAATACCAAGGTCCGGTAGAATATGATGCTGAGGCTCCGTCAATGGTAGCACCATCATAATCATCACGACCTGCGGCTAGTGTTAAACCTTTATTTGAGTAGGAAATAACATACTGATTTCGGTCGGTGTCATCCTCGTCAGTGGTGGCAAAGTCAAATTTGAAACCAGATATGGCTGGTGAGCTATAGTAGAATGTCTCACTTTTTCTGAAGGAGGTGTAAGTCTGCCAGCCACTGTAATAACTACTGAAATAATCAACCGGGTAGGTAATGTAGTTATAAAAGGCTAACCAGCCACGACCATACCAAGCGGTACCTAATGGCCCAGATACTTGCAATTTGCCAATGCGATAATCTTCATCTGGATCCCATGGGGATTGCAGTTCCATATTGGCTAGGTCAAATGGTACTTCCAGTTGGCCAAGAATGGACCAATCATCATTAATTGTATAAGTAGCTTTAGCGCCAAATCTGGTGTATGCATCACGCAGGCCGTCATAATCATTTGTGCTTCCATCAGTATTGACGGCTTCACCTGCCACTCTTAAAGAACCGTAAATTTCCCAGTCTAGACCTTTTGAAACAGCATTTGCTGGGCCAGTCATAACCAAGGCAAACAGTGATTGAATCAGTATTGTTTTAGAGTTAAACATAAATTATTCTCGTTTTAATTGAGTGTTTTATTGTTATTTATCTTGCGAACACAAGGTTGTTGTTTTGTGGGTTCGTATGACATCTATCCACCAGAATATGACTTTTAATCAGTAATCTAATTATATTGTTTGACATTCTCATTGAATTTGTTGGGTATATCAAATGTTTATATTGTGACTTGCCTGGATAATCATTTAAGGGGCGTACTAAATTGACCAACAATAATGGTATTGCATAAGAAATATTATTTGCATTACGTAGAATCATTAGGGTATTTGGTTGGCGTCCTCAAAGCCATAGTCTGACTGGGTCGCGAGTTATAACTGAATCTGGTGTTTGAGGGGTTGAAGAAAAGCGGCGTATCTGGTTGATTTGTTGTTGCGAAACAATGAAAACAACCAAAAGGATACGCCACTGTGAAGAAGAATACCGTTGTTGAACTGAAAGGTCGAG
>JAAGZL010000403.1 GCA_024206335.1 Gammaproteobacteria bacterium
CTTCTTCAAAAGTAGCTCTGAGAACTGATGCCAGGTTGCTCTTGATCAGAAATACGCGCCAGCTCCCGGTGGGCCCCGCCCCTCAGGCAACAGGCTCATCGGAGTTAACCAATCGCCTTTCTTATCCAGGTGATTTAGTATGGCTATAAAATGCAATTGTGAAAATAAAACTTTCCCGTTTTCGTGTCCGCGAGCGTGCTGGCTGTGTTGCTCTACTATTTGATATATTGAGCTGATCATAATAGAAATAAGCAAAATTGCTTCTAGTAGGGGATAACGTGCCTTTTTTCGAGATAACAAGTACAGATATAGGGTTGCTGGATAGTACTCAGCTCCCGGAGCTGCTGCGAAGGCTGCTAAATTTAGAGGCTCTAAACCATAACATTCCGCGGACTGGTCTTAATGTGGCTGGTAGTATTACCACTCCTGATGGTGGTGTTGATGGTTCCATTATTTGGCAAGCTCCGCCGGATTATACTTCTCAACTACCGAGTAATAATCTCGTCTTCCAGTCCAAAGCGCAGGATATGACTCCTACGGCTGCGGGAGGTGAGGTAGAAAACGCGTCTAACACCGATATAAAGCCCATGGTGGATCGGGCGCTTTCAAATGGTGCAGGGTACATTTTATTTACTACGCAAGACTACACCGACCAGCAACGAGAAAGCGCAATAGGTTCAATCAGGGCGAAATTTCAAGAGTACTCAAAGCCATATGCGGCTAGAGCTTTAATTGATGTTTATGACCGACAGAAGATTCGGGATTGGGTGAATGATTTTCTTCAGGCTGTTGTTATTGTCAAAGGCTGGCGCGGTATTTCTATCCCGGGCAATTTTTGGTCTTTTGAGCAGTGGCGTAAATTTTTGTCGATGGAGGATATACAGTATTTTGAGGATATCTCATTAGAGGATTTGCGTAGTCAGGTGCAGGAATTATTAGGTGCGCCAGGATCTGCCACTAGGCTTGTTGGTCCTTCAGGGATTGGAAAAACTCGATTGTTATTTGAAGCCTGTAAGGCGGAAAATGACACCGACAGGATTATTTATTGTGATGCAGCAAGTGATGAGGCTGCTGTAATGCAAAATGTGCAAGTATTAAATACCGCTGCAAAACAATGTACGCTCATTATTGATAATTGCCCTTTAGATTTGCACTCCATGATTTCGCGACGGCTCATGCCAGCGTTAACGTTAATTACTATTGATCATAATAACGACCTTTCTTCAGGTTCCGGTGAGTTGATTATTCCACCTGTTGATGATTCTGTTATCCGACAGATAGTCCTAAGCGGTTGGCCTAGTATAGAGGCGGGCGACCTCTCTTTTGTGATGGATTACGCTGGTGGTTTCCCTCTAATTGCAACGGCTCTTGCGAGGGATACTGCTGATGGTGCTGAAGACAGGGGAATGTTAAACGATGATACGATTAAGCGTCGACTGTTGGGGGCTGAAGCTACACCTCCGGATATAGCAGCATTAGAAGTAATGTCGCTTTTTGATCATATCGGATTTGAAAATCGCGTCAGTGATCAATACAGGTATGTTGCAGAACATATTGCAGGGATGAATCCGAACGATTTTTATCGGTCGATACAAAAATTTGAAAGAAGGCAAATTATTGACTCCAGAGGCGATTACAAGCGTGTTAAGCCCCAGCCGTTAGCTATTAGGTTAGCTGCGGATTGGTGGGGGAATAATTCTCCAGATCATGTTAGGGAAATTATCGATTTATTGTCTCCGGATGTCTCCCCACCTCAATTGTCCGATTCATTTTGTAAGGCGGTTGCCAAGCTAAATTTTGTTGAAAGAGCTGTTGAAGTTACTGCTGAGTTTTGTGGGCAAAAAGGCCCTTTCGTGCAGGCGGGATTGCTTAAAACTGCTTGGGGTTCCAAGCTGTTCCACTCTTTTGTTGAGGTGAACCCCAAAGCTACGTCAAAAGCTCTTTACACAGCAATTAGTTCTGAAACCTATGAAGAATTATCTAGTGCTTATAGTGGAGATGTTCGAAGGGACCTCTATTGGGCACTTGAAAAGCTTTGTTTTAGAGCCGAGGTTTTTGAGCAGTCGTGCTGGTCATTGTTGCGGCTAGCTGTTGCTGAAAATGAAAGTTGGGGCAACAACTGCTCTAACCTATTTAAACAGCTCTTCGCTGGTTTTCTTTCTGGAACTGAAGCGGGGCCAGAATTGAGGCTTAGAGTTATCCGCAGAGCGTTGCAAGAAGCGGATGAAAGGGTGGACAGTCTAGTTATTGGTGGACTGGAGGCGGCAGTTGAAGACGGGTATAGAACTAGAATTGTTGGTGCGGAAAACCAAGGTTTAAATCAAAAGCTAGAAGAATGGCGTCCAGCAACATGGGGTGAGTTGTATCAATATCAAAATGAGTCTCTAAGGATACTTTTTGATTATGCAAAAAGAGATTCCGATGTTGGTGTCACGGCAAGAGATGCTATATCTCACACGTTGAGGGGGATGATTCTTAGGCGGGATCACAAAGTTTTATATGATGGCCTGGATGAGCTAATTGAAAAATTAGGTGGCGAATGTCCGGCTATTCTTGATTCAATTAGAAGTATCCGAATTTATGAATTGGATTCTATGCCTGATGAAATGAGAAATGAAGTCTCTTCAATGCTAGATCGATGGGAGGAAGGTTTATCTCCAAAAGACTTAAAAAATAGAATTCTACAGTTGGTAGATAAACCATCGTGGGATCACTTAAAAGATAAAGACGGCGAAATAATTGATCAATCCGAAGAAAGGGCTGTTGAATTCGCAAAAGAGTTTTCGAATAGGAGCGATGAATTCATTCCTTATGCTGATATTCTAACTCGTGGTGAGATGAGAAAAGGACATTTGTTTGCACATGAACTTGCTGGGGTCAATTCTGATCATGATGGACTTTTGGATGGTCTTGTCGGTGGTTTGCGTCTTAATGTGGCTACTGGAAGTGCAAATCCGACGGTTTTTTCTTCGTATTTAAATTCAATCAAGGAGTCCCGGCCTGAATTATATGAGTCATATACCAGTTTAATATTCAATGATGATGAGTTATGCGTATTTTATATTGATTGCGTTAGATATGGCGGAATTGATGAGAATGATCTCAATAATATTCTAGCTTTGATCAAAGGTGGAAGGCTGGAAGCATTTTCGGCAAAGAATTTGGCATATGGATCGGTAACGCGGGATCTTTCTCCAGAGAGCATGACAGCTTTTGCGAGATCACTTGTTGAACTCGATAATAAGAATTCATGGATTGCTCTTTATGTTGTCGATATGTATGTCCACGGATCTAAAGAAAAGTGGGATGCCTGTGAAGAATTTTTTGTTGAGCTGATTGAAGATATAGAGTTTAGTGATAAGGTTTCTTTGCATACTATGGATATGCATCATTGGGAAGTGGTTTGTAAAAAGCTAATTGATAAACAGGACGATAGAGTTATTGCTCTTATTGCAAGCAGGGTATTTGTTGCAGTAACTGATGAAAATAGTATTTCTTCTTCTGATCACTCTATACATGTAGTTTTAAATGCATTGATTGAGAAAGGTCACTATGAGATTGTTCTTAGTGAGTTGGCACAAGCTTTAAGATCTGAAAGCCCATTTTCAGGATTTAGTATTAAAAATCTTCTAAGTGGATCTATTAGGTCGAGTCAGCATGGTCATCTTTTAGATATACCGGAAGATGTTCTACTGAAATGGGCTGAGCAAAACCCTGATATTGGTCCAAGCATCATAGCTAAAGCTTCGCCATTATATAGTGCTGTTGATGATAACTACGTCTGTCATAGTTTAACAATTAAAATTGCAGATAAGTACGGTGATGATGTTGACGTGTTAAACAATCTTAGTTCGTTTGCAGGTGTTAAGTCATGGATCGGTTCTAGAATACCTGACATGATGGGCGAGAAAGCTGCATATGAATACTTATCTCAACATGAAAATTATGTGGTGCGCGAATGGGCGCAGGAGATGCTGGAATATATCTCCAAAAGTATAGGTTCTGAAACTAGGCGAGAGCAAGAAAGAGATTTTGGAATCTACTAGACTACTATGGGCCAGAAAGATAGCTTAATACTATGTAACTATTCAGCACCTTCACTGAACAGGCTGGGTAGTTTCCCGTCATAGAGCGCCTTGAGAGCATCGCTAGCGCTGAACTGTTGCTTGCGACAGGTCGATAAATACCCGCGTATTAAACAGAATGTTTCAGCACCCTC
>JAAGZL010000404.1 GCA_024206335.1 Gammaproteobacteria bacterium
GATCAACTCACGCTGCAAAGGTCAAATATAAATACCAATCCCGCGCTGGTTCTTTCGATTGCTGATGATCTCGGGCAAACAATTCTCGCACCGAGTGCGTTTTTAGACCAAGCGGCATCAACTGACCAGTTGTACACGCTCGTTGCGCCGCGAACCGGAACCTATAAAATTACAGTCGAGTGGCCGGTTGGTGAGAACGGCCAGAACGCTGGGAATTATCAGCCAATTCAGATCATGTACTCGATGACACCAGGAAGTCAAAACTCTTTCCAAAGCCTCTTTGCAAGTTTCAAGGAATTGTTTGTTCATGAAGGTGATGTTCTAGCAACGTACAGTAGTCCCGGAATTCCGTCAGTCAATAGTTCCTCAAACCAGAATGCTTCAGCGGCTGACGCCACAGGTGCGGCAAACTATTTCCCGTTGTGGTCTGACACTCGGTACTTTCCCGCATCTACCGGTTATACGACAGTCGATTTAAGTCAAGCCTTCGTCGATTTGCAAGGACAGGTGGGTTATGCAATCGCAGATCTCAATGGAGGCCAACCTCGGCTACCCACCGAACTGCAGTCTGACTTGCAGACTGCGTATCAGGAGCTCACGAGTAACCCTCCTGTCGGTTTGAATCTGGATGCACTCAATGTCGTAAATCAATTTTTTGTAAACGTTAATACGTATCGAGAGACTGTTTATGCAGCGCTTAGCGAGGTGTGGACTGCTCTTCAGGATTCGGCGACTGGTATCACCAAAGCGGTGGATATTGCTAATGAGATAAGTACCAATCAGGCGCACTTTGTTGTGGATGAAAATGCTGGGGCGCCAAATATTAATCCGAGCCCCAAAAACTTCGGAGTACTCTTCGGAGAATCGATCGGTAAGTTGGTATTAAAAGTCGGGATAACATCAGCATTACGAGCTGGTGGTCCGGTTACAAAATCTGCAGCGGTGCTCACCGTACTAGGAATAGAAGGGGCTGAATCTGCTAGGCAAGCCGGCAAGGGTTCGACAACTCAGAATTCTGTTTTAGTGAACCTTTTGCCGGTTATGAATTCACAGGTGATTTACGAAGAGCTTAATACGCTTGGGGAATCGATTGATTCAAATGTAATTAACGCATTTAGTCATCAAGCATCACAGCTCAAGAATCCGGTGTATCTAAACAGTATTTATAGCAATTATGGTCTCTTGGAATTAATGGGTGGAATGTCGGGTGCAAGCTACAATACGAACACAGCACAGGATAGTTTTACAAACGCAGCCGAAGAATTGGCGACTGCCCAGGCATGGAGCCAGATGGTGCCAGATGTGTTCACGTGGACATCAGTAGCGCCTGAGAATTTGCCAGTCAATAACTATAACTTTGCTCAACTGCCGCTTTCATCTGTTTCCTGGGAAGCCGCTGGGCCGAACGTTCCTTCTGGCACCAGCGCCAACGATGCGACCTGGCTGGCTACTGGAGATCTTAATGGTGACTTCTACCCAGACATTGTCACAAGTAATAATGGAAGTAGTTCCATTTCTGTGCTGCTCGCACAACCTTCTCCGGAGTGGAATGCAGCTACTCCGGCAGTTGGTTACGATGCGTCAGATCCAGGGTGGACGTACACCAACGTATACGGTGAAAGCTCAACGGTATCAACGGATGCAACCGACCCTTCTGGAATCGCGGTTGCCGATTTTGATGGAGACGGACAGAACGAGATCTTGGTTGGATCGATTAGCAATAGCAGTCTTTACGTAATTGAAGTTGAGACGACAAGTACATCAATAGCATTTGGTACTCAAACGGAAATTGGTCTCAATGGGGGTGAGCAGCCGCAACAAGTAACGGTCGCTGACTTTAATCAGGATGGAAAACCTGATTTTGTCACTGCGTGTCAAGACGGTAATAACCTTGTGTATGGATTGAATCAGTTCACCGAGAATCCGAGCACGCCCTTTAACGTGAGTAGTCCGGGAGATATGAAGGCAAATAACAATGTCCGCTGGGTGACAGCAGGTGATCTTACCGGCGACGACTTTCCGGACCTTGTGTCAATAAGCTATGAGCAAGGAGGGTACAATACCATCTATGCTGAGGTATGGGTTAATCAAGGCAACACTGGCAGCAACTTCAACGGGTTCGCTAACCCAAGCAGTGCAACTAATACCACTTTTGAAGTTAGAAATTCACATCTAATGAATGAGATTATGGCAACGAATGCTGTGATCGGAGACTTTGACGGGGACGGCTACGTGGATGACTTCGCGTTTGGAATGAATCCAACCAATTCACAGCCCAACAATTACTCAAGCAAGTCAAATGGAATGGTTCAATTTGTGTATGGAAGTTCGTCGGGGCCAACGAACTGGCAGTCAGAGGTCGACACGTCGAACTCCGAAACGTTTCTTTATGAAAATGAATACGTTGTACAATCGGGCGATCCCTCATACACGAATTCGGAAGGACAAGTTGTAAAACAAACTAATACGATTTGTAGTCTTGCGGTCCTTCCGTCAGATCAGTTGCCTGGGGTTGGTGCTGATGTGGTCATTGCGAGTTATGGGGAGTTGGGGCAATGGTTCGTCACCCAACAAACCGTGAACTCAGAAGCTGGACTCAAATTCATGTCATTGTCTGGTAGTTCTGGTAGCCAGAAACTGCCGTCAGGCACATCACCCACAACTTCACAGATAGTCGTAGATTCTGAAACGGGCTTGATTGCAGCCGTGAGTGGATCGCCAGCAACGGTGGCTTTTACAACCTTACAGGCAGCAGGCGTGA
>JAAGZL010000405.1 GCA_024206335.1 Gammaproteobacteria bacterium
ATGACTGTTTGTTACTGCCTTCAACTACCATTGGATCAGCAGTGTCTATAGCCATGCCAATCGTAGACTGTTTGTTACTCTTATGGTCTACGAGAGTACTTACCCAGGATGTCATGTCTCTTTAACACATGGTCCTGACATACTTGTTGCTACTGCTTGGAATCACTCAACACTTAGCACTTGCAGTAACCTTCAATCTCCTTCATACTTCTGTAAACATGTATCAACAAATAGGCCTACAGTGTGCAGCATATCTATTAACTTTGTGTGTGTGTCAGCATAGTCTTTGTAACACTTGCTATTGGAACCTCAGTATTGGAACTAAGCACGTTAGCGTTATGACTATCCATGACTGTTTGTTACTGTTTCAACTACCATTTGGATCAGCAGTGTTTATAGCCATGTCAATCAGCTAGACTAATTGTAACTGTTTTGGTCACAACTTAACTAGTGGATCATTGTCTCTTGTAACACCTGGAAGAATGAACATATGCTACTGCATGGAATCACTCAACACTTAGCACTTGCAGTAACATTCAATC
>JAAGZL010000406.1 GCA_024206335.1 Gammaproteobacteria bacterium
GCAACCCTTGTATTAACAACAGAAAGGTTTTTAATTGTTACCCCTCTAGCTTCGTAAACCGGCGCATAATTACTGCCAGGATCGACTTCAATCCTCGCGCCGTTCCCGAAATCACCGTTATGGCGCACCGATTCCTCAACGTCTAAGATTACTTCAAATCCAGCCCTGTCAAACCCGAAAAAATCAAGATCAGTAGAAGCACCCCAATCATAGATTCCATCATCGGTTAGTATGCCCCTCATATCCTCGGTTAGTGGGTCATGGGTTCTAACGTAGTCTGCCCACTCTGCGATAGTCTCGTGGACCTGACCCGTTCCGATGTATTTAGTATCCATTATTTAGGGACTCCTCCTAAATCTAAGAAGGGTTTTATTCCCAAGTATTGCGCTGCGTCAGTGTCGCCTTGATGCTCCATTGAGCCAAAAGTATTTCCATTATCATTATCACTGTCGTAATACTCATGCGCTTTGAAATTGGTCGCTACCTTCATCCCCCAAGCAGACATTTTCCTAAAGTGCGCGTCAGTGACTCTTTTTCCCTCCACTGGATCGCGGGCAAAACTAATCAGCTTATCGACCTTTTCTTGCGATATAGTGCCGTGATTGCCATTATGATTGCCACACTCGTAGGCGCTGAAATTATAGCACCCTAGCGCCTCAATGTGGTTACTGAAGAATGCGTCCCATTTTTCTCCCGGCTGCACATCAATAACGTAATCAGCATGTTGCTCATTCGTGTAGTTCTCAAAATCGTCAGCGACACCAATCGTACTATAATAAGGCGCTATATAGAATTGGCCGCTTGTCATCACCCTTTCGCGATAGCCTGGCACCTCCAATTGTTGCTCCATAAAGCCAACGACTGTGGCCTTGCAACCAGCAACAACCTCCATGTTTTCTTCACCTATTTCTGCACCGATTAAGTCC
>JAAGZL010000407.1 GCA_024206335.1 Gammaproteobacteria bacterium
GGTTCTGTCAAGTTGACCAATAATTGCAAAAAGGGCACTCACAAATATCAGCTTTCCTGCTCAGCAGGCACACGTCACCTGCCGCCATGTTTCAAATGATCGGTTTCTCAAGAGCCGATAGTTCGCTGCTCGAAGTAAATGCCGACCCACACGAAAGAGGTTATGGACCTGGCTGTGAACAGCCAGAAATCGCTGTGCTTGTCCGGGTGACTTAAATCGGCGCATCTGCCGCTCCTGCGCTTAAAAGGGGACAGACCACGTTTACCATAATTCCCGATTAGCTGACTCCCAAAAATTCGAATGTATATACTCCTATCGACACATTCTGGGTATTGATGTTTCCATTCGGTGATGAGACTATTTCTTAGGATTTGCGATATATCATTCTCGATCTGCCGTCTAAATAGTCAGCCGTTAGATCAATACGTATTTATCACTATAAAAAACCAAAGGAGATATAGGATGTCATTAAGTAAAACACAAAACGAAAAACTTGACTCGCTTGAAACTATAGATAGTTCTAATATGGAAGGGGGAGAGTTTGTTTTTGATGGCACAGAAGAAAGTGACTCAAAAGCGGATGAAAGAATAATTTGTACTTATGTCGACTATGACCTAATAAGGGTTGATAGCGAAGATAACATGTTACTTTGGGGGAACTGGAACAGATTGGCATCTGGTGCTTGCGAAGATCGCAGCGTTAATAGGCGCATTAGCAGGTACGATGTGCGCGATCTTAACTTTGTAGTCCGTTGTGACCATCATTCTGATAGAAATGAAGGAATTTGGAGATTTTCTTTAGCGGTAGGTGGTTCATAGAATTTGCGGCATTAATGACAGCTTCGGGCACTTTCCGGGCGTCTGAGCGACACCCCATGAATGTCTGCTGTCGAGAAAATTCGCGCGAAAATCCTTGTTCTCAACATCCACATCGGCACTTATCGCCGGAAATGGCGGCGTTGGGAGGTAAAAAAAGTAAAGGGAGATGGCCGCACGATGCGATGAGGCCGAGTGGTGTGGGGGGAGGTGGCATTCAATTCATTTTGCAGAATTAGTTATTAGCACTGGAAGCGTAGTAAATTACTGCCTAACTTCGATGATTTCGCGTCCCTGATTGATTACATGAAGATAAGTTGTATCGATTTCGTGAAAGGTTTCCAGATAAATCGGCGAGTCATCAATCATAAAATCAATCCCTACCTTTTCGCAGTATTCTGATTTGGCCGAATTCCATTTACCCTCATCGGCATAAGGAAGGCCGTCTCGCCATTCGATAGTTTCACCATTGGCCTCAAGGTGCTTTTACTTCAGCGAACGTGGCTGCATGCCATGAAAACCCAGGTCATATAGCTGATCCGCGATCAGCATCAGGTGATGCAAGCGCTCAGCCTGGGTTGAATAACTGCCATCCCGATTACGACGACAGATTTGTTAGAGTTGGTAATTCAGGTCTCTCACGGTGTTATCTCCAAATGCTAAGTGTTTATGGTCACCTGGCAGTCGAAACTACGCAGGTTCGCTTGCGCGAAAAGACCATGGGCCACCACGCCCAATTGACCTGAAGATGCCTGGTCTCAGGCAACGCTGTTTTTCCCTTTAGGGTAATGGCCCAGCGTTGGCCAACGTGCCCTAACGGGCCTTCGTTTAGGTTGGTTTCATAAAACACCTCATTTTAAATGTGCGGAACCTGTCCGCGGTTTTGGAAAATGAACATCAACGGCACCACCAATGGCGGGCGTCTCGGTTCGTCGAGTAATGGCAGGCGGTTGCCTGCGAGAATGAACCGATTCCCAAATCGGATTAGATCGGTTCGGTTCGGTTTGGAAGATGGACCCACGGCTTACAGCCGCTGCGCGTCACAGGATCCGGATACGCTCATGCCACTAGTACACGCCGTGGCCACGGTTAAATCGATTAGTTCCTGTCGATCGAGGGTGGCAGTATAAGAACACGAAACCCCGCCGTAACCTCGAAATTCAATCGCAAACCCGCGCCGTTAACGGCTTTGGCGCCCTCGTCACTACCCCGCTGCGCTCAGTAGTGACGAGGGCGCCTTCGGATCAAGCAAGCCCGACGCCAGGCATATGCCTGTCACATGGCTTGCGCAAGACATCCGCTGCAGCGGCATTCACACGCCTGCGCCTGACCACCGGGGCTCACAGGCGCCACTGGAGGCGGCCCCACCCTTGGCACGCGAGTTAGAGGCTCGCGTTGCCGTACGGGCAAGCCATGTAGACTGGGTGGGCGGCAGGTGCGATTCAATCTGACTCGGGTCAGGATACGAGCACAGGAGCATTCTATCGGCGGGTAATACTTGCTGTCAGCTGGCTTCCGTACCTGCCATCCGATGTTGATCCTTTCACTGATGGATTCGTCGCGTTGTGAAAAGTCCGACGATCATCGGTGCTTGTGTCTGATGGCATCTCGACCGGGCGGTACGTCTTGCACGACGATACTTGCAGGTATTCTCAGGAATTCGTCAGAGGGTCATAGTCCTCCTGGGAAAGAATCTCACCATAGGGTGTGGCAGTGAACGGCCAACGATTAATGCCGACGGTCGTTCACATTTCTCTCGATGAGGGGATTTTTGTTCCCAACCAGTCGAGACTCTCGTGGCGGGAGCGATCGATTTACCCGGTAAATCGGTCTCCGGCTTCAAGTTTCACTGTCGAGATTCTGGTTATTTTCTTTACGCTTCACATTAAGAACCCTCACCAACGACCGCCGTTGCTTGAGTCTGATAGTATCTTGACTGGATGGCGCGTCTTTACCAGGATGTCTCCAGTTATTCCCAGGAATTTGCCTGGAAACTGCGGTGAGCGGATATTCATTTACATCCAAAACCAGAGATCACGAAGTGTCGAAATTCGACACCCTTGCAGCATCAGTGGTCGATTTAGACGCTAAATCGGTCCCCGGCTTGATGTTTCACCGTCGAAATTCGACATCCTCGTAGCGAGAGCGGTCGATTTAGACTCTAAATCGCGCCCCGTTTCAAACCGTGACAATATTGAAGCAGAATGAAGCTGGCACACCGGTATTGGAATTGTGCCTGGAACATTGCATAAGCGATGCCACTTTTTACAAATGGCACTGTAAGTACGTTGAAATGGGTGGTAGGCGTCACGTGAATACGCAAGGATAATATCATTGCAAATATTGTAATGAGAAATCAGATGAGTAACAGCACGCCGTTGTTTCACATATCCTATTGAAAGAAAACGATTATCATTATTCAAAGCGAATCCCCCTCTCTCCGCCAGATCAAAAAAAGCCCGGCACCGCGGGGTTTTTTGGAGGTGGCGGAGAGAGAAGTTTGATGAATGCCCTTCGGGCGCCAAAATAGCGAAATGGCAGTGAATTATTGACTAGAATGATAGTAGTGAGTGAATTAA
>JAAGZL010000408.1 GCA_024206335.1 Gammaproteobacteria bacterium
GTACACGCAGCCTCACACAAGCCCTGCAGGGCTTACTGTGAGAGCGTGTGCTGCTCGTGGTGCGCAGGACCACACCACATGCCCGAAGGGTACCTCACGACTCGCCATAGGCGACGTCGGCATAAGCGGTGACACCGCGCCCAAGTAGACGCGAGCGGAGCGAAGCGGCTTCCATGTCGCGGAGCGCAGGGCTTGCCCAAGCGCAGCGTAGAAGCAACCAGGACGGTAACGGGACAATGGACCGACTCCCGCAGGGCAAGGAGGACCAACCCCGTTGCCGGACGCGGGCCTCGCTCGCAGAGCGTGGACCGGCAACCGTAGACATGCGCAGCGGAGTGGGTCAGCGTAGTGAGCACATGGACTACGGTCGCCAGCACTACAGGATCCTGTGGATCCTGGCTGTGCGTAGCGATCGCAAAGGGCGAAGCCCTGCAGGGATTGAACGGAGGAGGCCGGAGGACGAGGACGACAAGGGGACTCGCCATAGGCGACGTCCGTACCGTGACAGTGCGCTCGAGGAACGAGTGTCCGGACTGGAGGGGCATTGGTGGCCGCGAGGATCGACGGGTGATCGACGTCTGTGCTCCGGGGAGCACAGTTAAGCGATGCCGAACATGCACGACCGCTACGGGCGTGGAGGCAGCGCAATGCGACCGAGGGACACTACCCGAGGGTAGCAGCCGTAACCGTCACCCTCGGGGACCGCAGGTGCCAAGAGGTTGTGCGGTTACCTGGCAGAGTGTCGCGGAAGGCACAGCCGTGCGGAGCCCTGTGTGTTAGCCGAAGGCTTCCACCACAGGGAGTGCGACGGAGGGGTGGTGTCTCAAGCGCTCGGTTGCCAGGCTGAGCGGTATAGCGCTCAGGAGTATCCGCAGGTCCCTTGGGACCGGAGGGCGGTAGACCTCTGCGGGCAGAGGTATCCCGGCCACACGTAGTGTGGATACGAGGCGTCCCTTTCGTAGGACAAGGGACGTCACTACACGCTGCACCTCCGTTTGTGCAGCGGGTGGTGCCAGCAGCTCTGTCTCTGGAGCTGCTGTCGGACAACGACCGGCGCGTGGTTCGCACTCGAGGGACACTACCCGAGTAAGTGAGCCAACGTGGTGCAGGGAGTTACGTACGCGGTGCGCAGCACCCTGAGCACGTAGTGCTCCCGAGTGTCCACTCGCGGATGGGACCATCGGCCTGACCACCCAACGGGGTGACGATGCACGGCACGTGCAAGGAGCAAGGCCGAGGGAGCCGTGGGCGGCCCGCGTGTGGATAACGAGAGGGTACTCACAGCGCTAGCACAACCACGCCCTGCGGGTAGTGCTGCTCGTGGGAGGGCCCTAGCGAGCAATGGCAGGGATTGTGCGTAGCACACAACCGCCATGACCGCGAGCCAGCAAGACCTCGGATGCCTATGGGCATCCGAGGGCTTCGCGATAGCGACCGCAGGGAGCAGACGAGCGCAGCTCGTCCGAGTATCCGGAGGGTACGAGTGTCTGAGTATCCGCAGGAGACGAGTGGGGTCCTCGCAGAGGGCCCTGCGAGCAATGGCAGGGATTGCGTAAACGCAGAGCGCGCAAGGCCACCATGGCCGCGAGCCAGTAGGACCTCGGATGCCTCCCCGGAGGTATCCGAGGTCCGTCGCGATAGTTGCCCCACGTGA
>JAAGZL010000409.1 GCA_024206335.1 Gammaproteobacteria bacterium
GAAGACGCAAATTTTCTACCGAATGACACTTTGATCCTGGAAGCGGTTCCTGACCCACAAGACAGGTTTGTCTCTTGGAAATTTAAAGACTCAGATGATTACTGCGATTTAGAAATTTGTGAGATTACTTACAATTTTAACATGCCAACAATTGAGGCGGTATTTAGCCCTAAAGGAGACATTTGGTCTACTTCAAAGGTTATGTTCGAAGCAAGCCATGGCGGGTTTTATACGATAGCAATGTATCAAAACAATCCTATCTTGACGAATGCTACCAGCCCATCAGTTTATGAAGGATTTTATCTAACAGGGGAGACCTTTTCACCAGAAGGAGAAATAAATCACTGCATAAAACATGGCTCTATAGTTAGTGTCATGTTTCACAATGCTAATCCAGGTCCGTATGGTAAGGAGTTTCTTTATTGGGGCGTAGTTGATGTATGGCTTAATGTTGCTTTAGCATGGCCTGGTGCCGGGAGAAATGAACATTTGCTTTATCATATAATGATAAATAATCCAGACCCAGATCACTGCTTAGCTGATCAAGATAGTATTTCACTGATAAATATTTACAATGAGGGTAAATACATTGTTGGTGAGCTTGATGAGCAAGTAAAACTGACGATTAATAATAAGGAAGAAGCTGTTCTACAGGTTCATTTATTCCCTTCACCATAGCTGGGTGAGAGTGTAATATTCTAGTATGCTTTATGCCTGTTCAGAATAAGGACTTTTATCATGAAATTATCCACCTTTACTGGCCTGTTAGCGGCTGGACTATTCACTGTATCAGCCCAAGCGGCGTTATACGATCGCGGCAACGGCATGATTTACGATGATGTTTTAGACATCACCTGGTTACAGGATGCCAACTACGCACAAACCTCGGGCTACTATGCCGATGGCCGTATGACCTGGGCAGATGCCAACACATGGGCTGGTCAACTAAGCTACGGCGGCTATGACGACTGGCGTTTGGCCTCAGCAGGCAATGCCCCGGTTTCAGGCTATAATGTTACCACCGGCGAATTGGGCCATATGTTTTACAACAATTTGGGTAATACGGCAGGCAATTCAAGCTTAGCCAATGTTAGCTTTACCGATGCGACACTCGGTGGTGGTACTGAGAGTTTCTTGTGCTGCGTTATCGTTGTCGAACTCTCAGGAACTCAGTACTCATTGCTTAATAGCTATCAGTGGCTAATTAAAGTCGGTTCATAGGCTTTTCCAGTGGCCAATAATGCCTAGGCCGTTCTGACTGTTTTATTTGCCAAAGCAATACAAGCACGCTTAACTCCGGCGCGTTTAACTAGCGCCAGTAACCAAGCCTGTTTGACCGTTTTCGGTTCGCTAGGCAACCTGGAAATAACCGCCAATGCTCCTTGGTAAAGGGCTGAACGTAGCTCTCTATTACCACCGTTTTCATCAATGCCGGTCATATACACTTTCCCTCCTGAGCTGTGCTGCTTGGGGGTGAGCCCAACATAGACGGATGCTTGACGGCCATTTTTAAATTCATCCCCTTTACCTAAGCTCGCATATAACATGGAAGCACAGACACTACCAACGCCTTCTAAATCCATTAATCGCGAGCAAGGCTCTAGTACTGCATCCTGTAAATACGGCGTCCAATAGTGGATGATTCCCCCCATAGCCGATTTATGGGAATTAATGAATAGATGCCACTACAATCACAGGCTCCAAGTGTAACGGAAAAGCAACGAACACTTTTAAGTGAAGTAATA
>JAAGZL010000410.1 GCA_024206335.1 Gammaproteobacteria bacterium
CAACTAATAACATTGGGATTATGTATTTTGCCCCAGCATTAATACTTGCAATAATAGACTCAATCATGATGCGTTCTCCACTGAGAAACGTTTCATTTTTTCAAGGAATTTCACCATAATAACAGCAGTAATTGTAGAAAAGATCGTTGCAAGAATTGTCGTAATAAAGATCTGACTAGAGACAACTCCCATCAAGCCAACAACGGTTGCTGGTAATATCAATTGCACACTCGAAGTATTAATAGCAAGGAACATCACCATCGCATTTGATGCCGTGTCTTTGTGTGGATTAAGCTCCTGCAACTCTTCCATAGCTTTTAGACCCAATGGAGTAGCAGCATTACCTAACCCCAACATATTTGCAGACATATTGAGCACGATAGAACCCATGGCAGGATGATCAGGAGGAACATCAGGAAATAGCCTGACAGTGATAGGACGAACTCCCTTGGCAATGATTTTCATCAAACCAGACTCTTCAGCAATTTTCATAATTCCGAGCCAAAGCGCCATAATACCAATTAGGCCTATTGCCAATTCAACTGCTACTTTTGACATA
>JAAGZL010000411.1 GCA_024206335.1 Gammaproteobacteria bacterium
GATTGACATGGCTTGCAGCTACTCCATTTGTCTCCAGTTGCTAATGAAAACACATTGGAATCAGTAACAATTGGTCAGGAGTCTGTTTCTCTGAGTTTTGTATCCCATGCAGTAGCAGTAAATGTGTGTTTACATCCACTCCTAATAAGTACAAGCACGGATTGACATGGCTTGCAGCTACTCCATTTGTCTCCAGTTGCTAATGAAAACACTATGGAATCTGTAACAATTGGTCAGGAGTCAGTTTCTCTGAGTTTTGTATCCCATGCAGTAGCATAAATGTGTGCTTACATCCACTCCTAATAAGTTGAAACAGGGCTTGACATGGCTTGCAGTTCCTCCTCTTTTTGGTCCTAGTTGCTGGAAAAGACTATGGAATCAGTAACACTTTGGTCTAGGAGTTGTTGCAAAAGACATACTTCCTCTGAGTACAAGCACTGTTGTCTAGTACTAGTTGAGTTTCCATGCAGTAGCAAGAGTCCCCAATAGTTATGCCTGACACATGAAGTACACTGATACGCTACTCGCTGTAGACCTATATGTTGGATATACATGTGTACAGAAGGACATGATCTGGCAGGCCGTGCTAGGCCAAATAGTACACACTTTGGTCTACAGATTAAGGGGTACATCTACTGCTGATCTAAGTGCTAATGGAAATGTTAAGGAAACAGTTGGAAATTGTCTAGTTGAAGGTTGGAGTCCATGCGTAGCATAAAGGAATGTCCTAGTTACTTGGGGTCCAAGTGCTAAAACAAAGAATATCCACTGTGTAAAAAGACAGATACTCATTGATACAGGGGGTGTCTACAATGGTGTCCATAAGTAGGTGCTCCTCAGGTACAAAAAAGAATGAACTTCCTTACACACAGGAGGTTTGTCCAAGCAGTAGCAAAGAACAAAGGCGTCCCTGGGGTAAAAATAAGGGAATACTAATAAATATGTTGTAAATCCTGACATTGTTTACTTCCATGCAGTATCAAAAAAGAGACATTCTAAATAGCAGGGGATAAGGGTTGTACACCACAACTGGACAATCCATAACGTTTGGCGTTGGGGATTATCAACAGTTTAGAAGGTGCTGTAAAAACATAGACGGGTCCTCCAAGTAGGATTGGGATTGTTGTAAATCCTAGTTCCATGCAGTAGCAAGAAGTAAAAGAGAATCCTTAATACCTGGTGTGAGCAAATACGGCCCGGTGTGGAAAAAACAAAAGAGTATCCTAAGTAGAAAAGTAAGTCGGGCTGAGGATCCAAGCAGTAGCAAAAAAGAATTGTTGGAAAAAAGAGAGACATCCTGAGTAGAAAGCTATGACCAAATCAGTAACAATTGGTCTAGCGAATTGACA
>JAAGZL010000412.1 GCA_024206335.1 Gammaproteobacteria bacterium
AACAATGTGTCAAAGTTAGAAGTTTCAACTCCTTGTACTTTTTGAGTTTTACGCAGTTACACGGACACACACAGACATTCACACGTTACGCTTTTAATAATATAGATATTCTGAAAATTTGAATTCTCTACGATAAAAAGCAAACAATTTGACTTTTTTACACTTTGGGACCCCCTAGATGGTCCAAAATGGGTCCCTAACTCAAAAAAATTATTAGTGATAATTTTCTATTGTAAGAAACAGTATATCCTGAAAATTTGAAGCCTCTATGACCAGAAACAAATTTTTTGAATTTTCGGCTAAATTCGGGGGACCATAGCCCCAAAATGGGGCCCTAAATCAAAATTTTGGTACATCAATATTTTGGCCATGGCATGATGAGTACATTACAATGGTTAGACATTCCTAGCTCCAAAACTGATGGAGGAGTTCTATTTTCAATGTATGGGCCATTATGGGCTCTTTTGGGCCATAAGTCCGAAACGGGGCCCTAAATCAAAATTTTGCTACATCATATTTTGGGGTATGGTAAGGTGAGTTTATTCCTATAATAGCATAATCCTAGCTCAAAAACTGAAGGAGGAGTTCAATTTTCCAATTTTGGGCCATTTTGGGCCCTTTTTGGGCCATAAGTCCCAAACGGGGCCCTAAATCAAAAATCCGCTACATCAATTTCTGGGCCCCGGGTAGGTCAATAATCCCCTAGGAGAACAAGATCCTAGCTCAAAAACTGTAAGAGGAGTTCCAAATTGACATAGTCACGCGG
>JAAGZL010000413.1 GCA_024206335.1 Gammaproteobacteria bacterium
ACCATCACCCCGGAGATGGAAAACGCAGTACATGACCGCTGGCCACGCATCCTCAGCGGCTGATCCTGCATTCCGGCTATTGACCACCACGCTACAACCACAGAAACTACTCTGTGATGATAGACCTTAACGACATGCTGCTGTTTGCCCAGGTAGTGAATTCCGGCAGCTTTACCGCTGCGGCACGGAATTTGGGCATGCCCAAATCCACCCTCAGCCGCCGCATCTCCAATCTAGAGACCCAGCTCGACAGCCGCCTGCTGCACCGCACCACCAGATCCCTGCGCCTGACCGATATCGGTGCCGAGTTTTATGACCACTGCGTACGGGTGGTGGATCAGGCCAAAGAGGCGGAGCGTCTGATCCATATAAACCAGGATGAACCACGCGGACTGCTGCGGGTAACCGGGCCCATAGAGTGGGGCAACAACTATATTGGCGCCCTGGTATCGGAATATCTGCAACACCACCCAGAGGTGAGACTGGAGCTAATGCTCACCAACCGCTTCGTTGATCTGGTGGCAGAGGGTTTTGACCTGGCCCTGCGTGCCGGGCACCTTGAGGACTCCAGCATGATCGCCCGCCGCCTGGGGGAATCACGCATGTTGCTGTGTGCTGCCCCGGCCTATCTGGAACAACACGGGGCACCACAAAACCCCGAACAGCTACGGGAACATATCTGCCTGGGCTATCCCGGCAGGGATGGCCGTACCACCCTGCAATTCAGTTCATCCAACAGCCTGTCACAGGTGGAGATAAACGGCAGACTGGTTGCCAACAGCGTGACCACCCTGCGCGACGCCACCATTGCCGGTCTGGGCATCACCGCCCTGCCCTCAAGCCTGTGCCGGGACGCCCTGGATCAGGGGTTACTACTGCCAATAATGCAGGAGTGGCAACTGCCGGTGGATGGGATATATGCGGTCTACCCCTCCCCCAGACACCTCACCCTAAAGGTGCGCAGCTTTATCGATTTTATTGCCGAACGCCTATAAATTATCAGATCAGCCCAAGCCCACTGTCCCATTTCCACTAACCATACCGGTAACACCACTCATATCCGCCATTTATAGGCAATTAATTCACCTATTATTCCACACATGGAACGATAACTTCCATAATTACCTACTAGTGCACTAGGTATTACTGGCCTAAAATTATTCCATGACCACCCAGAAGCCACTCAACAGAGGAAAAACAGTAATGGCCAGCAAGATTCTACATATAGACGCAAGCGCCCTTGGAGAGAGATCAGAGTCCAGACGCCTAAGCAGTGATTTTATCCAGCGCTGGAGCGCACTCAATCCGGAAGACGAGGTCATCCGGCGCGATATCGTCGATAACCCGCTACCGCATATGGACGGCTTCACCCTGGGCAGCATGATGACCCCGACAGCTGAACGTACATCTGAGCAGCAAACCGCGGCCAACCTGGCAGAAGAGCTTATTCAAGAGTTTCTGGATGCAGATGTTCTGGTGCTGGGGGTTCCCATGTACAACCTCGGCATCCCATCCACCCTCAAATCCTGGATTGACCATATCTCGGTGGCTGGGCGCACCTTTGAATATACCGCTAATGGACCAAGGGGACTGGCCGGTGACAAACAGGTCTACATCCTGAGCACCAGGGGCGGAATCTATGGTGACAACAACCCCTTGGACCACCAGGTAGGCTACATGAAAACCATATTTGGCTTTCTGGGTATTAGCGAGATCCACACCATACAGGCAGAGGGACTGAACATATCACCCGAAAATCGGGAGCAGAGCATAGCAGCCGCACACGCCCAGATACAGAAAACCCTGGACACAGCAGCGGCCTGAGGAGCAACCGTGCACACCCAGATAAAACATCCACGCACCATCAGCCAGAAGGTTATCGGTAGAGACACCCAGGACGGCGCAGGGGTACAACTCAAACGTGTACTCCCAGCGCCTGGCCTACGGTTGCTGGACCCATTTCTGCTGCTGGATGTGTTCAGTTCCGACAACCCCAATGATTATATCGCCGGCTTCCCACCCCACCCCCACCGTGGCTTCGAGACCGTCACCTATCTGCTCGCAGGTCAGATGCGGCATCGTGACAGCGCCGGCCATATGGGAGTGATCAAGGCCGGAGGGGCGCAGTGGATAACCGCCGCCAGCGGCATCAAACACTCGGAGATGCCGGAACAGGAGAATGGCCTGCTACACGGGTTCCAGCTCTGGGTAAATCTGCCGGCCGCAAAAAAGATGGGGCCACCTGCATACCAGGAGTTTAACCCGGAACAGATCATCGAGGAGACCCGTAGCAATGGCGTCAAACTACGGGTGGTATCAGGAACTACACTAGAAGGAACCACCGGGCCAATTACCACAACCAGCACCGATACTATCTACCTGGATATCAGCATGCCGACAGGCACCGACTATAGCGAACTGATTCCACAAGGCCACAACGCCTTCATCTATCTGGTAGATGGCAGCATTCAGATCGGCCAGGAAACAGTTGTGCCCGGCGAGCTGGCTGCCCTGAATGATGGGGATGGAGTGGTTATCTACAGTTCAAAGAAAAGCCACATGTTACTGATAGCAGGCAGACCAACAGGTGAACCAGTGGCCAGACATGGACCATTTGTCATGAACACCCAGGAAGAGATCGAACAGGCCTATCGTGACTATGAGAGCGGACTGTTTGGAGAGGTGGGGAACGCTCACGATGAAGTGGCGTAACACCACCACCTCCTGGGGGCTGCTGGCAGTGCTAATGCACTGGCTGGTAGCCGCCAGCATTGTCGGGCTGTTCGGGCTGGGACTATGGATGACCGGCCTGGACTACTACGACCCATGGTACAAACAGGGCCCAGACATCCACCGCAGCATCGGTATCCTGCTGTTTCTGCTGATCCTGCTGCGGCTGGCATGGCGACTTAATGAGATCATCCCCGCCCCCCACCCCAATCACAAACCATGGGAAGTGCAGACCGCACACACTGCCCACCTGCTGCTCTATCTGCTGCCCCTGGCCATAATGGTGAGCGGTTATCTGATCTCCACCGCCGATGGCCGCGCCGTTTCTGTATTCGGCTGGTTCGAGATCCCAGCCCTGTTTACCGGGCTGGACAAACAGGAAGAGCTGATGGGCGATATCCACGAGCTACTGGCATGGGGGCTAATCGTAACTGCGGCCATCCACGTCGCAGGCGCACTGAAACACCACCTTATCGATAAAGACACTACACTTATCAGAATGCTTGGCACCACACCAAACGAGGAGGAAACAGAATGAACAGGAAACAGATCATAGGAGTAGTTGCCGCCACACTGATTGCCGCCACTGCACTTCCAACCCAGGCCGCTAACTATGTAATGGACACCAGTAAGGCCCACGCCTTTATCCAGTTCAAGATCTCACATCTGGGTTACAGCTGGCTGCTGGGACGCTTCAACACCTTCACTGGGAAATTCAGCTACGACGAAAAAAACCCAGCCGCATCCAAGGTAGAGGTGGATATAAATGTCAGCAGTGTGGACACCAACCACGCCGAACGCGACAAGCATCTACGCGGCAGTGATTTTCTCGATAGCAATAGATACCCCAAGGCCAGCTTTGTGGGCACTGGCTTCAAAGATGTTGGCAGTGGCAAGGCCAAGCTCATGGGCAACCTTACCCTGCGCGGCATCACCCGCCCCCTGACCATTGCGGTAAGCAGTATCGGCCACGGCAAGGATCCATGGGGTGGATACCGACGCGGGTTTGAGGGAACCACCAGTTTCAAGCTGTCTGATTTTGGCATCAAGAAAAATCTTGGGCCCGCCTCACAGACGGTAGAGTTGTATCTGAGCATTGAGGGGATTAGAAAAAAATAGCCCTTCGGCAGTCTGGCCCACAACCGCCTGGTGGGCTGGCAGTGATTAATTAACCAGTAGATCCAGGGAACCGACTTCTGGTAGCGCAACCGTGCAATTGTGATTGTGATTGTTATCGCCCACGCCTTCAGCTAAATTATATTAATTTTTTTGAATGTTCTGATTTACTTTAACTGCCTGCGTACCAGAGCCATCAGCTTTCCTTATGTATTTATATGTGCTATTTATTAGATAGCTGGTGTAACATTTTCTGAACAACGTTATTTTTTGCATACAAAGGTACGTTGTTATCAGGAAGGTAGATGACACACATTTCAGGACGGCCGCACCGGCCTAAGCCGTAACCGGCACTGCCTGAAATTTGCTGTCAGAGCCTTACCGTACTGGCGAGAGTTGGGATTATCTTCAACCTGGCCAGGATTGACGGCTGCGGACCAGGGAGTCATCGCCCTGTCATTCGCAGCTGGCTAAACAGATTGATCACTGCCTGTGCATGTTTCACTCAATCTGGAGGTTGTTACAACCTCATTGTTTTTGTTTCATCTAGTAAATGGACTTTTTGTAGTACCTGATTGGGGCTTCCCCAGGCCCCAATCAGGCCCCTCACCGCGCCATCAACCGGCCAGAGAGATCCCACCAAGAAACTCCGACATATGCCTGAACACTCCGTCTGCATCGCGGGTTTGCAACGCCTCATCGCCAAACAGGCCATTCCCCACGCCCACCGCTACCGCACCTGCCGCCAGAAACTGTGACAGATTCTCCCGTTTAACCCCGCCTACCGCCACCAGCGGAACCTCATCCAACGGCCCCAGCAGATCCCTTATGTACTTTGGACCGGGGCAGGGAAACACCTTTACCATACTGGCCCCGGCACTCCAGGCCCGATAGACCTCGCTCGGGGTATAGGCGCCCACCACGATCGGCACTCCCTCTCTGCGCGCATACTCAATCACTGCCACATCGGTATTGGGGGTAACCAGAAACATGGCGCCGGCCGCAATAGCCAGCCGTGCCTCCTCCATATTTCGCACCGTTCCCATACCCAGATAACAACCGTCCGGCAGCTGCTGCATATTCTGCCTGAGCATTTCACAGGCCCCAGGGGTATTCATGGTGACCTCTATGGCCTGCAGCCCGGCCTTAAACGACACCTGCAACAGTTGCGGAAAAAATTCGGGATCGACCCCACGCAGGATTCCAATTACAGGCAGCTCCAATTTCACCAGCATTTACTCCTCTATTAACCCGACCCCATAATAGGGAGAGTTCCATATTGATTGCACATCATATACAGTCTCACTCCCGGCCCACATCCTAAAGCTGCGACCACAGACTACACAACCACCAACAGATGAATATCTCCGTAATCATCCCCAGCTACAATCGCGCCCACCTGTTGGTCCGGGCAGTGCAATCAGTGCTGAACCAGACCCTGCCTGCACAGGAGGTGATAGTAGTGGATGACGGATCCAGCGACCACACGGCTACAGTTATGGCAGAGGAGTTTCCCCACTGCCACTACATCAAACAGCCCAACAGAGGAGTGAGCGCCGCTCGCAACACCGGAATAGCAGCGGCATCTGGTGAGTGGCTGGCATTTCTGGACTCAGATGACGAGTGGCTGCCAAGCAAGCTGGCCGCACAACAGCAACTGCTGCAACAGCAACCGGAAATAAAGCTATGTCACACCGAAGAGATATGGATCCGCAACGGCAAGCGGGTAAACCAGATGAAAAAACACGCCAAGAGTGGCGGCCACATCTTCCAGAACTGCCTGCCACTATGTGTAATCTCCCCCTCCTCCGCAATCATCCATCGCAATCTATTCAATGAGGTTGGAACCTTCGATGAGGAACTACCAGCCTGTGAGGACTACGACCTGTGGCTACGTATCTGCTCCCGTCACCCTGTAGCCTTTGTGGAGCAACCACAGATCAAAAAGTATGGCGGCCATGAAGATCAACTCTCCCACCACTACTGGGGCATGGACCGATTTCGCATCCAGGCACTGGAGAAGATCATTCAGTCAGGGGTACTAAACCACGCAGACCGCACCCTTACACTACAAACCCTTACCGCCAAGGCGGAGATTCTAGCCCAAGGCGCAACTAAGCGAGACAAGCAAGAAGAGGCAAGGACTTGGCTGGAGATAAGGGATAGATACGCCTGAGAAAACAGAGACCAGGCAGAGATAGCGCTGGTAGGCTATCACGCCAATTCATGCATAAATTTTCAGCGAAAAAATCACAGCTTGGAGCGTAACAACATAATGTTGCTACTATTGGTCATCTCAACCCGATTCAGAAAGCTCATACCAAGCAGTACCTGGCGCGGACTACCACCTTCAATCACCATGGCATCCACATTTCTTAGGCTAATTGCCCCCACCTGAACCCGGTTCAAAACAATCTTGTACCCTTTGGCGTAACCTGACGCAGTACCGACCATTACCTTGCTTCCATTCAGCCAGTACTGTAGACTCAGGCGTTTGGCCTCAACCGAGCTCATGGCCACCGAAGTTGCACCCGTATCCAGAAGCATATTCACTGTTTGTCCATTGATACTACCGACAGTGGTATAACCACCATAGTTGTCCCGGGTTATCCTCACTTCACTCCTGGTACCAGTATTGAAACTGCCGCCATATTTTGCACCAACCCGATAGCTGTCCCGTTTGCCATCTATCTCAATTACCGCCTCACTACTGTCGGCAGAAATAAGCAACACCCCCTCCGGCGAGGTCTTGCCAATTTTTAGAAGACGACTTTTTCCATCCAGCTCCACCATGGCCTTGCCAGGAAACAGGGCCATTACACGAATATCATCCACAGCCAGCACTGGCGTGGATAACATCAGCACCAGGATCAGACCGAAAGATTGGATAACCGAAAGATGTCGCATACCACCTCCATGTTATTACAGGGACCAGAACCAGAGAGCAGTTCCAGCGTTAGACATAAACATAGGCCGCAAACTGAATCATGGCAAATGCATAGATCCCGGCCAGTATATCATCCACCATGATCCCCCAGCCGCCCGGTATATGCTGATCCAGTAGGTGTATGGGCCAGGGCTTAACAATATCGAAAAAGCGAAACAGCACAAAACCCGTCACTATCCAGCCCCAGCCACTGGGGGCCAGCCACATGGTAATCAGAAACCCCACCCACTCATCCCAGACTATGCCGGGATGATCGTGCAGACCCATATCCTCCGCTGCCCGATGGCACAGCCAGACACCAAACAGCGACATGACCACAACCAACAGCAGATAGTGCAGCGGATCCAGTGGCTGGAGTAACAAAAACAGGGGAATGGCAGCCGCAGTGCCGAAGGTGCCTGGCGCCTTGGGCGCTGCCCCGGAGCCCAGGCCAAAGGCCAGCAGATGCACCGGGTTGCTCCAATTTATTTTTTTTTGTTGTTTCAACCTAGAACCCTCAGTTAGACAGGGTGAAGTGTGCGTTTACGGGGGTGCAGAGCAAGGCGCAACGACGCGAAATAGTTGTTCTATTCCAAGGAGTTGCAACACAGCCATGCGCCGACACAAGCGTGCAATTCGCCTTGTAGCATGACTCACCATGCTGGTAAATTGGCGAGTCGAAGTCAATGATATACATATCAGCAACTTAGCATCATAACGGTGCATCCAACTGAGGATTCTAGGTTCATCTAAAGTGCTGATAACCTAAACCTAGATCTGAAACCGTGCGCCCTTCTGAATCAATGCAGGTTACACCAGAACCGGACACCACCTCACCTACCTGCACCAGATCACAATCCAGATCCGCCTTGATATCTCTCAGTAAGGAGCCCCTGCCTGGCGGAATGGTAAGGCAGAGTTCATAATCATCCCCTGCGGCAACCACCGTACCCCACTCTCCACCCTGTTGCAGATAGCTCCTCACCTGGGCAGAGGTGGGAATCCTCTCAAGTAACACCCTGGCCCCAACCCCACTACTGGCACAGATGTGTCCCAGATCAGAGAGCAGACCGTCGGAAATATCGATGGCGGCAGTGGCGATCTGGCCCAGGGCAAGACCCACAGCCAGACGCGGCTGGGGACGATCCAGACGCTGTTCCAGTTGCGCCACTCCAGACTCTATGGTGTAGCTGCCTTGCCGGGCCAGCAGCGCCAACGCCGCATCACCCAGGGTTCCGGTTATATAGATCTGATCACCCACATTGGCTCCACTCCGCCTGAGTGCGGTTCCCGGCCTAACAAAGCCGTGGGCCGTGACCGAGATACTGAGTGGACCGCTGGTGGTGTCGCCGCCGATAAGTGCCACCCCATGTTCCTTTGCCAAGGAGATAAATCCCCGACTGAAGGCCTGGAGCCAATCGTAGTTACTGGAGGGCAGGGTCAGGGCCAGGCTGACCCATGCAGGCTCAGCCCCCATGGCAGCGAGATCACTCAGGTTTACCGCCAGTGATTTGTGTCCCAACGCCTCTGGATCTGCATCTACAGCGAAATGAACCCCCTCCACCAGGGTGTCACTGGTAACCGCCAACTCCATGCCGACGGGTGGCTGCAGCAGGGCACAGTCGTCGCCCACACCCAGAACCACATCATCCCGGTCTGCGGCTGAGTGGGAAAAGAACTCTCTAATCAGATCAAATTCAGCTAGGGGCATGATTATTTGAAGAGGTGTGTTGAGAGTACTAACTACTTCTTCTTACTTATTTCTGTCTTACGCACCCGGCGCGCCAGCTTGTCCAGTACGCCGTTGACATACTTGTGGCCCTGTTCAGCACCGAACACCTTGGCCAGTTCCACCGCTTCATTGATGACCACCCGGTATGGCACCTCGGGATGACGCGTCATCTCGTAGGCACCCAGACGGAGTATGGCCCGTTCCACCGGATCGATACTCTCAACGGAACGGTCAACACAACCCTTCAGCCTTGCATCCAGTTCCGACAGGTTTGCCGGAACGCCATGCAACAGATCCTTGAAGTACTCCACCTCAAAGCTGTTGAGATCTTCCGTATCCAGAAACTGGCTGTCTACCTCTGAGACATCATGACCGGCCACCTGCCACTGGTATATGGCCTGGACCGCATGGTGTCGTGCCTTGCTACGCTTTCCACTCATCAGTCTATCTGACGCAAAAGGTTTACCATCTCAATGGCAGACGTAGCAGCCTCACCACCCTTGTTACCGGCCTTGGTGCCGGCCCGTTCAATGGCCTGTTCGATGGTATCCACGGTGAGTACACCGAAGGAGACTGGAATACCGTGCTTGAGGGTGACCTGGGCAATGCCCTTTACACACTCTCCAGCCACATACTCAAAATGCGGGGTCCCGCCCCGAATCACCGCACCCAGCGCCACCACGGCGTCATAGTTGCCACTGGCAGCCACCTTTTCCACCACCAGCGGCATCTCAAAGGCACCAGGAACCCGCACGATGGTAATATCAGATTCAGCTGCTCCATGTCGCTTAATGGTATCGATTGCGCCTTCCAGCAGGCTCTCGACGATGAAGCTGTTGAAGCGCGCAACTACCAGACAGAAACGGGCATTCTGTACATTCAGCGCGCCCTCGATGGTCTTTATTGTCATAATTAAACCTCGTTATTCCAGATTTCTAAATCTTACTCGCAATCCACGTATTCAACCACTTCCAGATCAAAACCGGAAAGCCCGTGGATGGCCTTGGGCGCACTCAACACCCGCATCTTACGCACCCCAAGATCGGACAGGATCTGGGCGCCTACACCAAAGGTTCTCAGGTGGCTGCCAGAGTTGCCCTGTGGCGGTGCCTCCTTCCTCTCCTTGACCATAAGTTCACCCATACGTTGAACTATCTCACGTGTGGTGTCATGATTTCGCAGCACAATAATAACCCCGGCGCCCTCTTTAGCCACTTGCCGCATTGCGTTTCTCAGTGGCCAGCCGCTGCTGGGATAGGAGGTGGCAAACAGGTCACACAGGGTATTCTGCATATGCACCCGCACCAGTGTCGGCGTCTCCGGCTGCACATCACCCAGTACCAGGGCCAGATGCACCTCGTTATCTATAACATCCTGATATGCCACCAGTCGGAAGTCACCATATTCGGTGGATAGTGGACATTCACGCACCCGCTCAATGGTCTTCTCATTGCGCACCCGGTAGTGAATCAGGTCGGCAATGGTGCCGATCTTCAGTTCATGCTCCGAAGCAAATCGTTCCAGATCCGAGCGACGCGCCATGGTGCCGTCGTCATTCAAGATCTCCACAATCACCGAGGCTGGCTTAAGGCCCGCCATACGCGCCAGATCGCAGCCGCCTTCGGTGTGTCCAGCACGCACCAGCACCCCACCGGGCTGAGCCATCAGTGGAAAGATGTGACCGGGTTGCACCAGATCCTGAGGCTGAGCATCATCCTTCACTGCAGCCAGCACGGTAGTGGCGCGGTCAGCAGCAGAGATGCCGGTGGTTACACCCTCAGCGGCCTCGATGGAGATGGTGAAATTGGTAGAGTGGGCCGACTCGTTCTGATTTACCATCAGGGGCAACCGCAGCTGCTGGCACATCTCTTTACTCAGGGTAAGACAGATCAGGCCACGCCCGTAACGGGCCATAAAGTTGATGGCCTCAGGGGTGACCTTCTCGGCCGCCATAATGAGATCGCCCTCGTTTTCGCGATCTTCATCATCCATGATGATTACCATCTTGCCCTGGCGTAGATCTTCAATAATCTCTTCAGTACTGTTCAGATTCATAATTTCTAGTACACACTTCAAATTCGCAGGTAATCAGACATTCTAACAGAGCCTGTGACCGCATAAAAATTGGACTTGGTTTTTTGGTAACCGATCCCTCGGCTATTTCATGAATCCATTCCTGGCCAACAGTTCCTCGGTTACACCGCTGGGTTCAGCCGACCCAGCCGCCTTCTCTCCCAACAGTAGCCGTTCCAGATAGCGGGCGATCTGATCCACCTCCAGATTTACCCTGGTACCGGAACGATAGCCGGATATGGTGGTCTCCTGGATGGTATGGGGAACAATATTCAATTCAAACTGACTACCCTGCACCGCATTTACCGTCAGGCTAACTCCATCCATGCAGATTGAACCCTTGTGGGCGATGTAACGGGCCAGTTCTGATGGGGCGTCTATCCTGAAACGCACCGAGCGTCCGTCATCACGCCGTTCCAGTATCCTTCCAACCCCATCCACATGGCCGCTCACCAGATGACCGCCCAAGTGGGTATTCAGGGTCAGGGCCTTCTCCAGATTCACCGGGCTACCCGGCTTGAGTTCGCCCAGGGTGGTGTAATTCAGGCTCTCCCGCGAGACATCAGCGATATAGCCATCGCCCGGCAGCTCGATCACCGTCAGGCAGACGCCATTGGTGGCTATGCTATCACCCAGGGACACGTTATCCATCCGCAGATCACCGGCACGGATATGCAGTGCCATATCACCGCCACGCGGTTCCATGGCTGCCAGGGTTCCAACTGCCTGTATGATTCCGGTAAACATCTATTTAAGATCCCAAAAATATAGTAACAACCTAAAACAAAAAAAAAGTAACCGCGAAGTACGCGAAGTTTCACATCAATTAATGTGTCATTTTCTTTGCGACCTTCGCGTCCTTTGCGGTTTTAACCAGTCCGTAGGCCAGAATAAGCGATAGCATTTCTGGCAACCCTCCAGTAGATATATAAAGCATCTAGACGGAAACGCTACGCTTATTCCAGCCTACAACCAAATCAAACCACCGGATAACTACCCAACTGGCCTGACGGTAATACACAGATCCCGCCCCACCTGACGCAGATCCAGAATCTCCAGATCCACCCGATCCTGCATTCGCTCCAGACCGGGGATCTCCAACAGCCCTCTGGCCCCGGCACCCATCAGATGTGGGGCGATATAGACCACCAGTTCATCAATCAGCCCTGCCGCTATATAGGAGCCGGCCAGTACTGCGCCGGTCTCCAGCAATATCTCATTTACCTCCCGCTCGGCCAGAAGTCGCAGGACGGACTCCAGGTCTACCCTATCGCATCCATCCTGTCGTACCACCTCGGCCCCAGCTTGTTCCAGTGCGGCCTGCCGATCCACATCAGCCCCGGCACAACAGATAATCAGCACTTCGCCATCCAGGCCCAGCATCTTTGCGTCCGCCGGCATCCGCAGGGTGGAATCCAACACCACCCGCAGGGGCTGACGCACCTCGATGCCGGCATCCAGACGTACATTCATGGAGGGATCATCTGCCAGCACCGTTTCGATTCCGGTCACAATGGCCGAACTTCTGGCGCGCAGACGCTGTACATCCATCCGTGCTGCCGGTCCGGTAATCCATTTGCTCTCACCGCTGGCCATGGCGGTGCGACCATCCAGACTCATGGCAAGCTTGCAGCGTACAAACGGTAGCCCGGTATGCTGGCGTTTGATGAAACCTGGATTCAGAGCCGCAGCCTGTGACTCCAACAGGCCGGACTCAACCTCGATACCGGCAGCACGCAACTGCTGCATACCCTTGCCCGCCACCAGTGGATTAGGATCCTGCATCGCCACCACCACTCGGCCGACACCGGCCTCGATCAGGCCGTCACTGCAGGGCGGGGTTTTTCCATGGTGACAACAGGGCTCCAGGGTCACGTATGCTGTGGCACCTCGGGCCTGGTCCCCAGCCTGGGCCAGGGCGTTGCGCTCGGCATGGGGTTCCCCGGCGCGCAGATGATACCCCTCACCCACCACCGCGCCATCTCTTACCAGCACACAGCCGACACGGGGGTTGGGATTGGTGGTATACAGACCAAGTTTCCCCAGGCGGATAGCCTGCGCCATAAACCGGTGGTCATCATGGTTCACTTCTTATCCCCGTTTTCCAGCAGATCCAGTTGATCACGCTTGGATTCTGGAGTGGGCTGACTCTCCAGGCGCTCGATCTCTTCCCGGAACTCATTTACATCCTCAAAGCTGCGATAGACCGAGGCAAACCTCACATAGGCCACCTGATCCAACAGACGCAACTCATCCATAACCCACTCACCAATCTGGCGGGATGGGATCTCTTTCTCTCCACAGGCCAGGAGCCTACGCCGGATCCTACTCAGGGCATCCTCAATCTGTTCAGCACTTACCGGTCGCTTCTCCAACGCCCGGTTCATACCAATGGCCAGCTTGCGCCCATCAAACAGTTCGCGGCTGCCATCCTGCTTGATCAGCCTAGGTAGATTCAGCTCTGCAGTCTCATAGGTGGTGACGCGCTCCTTGCACACCGTGCATTCACGCCGCCGGCGCACCTGATCGCCATCGCCGAACAGACGCGAGTCGATTACCTTTGTGTCCTGTGCACCGCAGAATGGGCAACGCATATCTAATGGGTTCAGGTTCCGGGGGCAGACATACTAATACGTCAAGGCCGTCACCCTCACCCACTCCTCTATCTATTTATATACAGGGTACTGTTTACAGATCTCCAGCGCCTTCTGTTTTACCTGATCGATGACGGTCTGATCACCACGGCTGTCGATCACATCACACATCCAGCCCGCCAGATCCACTGCGTCCGACTCATTGAAACCACGAGTGGTAATGGCCGGTGTGCCGACACGGATACCGCTGGTTATGAACGGAGACTGCGGATCATTGGGAACCGCATTCATATTCACCGTTATATTCGACCGCCCCAGCCAGGCATCCACATCCTTACCGGTAAGTCCGGCCTCGATGAAGCTGACCAGGAACAGATGGTCGTCGGTACCCTTGGACACCACATCATAGCCACGTTGCATAAATACATTGGCCATGGCCTGGGCATTGACCTTTACCTGCTGCTGATACTCCTTAAACTCTGGCTCCATCGCCTCCTTGAATGCCACCGCCTTGGCGGCAATAACGTGCATCAAAGGACCGCCCTGGGTGCCAGGAAACACCAACGAATTCAGCTTCTTATGGATCTCTGGATTCTCTCTGGCCAGGATCAGACCACCGCGTGGACCACGCAGGGTCTTGTGGGTGGTGGTGGTGGTCACATCTGCGATATCCACCGGGCTGGGGTAGAGTCCGGTTGCGATCAGACCGGCGACATGGGCCATATCCACAAACAGATAGGCACCCACCTCATCGGCAATGCTGCGGAAACGCCCCCAGTCCACCACCCGGGAGTAGGCGGAGAAGCCGGCCACGATCATCTTCGGTTTATGTTCGCGGGCCAGGCGCTCTACCTCTTCGTAATCGATCTCGCCAGTGTCAGGATTCAGACCGTACTGCACAGCATTGTAGATCTTGCCGGAGAAATTTGGCTTGGCGCCGTGGGTCAGATGACCGCCATGGGCCAAACTCATGCCCAACACCGTGTCGCCCGGCTGGCACAGAGCCATGTAGACCGCGGCATTGGCCTGGGAACCGGAATGGGGTTGAACATTGGCATAGGCAGCACCAAACAGCTGCTTGGCACGATCAATGGCCAACTGCTCAGCCACATCCACATGCTCACAACCACCGTAGTAGCGCTTGCCCGGGTAACCCTCGGCATACTTGTTGGTCAGGACCGAGCCCTGGGCCTGCATCACCCTGGGGCTGGTATAATTTTCCGAAGCGATCAGCTCGATGTGCTCTTCCTGCCGCCTCTCTTCTGCCTGGATAGCCGCCCAGATCTCATCATCATAACCACCGACCTGCATCTCTTTGTTGAACATATAACCCCTCTCCAACAGGAAAAATTAGGTATTTTAACAGCCTGATGCCGACACGTCTGCCATCATAACCATTGATAACTACGATTGAGGGATATAAAGACATTACATCACCCCTACCCATGCTCATATCCGAATACACAAAAATACATAGTTGGCATATAACTAATTTGCTAAATATTTAGTGTCGAATTATGATCTTGTAGCGACAATCAATAATGGTGATTAACTAAATCCAACCAACATCTACGGTGTTACGCATGAACTTAAGACGTATTGTTCAAAGACTGGGAATTCTGGCAATAGCCATAGGGGTACTGCAACCTGCATTTGCAGCATCAGAAATGACCATGGGAGAGGCCATCAATAAGGCCGGACGCCAACGCATGCTGACCCAGAGAATTGTAAAATCTTATTGCCAAATTGGACAGGAAATAAGATTCGACACATCCATCGAGCAACTTAAAGCTGCGGTAAAACTGTTTGAAAAACAGTTGTCACAGCTCAAGGCCTTTGCCAGCAATGATGAGACTACAAAAGGACTAAAACAGGTACAAAGTCTGTGGGGCCCAGTAAAGAAGATCGCCTTGGGCAAGATTGATCGCAATAACGCAGAGGAGCTACGAAGCAAGGCAGAACAGCTCCTCATAGCAGCGCATAAGGTAGTACTACTGCTGGAGAAGCAATCAGGCACCAACAAAGGGCATCTAGTGAATATCTCAGGTCGCCAACGCATGCTGTCACAACGCCTTGGCAATCTCTACATGCTTACCAGCTGGGGGTTCAAAAACGAACAGTATGCCAATGACTTTGATATCGCAACCCAGGACTTTAACATCGCCCTGGCAGAACTATCAGCGGCCGATGAGAACACAGAGGAGATTTCCAAGTCTCTGAAAAAGGTGTCTGGTTACTGGGATATGTTCAAACTCAGCAATAAGCTTAAAGAGGGCAAATACGTGCCAGATCTGGTATCACGTATGCTGGACAAGATTCTGAAAAACATGAACGACATAACCGGCATGTACGCCATGCTTCCAACACCAAAGTAACAACTCCATAAGCTCACAACAAGACGGCCACCCTGGAATCCCAGGATGGCCGTTCTACCTTCCATGACACAGTTCTGCTTTACCTCTGGTTAAAACTCCACCGCCAGCTGCAGAGTTATACTGTCGGAACCTACCCCAGTTTTGCACACATCTAATTACTAATTTATTAGGGGTGAGCAAATGGCCAGAAAGAGTAAATACGATTATTACGATGATAGGTTTAAAGCAACAGCAGTTGAGTTAGGTGCCTTACCTGGTGTTTATGCAAAGGACGT
>JAAGZL010000414.1 GCA_024206335.1 Gammaproteobacteria bacterium
GGAATCCCTGTATTTGTAGGGCTTGGTAATTTCCTTTCAAATTTTGGAGAATATGCATTGGGCATATTATATGTTCCTGGAGGTAAAGGACCATTTGTTCCATATGGATCGCCCGGTGTAATAGAAGTGTCATTTTTCCATTTATTAGTTTCAAATGAGCCTGTTCTTGTCCCATCTTCAAATATTGAGCAATTCATTGCTCCTGAGCCACCACATCTAATACATCTTATTTCAGCCCATAACCCTAAAGAATCATAGAAACTAATAGGATTAGCATTTGCATAAATATATGTATTCAGCCCACCACCCAACCCAATCGGATCACTGGTAATGTACCGTCCTACTTCCGGATCATAATACCTAAAGTAGTTATAATACAACCCGGTCTCTTCATCATAATACTGCCCCGGAAACCTCAAGTTGACCGCGATGCCACTGCTTTGGGGCAATGCGTTCCCGAAGGCTTCACTCTCCCACTGCCATACCGCCTGGCCCGCTTCATTGGTGGCCTTTCGGGGCGTGGCCAGATGATCCGTGTGCAGATAGGTGATGGCGGTGTTTTCCATCTGGGCGATGGGCTCACCCTCAAGATGCACATACTCTTTGATGGGTTGGCCGCTGGCATCGTATTCACCGAGTAACTGGCCACCGGTGTCATACAGATAGTAGGTGGTGCCCACCGGGGTGGTCTTGATCGCCCGCTGGCC
>JAAGZL010000415.1 GCA_024206335.1 Gammaproteobacteria bacterium
AGCGCATATAGTGATCTCGCTGTACTCGATGATGGAACTATCTTGTGCTTCTATGAATCTGGTGTTGCACAGCCAAAGATCAAAAGAAATCGAGACTGGGCCTATGCGAATCTTACACTCGCTCGATTCAACCTTGCTTGGGTAAAGGAATAAAAATGACAGACAGAAGAATTTATTTTTTCATGGTAATTGCGACAACGCTCGCGACTACGTTTACTGCAGATGGTAGTCAACCAAATATACTTTTGATTGTCTCTGAAGATAACGGCCCTGAGGTCGGTTGCTATGGCGACCCTTACGCGCGGACTCCAAATATTGATCGTCTTGCAGAAGACGGCATTCTCTTTCGAAATGCTTATGTTCCGCAGGCTGGCTGCAGTCAGTCGCGGGCCAGTTTTCTCACTGGTTTATATCCGCACCAGCATGGTCAGATCGGCCTCGCAACATGGGGTTTTCGGCTTTATCATGACACGACTCCCAATCTACCTCGTATCTTGAAAAAAACTGGCTATCGAACAGGGTTAATTGGCAAGCTCCATATCAACCCAGCTTCTGCTTTCCCGTTTGATCTCCATGAAATTTCAACAGCAAACTTCCAACGCAATGGACTTGCAGACTACGCAAGACACGCCAAGGAATTTATCCGTGCGAGCGATAAACCTTTTTTCTTAAGTGTGAACTATCCTGATGCACACGACCCGTGGATTCGACAGGTCGATGGATTACCCCAAAAACCTCAGAACAGGGACGACGTTACACCCATGGCATTTATGGGTGTTGATTCACCAGCATTTCGTGACCTGGTAGCAGACTATTACAACTGCATGAGTCGTCTCGACTCTATGATTGGTGATCTCTTACAAATCCTGGAAGATTCCGGGAAGGGCAAGAATACAATCGTGATTTATATCGGTGATCATGGCGCTGACATGCTGCGAAGTAAACGCACATGCTATGAAGGTGGCCTACGAATTCCAATGATCATGCGCTGGCGCGGTCAGGTAATACCACATATCTGTAACAAACTTGTCTCGACGCTTGATATCATGCCAACGGTCCTCGACGCGGCAGGTGCTGAAAAGGTCGCTGGCTTACCGGGAGAAACTCTTCGACCCCTGCTTAAGGGCCAACCCGTAAGTTGGCGGGAGCATTTCTTTGCTGAGTATCACACCCATGCAGCAGCACCAAACTTTTTCCCACAACGTTGTGTCAGAAATGGGCGATACAAACTCATCGAGAGCCTGCTTCCTGACACAGTCCACCCAGACTATGAAAAAAC
>JAAGZL010000416.1 GCA_024206335.1 Gammaproteobacteria bacterium
CACCCAACAGACCTATACGGAATTACAACAAGCCTACAGCCAGTTTAACCGCGCATTGTTTCAAGACGCCCTCCCCCCTTGCCTGATTACTTTGCAGCGCCACAAGAAAACCCTGGGCTATTTCAGCCCCGAGCGCTTTGTGAACCGCAGCGGTACTCGTACTGATGAAATCGCCCTGAATCCCGCGTATTTTGCCACGCGTTCGATCAAGGAAGTGTTATCAACCCTGGTCCATGAAATGTGCCATGGCTGGCAGCAGCACTTTGGAAAACCCGGCCGGGGCCGTTACCACAACAAGGAATGGGGCCAAAAAATGGAGAGTATGGGTTTATTGCCTACCGATACCGGTAAACCGGGCGGCAAAACCACCGGCGACAAGATCACCCACTGCATTGTCCCTGGCGGCACCTTTGAACAAGTGGCTGACCAACTGTTAACCCAGACCTATTGTATTTCCTGGGTCGACCGCTTTGCCGATGCTCCGGCCGATAAGATCAGTGTGGAAGGCGTCGACAGTGACGAACTGGCCACGATGGGTATCCAGCTGGGGGGCACTGATCCAATGACCAACAACAGTAATCGAGCCAAATACAGCCATATATGCAGCGACCGGAAGCCGGTCAGTGTTTGGGGTAAGCCGGGGCTGGAACTGGCCTGCGTGACCTGCGGCTGCGCCTATGAACGACATTAACTGACAAGGCATCAATGGGCAGGACTTATCGGCTAATAGATACCGAAAAGCATACCAGCCCTGTCATGCGATGAATTTTATCCACGGCCCGGTACTTGCCCTCCCGGCTTGCTCAATGCCGAAGCAAGGGCGCTACTTTATTAAGGCTCGCCTGTATATAATCACCGCCACAATTCCAAAGACCCTCAACACTGAGCACAGGAAAATCCCCCTCA
>JAAGZL010000417.1 GCA_024206335.1 Gammaproteobacteria bacterium
AGGGTTCTGAAAGTGCACTTACTGTAATTGAAACTGTTGAAGGCACCCCCTAACATGAGGAAATACTAATGGGTTATTACGATCAAGTAAATACTAAAGGGCGAGCATCTATACCTAAGCCCGATTTTGTTAATGATACTAGGGTGCCGAAGGTGCCGAAAGTCCCCTTTAGTGAACGGGCTGGTACTGCAATAGGAAAATTTATGAAACCCCTTATTCCTTATGCAAAGGTGATTCCTGGAGTAGGAACTGCTGCTACTGTAGCTGGTACATTAATGTCCGATGTGAATAAGACACCAGAAAATCGAACCTTCCCTAAAGCCGGTGCTGTTGCAGATGAGACCAGACGGCTTCAAGGTGAGGCAGATGGATTTGTAGCCAGAGAAATGGAAGGCCTCAAAGGGGCTTTCCCCTTAGTTGGTGGCCTTATGCATGATGTAAAAGACAGGGTGGCAAATTATTACGGTAATTCCGACTTAGGCCCAGGCATAGAACTTACACCAGGTGCAGCTGAAGCTGAAAGAACAGGAATACCATATAAAGCTCCTGTTGCGGCACCCACTGAAACATCTGCTTCGACAGGCCCGGCTAGTACATCTGCGTATGATTTGATCTTAGCTCAACTTGGTGGACAGGGTCAATCTGAACCAGAAGCAGCACCGGTGGCAGTTCCGAATGAAAGCTACTTCATCAATAATCAAACTGGTGTAGCACCTGGAGAAAAACAATACTTCAGGGATTTGCCTGGAACAACCTTGAATGATCCTAAGCCGCAGCTGCCACAACAGTTGCCAGCTGCTACACAAGGGCAAAGTCCACAATATGAATCCCCTATGGCTGCTGCAACAAAGAACTTGAATCTAGCTCGCTTTGATGCATCTGAAGATTCTTTTGGAGACTTACTTGCTAAGCGGCTGCATAATGTAAGTGAGGGTCAAAA
>JAAGZL010000418.1 GCA_024206335.1 Gammaproteobacteria bacterium
CCTTGCGACATTTGGCGGCTTTCAGGGCGGAACCCCGTTACCCCGGTTTATTGAGAAGTTACAGCCCGTGTAACATTTAGGGAGTTCCGATAGGAGACCCCGTTTAAGACAAAGTCATAACTAAACCCCAAAGTAACGGTATGGCTATCAAATTAAGTAGGACTCCGGCTTTCAACATCACCCTCTGCCTTACCTCGCCAGTGCCGTATGCCAAAGCATTGGGTGGTGTTGCCACAGGCAACATAAACGCACAAGTAGCTGCAACGCCCACACCAAATACCAACGGGATCATTATTGAAGGATCAAACTCCAGAGCAATCGCCATAGCGACCGGAACCATTATGGCGGCACTACCGCTATTGGAGGTAAATTCAGTGAGGAACACCATCGTAGCGATAGCAGCCAGTATTAGTAGCCAACCTGGCGACTCCGCCATCGCAGAAAATAACTCTTGTGCCAACATTGATGAAGTGCCTGTCTGCGAAAGAATTGCGCCTAGGCAGAGACCGCCACCAAAAAGTATTAAAACGCCCCAATCGATGTGATGCTCCAGTTTTTTCCACTCGAGCAATCCCAAACCAGGAGCTAAAGCAGTGACCAACACCGCAACCATATAATCCATTCCCTTCAAGCCGAGCGCATCGCTGATTGGCCGACTGAACACCCACATCAATACTGTTAGTAGAAATAGAGCGATGGCCCCTTTGGCTTTAGGAGACCATTCCATCGGCTGCTTCTCATCATGAAGAGCGTTAATCTCGGCATTGAGTTCAGGACGTATAACAAAATATAAAACAAGAATAACAATAGGAAAAAGCAGTACTGTAGCGGGTAGGCCAACACGCAGCCAGCCAATAAAATCCATATCAAGGGCCGCGCTGGCAATTGCATTAGGAGGACTACCGATAAGTGTCGCCAGACCACCAATATTGGCGGCATAAGCCGTACCTAAAATCAGTAACATACGCATCCGCGGATAGCGATTATCGATTAACCCAAGTGCTACCGGAAGCATCATCGCTGTGGCCGAGGTATTACTCATCCACATTGACAGCAAGGTAGTGATTGATAAAAATAAGAATACTGAGGGCCACAAGCGATTGCCGGTTAAAAATGTAACCTTACTCGCTAGCCAGTGGTCAATTCGATATTCTTGCAACAGGGCCGCTAAAGTAAACCCCCCCATAAAAAGGAAGATGATGGGGTGAGCGAAGGGTGCCATGGCCTCAGCAGCGCTAAACAGCTGTGTAACATAAGC
>JAAGZL010000419.1 GCA_024206335.1 Gammaproteobacteria bacterium
TAATGATACAGGTGATTGTCCAACATTGAAGGTACATATCTTTGTACGTGGGACCTCCGTTCTGGGACCACTTTCCGTCTATGCTTTCCTCCATTGAGCACAATTAAGTGCTATTAACTGAAGTACTCCTATATGGTACAGGTGGGAGGCGGTCTTTCTCTCTAAGTGCTGCTCACTGCGGCCTATTAGTGTGTTGGGCAGGGTCTTTGACTGTGATAAGCTGTTGTGCTATACTACTGGAAGACTGTTGGTTCCTATGTTAGCTGCTAGTATCTCTTTAGAACGTATCCAGGTATTAACGACTACTAATAACATGTAGCTATTGAGCAATAGTATGGTAAACAGTGTGGTCTTTATACTACTTCCTTCTCCTTATAAGTACGTGCATAAGAAGTCTACTAGTATGTATCTGCTGTATTCGGGTATCCTTGACATAACTACTATCTGGTAAGCTGGTAAGCTGAGTTGAGTTGGTAGTATATGTCTCCAGGCATAGAAAACTGTTGCTCCAATAAACAAAGGTGTGCTGACTATAGATACTGTTACACTTCTCTTCCAAGGTTCATTAATGTGTGCTCTTACTACTATCTCCAATGGTTGTACTCTCTATGTGTCTGTGTTACTAATAGCTTAATTGGATGTCTCTGTTCAACTGCTGTGTCTTGTATCTGCTCCTAATGTGGTATGTGACTTGACTGTTTAGCATAGCTGTATGTGCAAGGTTCATTGGTACTTCTCCTTTAGCTGGGTTACATCCTTCTAGTCTTGTTGAAACGA
>JAAGZL010000420.1 GCA_024206335.1 Gammaproteobacteria bacterium
AACCATTTTGTCAGTGGTAGTTTAGTGGATTGAAATATGGTTCCAGCAATTGAGGAGCACTGATAACCACAGCCTAAACATTCCCATAGCCTCCGCCCATTATGGGTTACGGATGCCCGCGTCCCGTCACAGCGGGAGCATGAAAATCTACCGGGCCATCGCGATTTTACAACAGCGTCTTCACATTGCTCGACAGTGCCATAATTTTTATGAAACTCATCGAATGACATACCTTTTTGAAACTGAATTTTGTTCATGCACATTTTTTTCTTACCCCGCAGGCCATATATCCTTATACTGTATGCATATACAGCACGATTGGCAAGGGGCTCTGAGGTTGGTAACTAATCAGGTTTGGCGATGTGCTACTGAAGGCTCAGCAGGCCCCCATTGGCATTAATAAAAACGGGAAACCCGTAGCTGTTGTTGTGTCGATACTTGAGTATGAGCAGCTAACGCAGTATCGAGAATCACAGCTCATTGCTTCTATCGAAGAGGGTATTG
>JAAGZL010000421.1 GCA_024206335.1 Gammaproteobacteria bacterium
TCGGGTGGCAGGTTACCTCTGTAGCCAGGTGCATGGCAAAAACAGTGGTGATGGTTGTGGTGGGTTTGATCTGGCTGCCCCCAAGGGGGTGCTGGCCTCCAGGCTTTCGGTAAAACCTGAGACCTTTTCCAGAATTCTGCATAATCTGATGGATCAGGATATTATTTCAGTAAAGGGTGGACACATAGATGTCCTGGATGTGGATGAGTTGCGCAGCATTGCCCAGGCCACAGATTTCTGCCCCAAGAGCATCGTGCCGCCACCTGCCTGATTCCGGGCGTTCAGTACTATCTTATTACGGTTCCACCGGGATAGATCCCGCCCAGTATTCTTGGTCCGGTAGCGCCGGTTACCCCAGGGATGTTTCCTGGGAGGCCCTGTATGGTCTGTCGGGCCAACCAGGCAAAGGCTACCGCTTCCACATGGTCCGGGTCGATCCCATGGGCGCTGGATGTCTCCAATCTGATGCTGCCCAGCTCCATCTGTAGTCGACGCATCAATTCCCGGTTGTGTACCCCCCCACCGCAGGCGATTACCCTGGTGCACTCCGGGGCTTCATTTATTATGGCCTGACTGATGGTGGCGGCGGTAAAGCTGCATAGGGTAGCCTGCACGTTGCGCGGATCCAATGGAGACGCTTTATTCAATATGGAGTCCAACCATGCCAGATTAAACTGCTCTGGGCCGGTGCTTTTTGGTGCCTTCATCCGTAGATAGTCTGTGTTTAGCAGCTTATCCAGCAGAGGTTGATCTATGTTGCCGCCAGCTGCCCAGGAACCTGAGTCATCATACTGGGTGGCGCAATGTCTTCTCACCCAGCCATCCAGCAAGGTATTGCCCGGGCCGGTATCGAAGCCTGATATGGGTGTCTGACTGTCACTTGGAAGCAGGGTGATATTGGCTATGCCGCCAATATTTACCACGGCGCGATTTTCGTTTTCGCCCTGGAACATGGCCTGGTGAAATGCGCATACCAGAGGTGCACCCTGGCCGCCGGCGGCCATGTCGCGCCGTCTGAAGTCTGCAACCGTGGTAATGCCGGTTAGTTCAGCGATGCGACTGGGATCGCCAATTTGCAGGGTGAAGGGTGTGCTGGTATTCGGTCGGTGGCGAATGGTCTGGCCATGACTGCCGATGGCCGCTACCTGCTCTGGGTTCACTCCGGCCTGCTGTAGAAGGGCCAGGGCGCAGTGGGCGAACTCCTCTGCCACCATGATATCCAGAATGCCCATCCGCTCTATCTCATTCTCACCTGGGTGGGTGATGGACCTGAGTTGCTGCTGTAACCCTGTGGCCCATGGATGGCTATGGCTGGCTACGTGAGTACAGCCCTGTGCATGGAGCTCCACCAGTGAGGCGTCAATCCCGTCCATGCTGGTTCCAGACATAATTCCGAGATAGAGGCCTTTATTCATAGTTGAATATCCTAACTACTTTGTTGTGGTTTGTGCCAGCATGGTGCGGGTCAACAGGTCAAGGGTTGAGGTGAGGTGTCTGCTGTTTTCGAGGAATGCTTTCCTGTACCTCTGTGCAATGGGGGCGGATGCGGGTAGTTTGACCGTTAGTGGGTTTCTATGCCGATTGTTTACCCTGAACTCGTAATGGAGGTGGGGGCCAGTTGCCAGGCCGCTTTTGCCCACATAGCCGATGGTCTGCCCCTGGCGTACCCGGGAGCCATTTTTAACTGCCCGATGGAACTTGGACATGTGGGCATAGAGGGTTGTATATTTTTTGCCGTGTTTTAGGATTACTGTACGGCCATAGCCACCCTTGGTGCCGCGAAATATGACTCTCCCATTACCTGCAGCCTTGATTGGGGTTCCGGTTGCGGCGGCGTAGTCCACGCCGCGATGGGGGCGCTTCTTGCCTAGTACCGGGTGGAAGCGCTCTTTGCTAAAACGTGAGGATATACGGCGAAAATCCACTGGTGCCCGTAGAAAGGCCTTCCGCATGCTCTTGCCATCTGGTGCGTGGTAGTCAAATTCACCATTATCTTTCTTATGGCGAATGGCGCGGTATACCTTACCCCGGTTCACAAATTCTGCTGCCAGAATACGGCCGTTGCCATATCTATTTCCCTGTAGAAATTCCTCTTCAAACACCACGGAGAACCGGTCTCCCTTTCTGATTTCCAGGGCGAAATCTATATCCCAGCCAAATATGGTTGCCAGATCCATAATCAGGGCATCGGATAGGCCGGCCTTCTGTGCGCTCAGATAGAATGAGCTGATAATGGTCCCTGAGAGGTATCCCTGGCGTGTCTCTACCTGTTTGGTGCTGGTCTTGGCCTTGAAGTCATCTCCCTCCGGTGTGATATGCAGGGCCTCAACCGGACTGCGTTGATAAATCAGTTTCTGCAGTCGGCCGCTGTTGTCCAGTCTGATTTTAAGGGATTCCCCTGGTTTTATGCGGGTAAGTCCTTTGGCCTCTTTGCTGCTATTGGTTATCTGGTGCAGCAGTTTTGCCGACAGGCCTAAACGGCTGAATATTCTGGACAGGGAATCGCCACTTGCCACTGTCTCTTCGATCCAGGGCACAGGTTCATCCTGAATTGCATTACTTCTTGGGGCCGCTGTGGGCTCGGGAAGAGCGAGGGCGATACTGATGCCGTCTTGCTGTAATGACGCGTGTTTGTGGGTGGGGATTGTGGTTGGTGCCACCGCTTCAGGTGAAGCTGTCACTGACGGCGGTTTTACTGCCTTCCTCTTTTCCGGTGATTGACTGCTTTCTAGCTCAGGAATGGCCAGATTTATGTTATTTGGTGCTGTGGTGCCAGTGAGATCGATGGCAGTATATGTGTCGATGCCGCCTTGCTGTAATGAGACAGGTTTGTTGGTGGGGATCTCAGTCGGTACCAGTGATTCAGATGAAGCTGTGACTGATGGTGGTTCTATTGCGGCCCTCTTTTTTGGCGTCGGATTGCTATCTAGGCCAGGAATGGTCAGAACCATCTGGTTTGGTGTTGTGGTGTCGGTGGTCTCAGTGGAATCTATGGTGGCATATATAATGAATGCGCTAATGATCATGACAGAGATGGCCAGATGGACACGCTTTGAAGACGATCTCCTTCGTTTTGCCAATGGGTTTGGAGTGGGGTGCAGCTTGTAATCAGTTCTCATGCGGTAATGCTACATCAACTAGGTAGAGTTAAGTGGGCTTCAGTTATTTAATGGTGGTGGAGGCGCTGTTTTTACATCTTGAAATATAAGGCGGTTTGTACCACTAATAGTATTGTGTCTTAGTGGGTATATTATGTCGTAAATGGATGGGTTTTTACAGGATCTTTTCCTGGGTGAGGCTGTTATTCAGAGATAATGGCTGGGGTAATATTAGAGTATATATGTGTGTTTATTGGTCCCGAAAGGTGAATTTCCCTTGCGCGGGCTGCAATAAGGTTACTTTTTTCTGCTCCTTCTAGTACATTGTGCGCCCAATATCGCTTTAACCATATATATAAGTAAGAGAGAACGGTTATGACGTCAGTCACAGAGGCCATGGAAATTATCAAGCGCGGTGCCGATGAGATTCTTCTGGAGGAGGGTCTGGTAAAGAAGTTGGAGCGTGGCAAGCCTCTGCGTATCAAGGCCGGGTTCGATCCCACCGCACCTGACCTGCACCTTGGTCACACGGTACTGATCAATAAATTGCGTCAGTTCCAGGAGTTGGGTCACGAGGTGATGTTTCTGATTGGCGATTTTACCGCCATGATCGGTGATCCCACCGGCAAGAGCGCCACCAGGCCGCCTCTTACCCGTGAAGATGTGTTGGAAAATGCCAAGACCTATGAGCATCAGGTGTTCAAGATCCTGGATGCGGAAAAGACTACCGTGTTTTTTAATTCATCCTGGATGGGGGAGATGAGCGCTGCTGATATGATTCAACTGGCGGCAAAGCACACCGTGGCCCGTATGCTGGAGCGGGATGACTTCAACAAGCGCTACAAGGGCGGGCAGTCCATCTCGGTACATGAGTTTCTCTACCCTCTGGTGCAGGGCTATGACTCGGTAGCCATGAAGGCGGATGTGGAGCTAGGTGGTACCGATCAGAAATTCAATCTTCTTGTAGGGCGCCAGTTGCAGGAGGCCTACGGCCAGGAGCCCCAGGTGGCGCTTACCATGCCGATCCTCGAGGGCCTGGATGGGGTGCAGAAGATGTCCAAGTCCCTGAATAACTACATCGGCATCACTGATGCGCCGGATGATATGTTCGGTAAGGTGATGTCCATCTCTGATGAACTGATGTGGCGTTACTATGAGCTACTCAGTTTCAAACCTATGTCTGAAATTAATCAGTTGCACACCCGGGTTGATGAAGGCCTCAATCCGCGTGACGTCAAGGTGCAGTTGGCCATGGAACTGGTGGGGCGTTTCCACACACCGGCAGATGCAGAGCAGGCCAATGAGAATTTTGTGGCGCGCTTTCGTAAGGGGAAGATGCCGGATGATATGCCTGAGAAAACCTTAGAGGTGAGGAGTGAAGGTATTCCAATAGCAAATCTGCTTAAAGATGCGGCGCTGGTTAGTAGTACCTCTGAGGCCTTTCGTATGATCAAGCAGGGTGCCGTCAAGATCGATGGTGCGCGGGTTGATGACAGGGGGCTGGTAATGCTGGCCGGTACTACCCATGTATATCAGGTTGGAAAGCGCCGTTTTGCCAGGGTAACCCTAAGCTGAAACCAGGCGTTATCAAGGGTTAATGGGGCGCTTTTGGGCTATTGTAAGAAAACTGAAAATAACTGTTGCAAGGTTCAATTAGCTGCGTATAATGCGCTCCTTCGCTCGACGAGACAGCCTTGAAAGACAGGCTTCTAACGAACGAAAACTGCAAAGATTTTCAATTTGAAAATCAGGTCAAAAAAGATCTTGACCAGCGGTTCGAGGTACGTATAATGCGCATCTCAATTCGGGACAGCAGATTGATCGCTGAAACGAATAGCTGGAAACAGTAAATTAACTGTTGACGGCATTGGACGGAGTTTGATACTATTCGCCGTCTTGATTCGATGAAAGTTGAATCCGCTCTTTAACAATATGATTAGGTAATTTGTGTGGGTGCTCCGTTGGTATCCGGCTTCGGCCAAGAGATATCGATGAAGTATCTATCAATTCCAAAACGATAGTGATTTATCGAGCCAAGATTTGGTCTCATCTTATAGAGACTGTTCAAACTTAAACTGAAGAGTTTGATCCTGGCTCAGATTGAACGCTGGCGGTATGCTTAACACATGCAAGTCGAACGGCAGCATAAGAGAGCTTGCTCTCTTGATGGCGAGTGGCGGACGGGTGAGTAACGCGTAGGAATCTACCTAGTAGTGGGGGACAACTCGGAGAAATCCGAGCTAATACCGCATACGCCCTACGGGGGAAAGCAGGGGATCTTCGGACCTTGCACTATTAGATGAGCCTGCGTTGGATTAGCTTGTTGGTGAGGTAATGGCTCACCAAGGCGACGATCCATAGCTGGTCTGAGAGGACGATCAGCCACACTGGGACTGAGACACGGCCCAGACTCCTACGGGAGGCAGCAGTGGGGAATATTGGACAATGGGGGCAACCCTGATCCAGCAATACCGCGTGTGTGAAGAAGGCCTGCGGGTTGTAAAGCACTTTCAATTGTGAAGAAAAGCTTAAGGATAATACCCTTGGGTCTTGACGTTAACTTTAGAAGAAGCACCGGCTAACCCTGTGCCAGCAGCCGCGGTAATACAGGGGGTGCAAGCGTTAATCGGAATTACTGGGCGTAAAGCGCGCGTAGGCGGTTTGTTAAGTCAGATGTGAAAGCCCTGGGCTCAACCTGGGAACTGCATTTGATACTGGCAAGCTAGAGTATGGTAGAGGAAAGTGGAATTTCGGGTGTAGCGGTGAAATGCGTAGATATCCGAAGGAACATCAGTGGCGAAGGCGACTTTCTGGACCAATACTGACGCTGAGGTGCGAAAGCGTGGGGAGCAAACAGGATTAGATACCCTGGTAGTCCACGCCGTAAACGATGTCAACTAGCCGTTGGTCTCATTAAAGAGATTAGTGGCGTAGCTAACGCGATAAGTTGACCGCCTGGGGAGTACGGCCGCAAGGTTAAAACTCAAAGGAATTGACGGGGGCCCGCACAAGCGGTGGAGCATGTGGTTTAATTCGATGCAACGCGAAGAACCTTACCAGCCCTTGACATCCTGGAAACTCACTAGAGATAGTTTGGTGCCTTCGGGAATCCAGTGACAGGTGCTGCATGGCTGTCGTCAGCTCGTGTTGTGAAATGTTGGGTTAAGTCCCGCAACGAGCGCAACCCCTGTCCTTAGTTGCCAGCACGTAATGGTGGGGACTCTAAGGAGACTGCCGGTGACAAACCGGAGGAAGGTGGGGATGACGTCAAGTCATCATGGCCCTTATGGGATGGGCTACACACGTGCTACAATGGGGGGTACAAAGAGCAGCCAACTGGCGACAGTGCGCGAATCTCATAAAACCTCTCGTAGTCCGGATTGGGGTCTGCAACTCGACCCCATGAAGTCGGAATCGCTAGTAATCGCGAATCAGAATGTCGCGGTGAATACGTTCCCGGGCCTTGTACACACCGCCCGTCACACCATGGGAGTGGGTTGCAAAAGAAGTGGGTAGTCTAACCTTCGGGAGGACGCTCACCACTTTGTGATTCATGACTGGGGTGAAGTCGTAACAAGGTAGCCCTAGGGGAACCTGGGGCTGGATCACCTCCTTTAAATATAGTCGGACCGGTGCCGACGGAGTATCCACACAAATTACCTAAACATAAGAAGACACAGACACGGGTCTGTAGCTCAGTTGGTTAGAGCGCACCCCTGATAAGGGTGAGGTCGGAGGTTCAACTCCTCCCAGACCCACCAATTTCAATAGGGTCAGACTCGATTGATTTATTCAGGTTGGGCGTCATTCGATTAAGAGAAATCAATCGAGTCTGACCCTATTGAAATTGGGGCCATAGCTCAGCTGGGAGAGCATCGGCTTTGCAAGCCGAGGGTCGTCGGTTCGATCCCGACTGGCTCCACCAAGTGTCTGACAAGAGTAAAGCGGCTAATGCTTATTTAAGTATTAGCCACTTTGCATTTTGCGGAGTGTCGCTCTTTAACAATTTGGAAATATCGTAGAAGTAATACTTACAAGTATTCTGTTTGTGATGAGCAGAAGAAAGCTAAGTATAGTTAACAGCATGGGTATGCTGTTATCGTAACTCAAAACATATGATTCCAGAATTTTTGGGGTTATATGGTCAAGCGAATAAGCGCATATGGTGGATGCCTAGGCGGTAAGAGGCGATGAAGGACGTTGTAACTTGCGATAAGCCTCGGGGAGCTAGTAAACAAGCTTTGATCCGAGGATTTCCGAATGGGGGAACCCAGCCAGCATAAGCTGGTTATCTTGCACTGAATACATAGGTGTAAGAAGCGAACCCGGGGAACTGAAACATCTAAGTACCCGGAGGAAAAGAAATCAACCGAGATTCCCTTAGTAGCGGCGAGCGAACAGGGATTAGCCCTTAAGCTTTTTTACGGTTAGTGGAACGGTCTGGAAAGTCCGGCAATATAGGGTGATAGCCCCGTACATTAAAACCAATCTAAAGTGAAATCGAGTAGGGCGGGACACGTGATATCCTGTCTGAACATGGGGGGACCATCCTCCAAGGCTAAATACTCCTTACCGACCGATAGTGAACCAGTACCGTGAGGGAAAGGCGAAAAGAACCCCTTTTAGGGGAGTGAAATAGAACCTGAAACCGTATGCGTACAAGCAGTAGGAGCAGACTTGTTCTGTGACTGCGTACCTTTTGTATAATGGGTCAGCGACTTACTTCTCAGTAGCAAGCTTAACCGAATAGGGGAGGCGTAGCGAAAGCGAGTCTTAATAGGGCGTCTAGTTGCTGGGAGTAGACCCGAAACCGGGCGATCTATCCATGAGCAGGTTGAAGGTGCCGTAACAGGCACTGGAGGACCGAACCCACTGTCGTTGAAAAGCCAGGGGATGACTTGTGGATAGGGGTGAAAGGCTAATCAAACTCGGTGATAGCTGGTTCTCCCCGAAAGCTATTTAGGTAGCGCCTCGGACGAACACCATTGGGGGTAGAGCACTGTTTCGGCTAGGGGGTCATCCCGACTTACCAAACCGATGCAAACTCCGAATACCAATGAGTACTATCCGGGAGACAGACTGCGGGTGCTAACGTCCGTAGTCAAGAGGAAAACAATCCAGACCGCCA
>JAAGZL010000422.1 GCA_024206335.1 Gammaproteobacteria bacterium
ACTTTTACATCTTTATGCTACTGCATGGAGGACAACAGCTACTAGACTATTCCAATGCAATCCCTTACTATTTGGTTTAGCATGATGGTTACTGTAGTAGAAGCACTTTCCAACCCATGACTGTTTGCAATGCAATTCCAACTGATTTGGTCACAGATCTAACTGGGATGCTTGATTCTTTTTAATGCACATACACCAACTAATAGGCCACAGTGGGCAGCCAATCACTTACACATGTCAATCCTTGTTCCAACTTAGTAGGGGGCAGTAATACTTTTACATCTTTATGCTACTGCATGGAGGACAACAGCTACTAGACTATTCCAATGCAATTGCTTACTGTTTGGTCTAGCGTCATTGTCAGCTGTAGTAGAAGCACTTTCCAATCCACGACTGTTTGTAATGCAATCCTTACTGCCCTTCATTAGCATCTGGATCAGCAGCACACACAGCCATGTCAATCTGTAGACCATTTGTTACTGATTTGGTCACAGTCTAACTGGGATGCTTGATTCTTTTTAATGCACATGCACATACTAATAGGCCACAGTGAGCAGTGAATCATCAACACATGTAT
>JAAGZL010000423.1 GCA_024206335.1 Gammaproteobacteria bacterium
TACTTCGTGCATTTGATCTGTCCATGAGTACCGAAACATTGCTTTCCCACATGGACCAGGCCCCAGACAGCCTGAAGCGCAGTATCGCTATTGAGATGCTGGAAGAGCTGCATAAACCGGAACAACCACTACAGGATCCGTCAAACAAGGCGGCCTGACATACATACGCACAAACAACAGGAGAAACAGCAAATGAAGAGACTGCTTGCATCCATCACTATCGCGAGCCTCTGCGCCCTACCCCTGCTCAGCCAGGCCGCAGCCTATAAAGAGATTGACGTCAGCAACGGCGGCAGCATAACCGGTAAGATTATATTCGCCGGTACTGATCTGGAACCTAAAACCTACACCATTGCCAAGGACAACAAAGTATGCGGTACCGGCAACCGTGAAATTGATTACGTACGTGTCAAGGATGGAACCCTGCTGGATACAGTTGTCTACCTGGAAAAGGTAAAGCAAGGCAAGGCCTTCCCAGCTGATGTTGGCGATGCCACCATTGACCAGGCGGGCTGCGAATTTAAGCCATTCCTGCAGGTAATGAGAAACGCAAATAAGATTGCGGCTGTCAACCAGGATCCAATCCTGCACAACATCCATACCTACGAACTGTTTACCGGTAGCTTCAAGGGACCAAAAAAGACCGTCTTCAACGTCAGCCAACCCGAGCCAAATACGGTAATTAAAAAGGTAAAACTAAGAAAGGGTCCCGCCATAAAGGTTGAGTGTGATGCCCATGACTTCATGCACGGCTTTGTGTTCGTCGCAAAAAATCCGTACTTTGCAGTGGTAAAGGATGATGGCACTTATAACATAGACAACGTGCCTCCAGGCAAATACAAGATCAAGGCCTGGCACGGTTTTCTAAAAAACCAAAAGGCGAAGGTTGAAGTAAAGAGTGGCGCCGCAGCTACTGTTGATTTCACCTTCAAGTAAACTGAACCCATGAAAAAACCAGACTGGATGAAACGCATGGCACCACTTGATTATCTCGCCCTGGTGGGTGGCATAATCAATGTAATTGTCATTAGTGCAATTGTCGGCTTCTGGTTAACCACATGAGTCATCTTACCTGCTAAAAGCATAGGGTCGGAGTTGCTTACAACAACTCCGACCCTGCATCAATGAAACACACCTGGGGTGGGATGCAGTAAGTGCTGCACCCGCCCTTTTCTACCACTACAGCTAATGGATGCCGACCACCTATGCAACCTGTGAGCCAAGAGATGGCCCATGATTCTGAACCCCAATCATTGCCAAAATACAGTTCCATTCTGTTGGCGGTTGATTCTTCAGATCACTCTAACCGAGGCACCCTGGAAGCACTGGAATTAGCCTCTCATTTTGATAGCCAAATCACGGCAACCCATGTCTATGCAGCCAAACTGCACGACATCCGTTTCCGGCAGATGGAGGGGGGACTGCCAGAGCAGTTTCGGGAAGAACAGGAACTGGAACGGCAACGTGATGTACACGATGACCTGATCACCAAGGGGCTATCCATCATCACCAGCTCCTACCTGGACCAGGTGGACAGCGCTGCTGCAGCACACACCTTGAATATCCGAAGGCGTTCTCTGGAAGGCAAAAATTATCGCAAGATAGTAGAAGAGACCAATAGTGGAAACTATGATCTACTGGTGTTAGGTGCACTGGGTCTGGGAGCGGTCACAGGCAGCCGTCTTGGCACTGTCTGCCAACGCACCTGCCGCCGCAGCAATATCGACACCCTGGTTATCAAACAACCCACCCAGAAGCTGGGCGACGGTCCTATCGTGGTTGGCGTGGATGGCTCTACAAAATCATACGGTGGGCTGTTAACCGCCCTGTCACTGGCCAAGTTGTGGAAGGTGTCAGTGAAAATAATATCTGCCTTCGACCCCTACTATCACTACGTGGCTTTCAACCGTATTGCCGGGGTGCTGTCAGAGGAGGCGGGGCAGGTTTTCAAGTTTCAGGAGCAGGAAAAACTACATGAGGAGATCATTGATTCGGGCCTGGCCAAGATATACCAGGGGCATCTATCGGTTGCCCAGAGTATCGCTGCTGATTTTGGGATGGAGGTCGAAACTCTCCTGCTGGATGGCAAACCCCATGAGGTTATGACTCGCTACCTGAATGAAGTAAAACCATCCCTGCTGGTAATTGGCACCACCGGTATACACGCCGATGCCAAACTGGATATAGGCGGAAATACAGAATATCTTCTCAGTGATGCGCCCTGCTCTGTACTGCTCAGCCAGCGAGAACACCGACCACAGATCGACCGTCTGGCCTCAGTCACTACCTCATGGACCAAGGAGGCAGAACAGCGTATGGAGAGGGTGCCATCCTTTGTACGCCCTATGGCCAAGATGGCCATCCTGCGCTATGCCCAAGAGCAGGGACACACCGTAATTACCGAAAAAATAGTGGACGAAGCCACCGCACAACTGATGCCAGGACATGCCGAACAGGCAATGGAGGAGATAGTAGAGGCCTACGACAAGGGGAAACTCAAGCGCAAACCGGATACCAGTCAGGCTATCCGTTGGAGTGAGACGGCAACCAAGCTGCTACTTACTGTCAAGGATCTGAGTGTGCGCGGTAACCTCTCTATGCGGGCGGAGAAGAAAGCCCGCACTGCTGGAAGCTACACTGTAGAAGATGAACACATTCGATCTTTTGTTGAAAAGGGCCAAGGAGTGGACGTAGAAACCCCATCCGACTCCCTGCGCTGGCAGGCCAGTGCCCTGGCTCGGTTGATGCGCGTACCCGAGGGACTCATGCGCAATAGCTCCAAACAACGCATTGAGGATTTTGCCAGGGCAGAGGGCCATAGTGAGGTATCACTGGAGGTGGCAGAGGCAGGACTAGCCCAGGCCAGGGCGGCCATGGAAAGTGCCATGCAACAGGGCAATAATGAGCACCCTGCCCCTGCACAATCAACACAGAACAAAGAGAGTGCCTGCCCATTTGGCCACATGGGCAGTGCTCGCACCAAACAGGAGAAAACCGGGCTATCCCTGCAGTGGGAAACGGATGCCGAGGGCATGCTGGACCAGGTCCCAGCAGGATTTTGCCGGGATATGACCCGAAAGGCGGCCGAGGCCATTGCTGAGAAAAACAGTGTTAGCACCATCAGTGCGAAATTTGTACAACAGGTGATGCAGACTTTTCAATCTGGCTCAGAAACCAGCCAACCAACCATGGAGTGGCAACCGGCCGCCATGGACCGTATCAACCAGGCGCCGAATATGGTGCGCATCATGCTGATCAGGGAGATAGAGGGTTGGAGCCAAAGAGAGGGTCTGAAACAGGTCACCGAGCAGGCGGTTGATGCCATAAAGGAGATTTGGGCTGAGCGCGGTGTCTTTCATCTTGATCCTAACGACTCACGTAGTGGATAAACCCAGACAGGCATGAATGATCTCTACCTCATTGCTATCAATCTTACCCACCGCTGTAACCTAGCCTGCGCTCACTGTTACATGGATGCAAAGGCCAGGCTGGATGGGGGAGACGGAGAACTGTCCACCCAGGAGGTTTATAAACTACTGGATGAGATTTCCACACGTAGCGATGAAACCATGGTGGTGCTCACAGGAGGTGAACCCCTGGTACGAAGTGACCTGGAACAACTGGTTGAGCATGGCAACCAACTCGGCCTCTCCATGGTGGTGGGAACCAACGGTGTTCTGCTGACAGAGCAGCGTGCACAATCCCTCCAGTCTGCTGGAGCCATGGGTGTTGGCATCAGCCTGGATTCATTGGATCCGGCAAGCCACGACAGTTTCAGAGGTGCAGACGGAAGCTGGGAAAAGACCCTGGCCGCAATGGATTACTGCCGCAACTTGGGTCTGCCATTCCAGGTTCACTTTTCAATCACAGAAAATAATGCCCATGAACTGCCAGCCATGATCGACTTTGCCAAGGCAGCAGGGGCACATGTACTGAACATATTCTTCCTGGTCTGTACCGGCCGGGGAGAAACCATGTCCAACATCACGCCAGAACATTACGAAACCGTACTCAGGCAACTGGTTCAAGCTCAGGAAGTAACCAAAGACCTGATCATCCGTGCCCGCTGTGCACCTCACTTCAAGCGGGTGGCCTACCAGCATGACCCACAATCCACCCTCACCCGGGCAGAAGGCTACGAAGGCGGCGGCTGTCTGGCCGGGCTGCACTACTGCCGCATCACCCCTGAAGGCGGAGTCACCGCTTGCCCGTATATACCAACCGAAGAGGGCAGTATTCGGCAACAACCGTTCTGGCAGATCTGGGACCAGGGTCCAGGTTTCCGACAGCTACGCACTCCACAACTGCAGGGCAAGTGTGGGGAGTGTGAATACCAGAAGCTATGTATCGGCTGTCGTGCCCGCCCCCTGGCCATGGGTGGATCACTTATGGATGCCGACCCCTGGTGCAGTCACCACCCTACAGGGCAGCCCATCATTCAGCCCTACACAGAACCTGATACCAGCAGAGTTACCTGGTCACCGGAGGCAGAGCAACGTTTGCAACGGGTACCTGGCTTTCTACGCAAGATGGTACGCAAAAGGGCTGAAGAACACGTACGCAAACAGGGCGAAACCAGAGTAACCACTGAGCATATGCAGACCCTGGCACAACAACGTTTCGGCAACGGATTCCCTGGAAAAAAACCCACCCTTGCAGAGACAGATCAAGCTAACAGCAAGCTACCAGGCACTACACTGGCCTGGACCCAGGAGGCAATACACTACCTGGAGGATATCCCCAGTTTTCTGCGGGATGGCATACTCCAGGTGGCCGAAGATGTGGCCCGGCAGGAGGGCCGACTTGAGGTAAATATACAACTGCTCACTCGCCTGGAGGAGGATGGCAATCACCAGCGCAACATGGAGTGGGAGCCTGGGGCTGAAAATCTGCTGGCCACACATCTTTCTGATCGACCAGTGCAGGTCAGCATGTTTGTGCAGCCCAGCCTGGAGGCTGCTGCAGAACGAGAGGCCGGGCATAATCATAGACAGCTGGTAACCCGGGCCGACATGGAAGTGATAATCGCCACCGACCTGGCTGGTGTTACATGGGATAAAGACGCCCTGCTGCGGGTGGAGTCAGCCCCCGATTTTATACGGGCAGGGATTAAAAAGGCAGCCGAATTCAATGCCAGGCGAGAGGGTTTGAACCGCATCACCACCCAGGACCTGACAAGGTTTCGCAATCACGCCATGCTGCGCGCAGTCAAACGTATGAAGAGTTTTGGCATGGCTGATCTTAACTTTGATGCGTACAGCATTGCTCAAGAGAAGGTGCCAAGGTTGCAACAGAACCCACAGGCAGACCGGCGATTCAGCGAGATCCGTAACTATGTGGAATCAAAAATTTCTGATGGTAACAACGGCCTGGGAGTGTTGGACAGATCACTGTTGGAGCAAATGAGAGCAGAGCTGAAGAGAGAACCCAGTGAGTAATTCAGATGTAATCATCATCGGTGCCGGTATCTCTGGTTTATCCACTGCATGGTGGTTGGCACAGCAAGGTGTAAAGGTCGAAGTGTGGGAGTCTGAGCCGACCATTGGCGGAAAAATAAAAACCACCACTGAAAATGGCTACCTGAGTGAGAGTGCTGCCGGGCTATTAGTAAACTTTCGTCCGGAAATTGATCGGTTAATCAAACACTGCGGCCTCACATCAGCTAAACAACAGCGTCCCGATAACCTGAAACGTTATGTACTGCATCAGGGCCAACTCTGCTCGGTGCCCATGACCTTCGCCGGCATCGCCAGATCCCCCCTGTGGAGCCATCGCGGCAAACTGCGCATGCTGGCCGAAGGGCTGGTTTTCGGCAGGGGGGATCGAGGAGAGAGTGTCAGTCAGTTCATCAAACGCCGCTTTGGTCCAGAGATGCTTGATACCGCCATCGACCCATTTGTTTCAGGCACCCTGGCCTCAGACCCGGATCTGGCAGAGGCGGCCTCGGTACTCCCCCGCCTGAAGACATTGGAAAACCGCTACGGTAGTATCACTGCTGGCATCCTGGTAAATAAACTGTGGAAGCGGAGACGCGTCAACCACGCGGACACCTTCTCATTCCATGGTGGCATGTCACAACTGATCGAGGCCATGGCAGCGGCCCCCGGTATCTGTATACGCCGAAATGTAACTATCAGGCAGATTGAACCTGATCAGAACGGCTGGCAAGTTCATGCAGAGACCCCATATGGCAGTCTGAACCAGATCACCCGTCAATTGGTTATGTCCACTCCAGCCAATACCAGTGCACAACTACTATCTGAAATTGACCGGGAACTGAGCCAGCTGCTGGGCAGCATCGAATATGCCCCCATTGCAGTACTACATACGGGCTTTGACCGCGAGCAGATAACCCACCCGCTTGATGGCACAGGATTTCTAGTGGCTAAACGCGATCGGCTAAATTTGAATGGAAATCTGTGGATGAGCAGCCTGTTTCCACGACGGGCACCTGCCGGAAAGACAATGTTGACCAGCTACCTGGGTGGGGCCAGGAATCCAGGCAAACTGGACTTGCCAGACGATAAACTGATTACCCATGGCCTTGGCGGTCTTTCCCGTCTATTGGGTATAGAAGATACTCCGGAATATGTACGACTGGATCGGCACCATAAAGGATTGCCTCTATACCATGGCCAATACCAGGCCAAACTACATAAAATAAACTCACACCTCTCAGACTACTCAGGACTGCACCTGTGTGGTAACTACGCCGGTGGTGTATCGGTGAGGGAGCGCATCTACCAGGGAAAAATAACCGCTCGTCAGATAATACAAAAGTTGCATGCGCAAGGAAACAACCAGAGTTGTACCAGCCAACATAAACCCGTTTATGCAACACCAGCCCGTTTACTATGACCACAGGAAATCCAGACAGCAAACAGTTGGAGCAGGCACCACCATTCCGGCCGCTAAAACTGGTAATCATCGTTCTTTTACTCCTGCTTGCCATCTCCAGCGCTGCACAGTGGTATTCAAGAAACATCACCATGCCCCGCTATTGTAAAGACCCGGTGGGGGCAATGGGACGGGTGCATCAAGTGCTAACGGAGAATACCCCGGCAGGCACAGGTGATAGAAAACCGTATATTATTGCTGCACGCCTCACTTTTCTGCTACCAAGGGAGAGTGATGAGCCACTGAAAGATTATATGAGCAGGTTGCAAAGGTATATAGACCAGCAATGCCAATAGCACCACCACCAAGTCGAGCCTCCAAGCTGGGACTACTTAAAAGGTTCCTTGGGATTTTTTTGCCCCTATGTGCTGTGCTGACCGTTGTGGCTTCCATGCACTACTACACCTTCTACACCACTGAACGCAATACCATTGAGGCCAGTGAGTCACTAAATGTAAATCTTGCCAAGCACACCATTGTAAGTGACATCTCTTCGGTTATAAGTGATCTGCTATTTCTGGCAAAACATGTGGAAGAACAGGGATTGCCAGACGACCTTACCCACTTTGATGAGAGACAGATCACCAAGGAGTTCCTGGTTTTTGCTGAAAAGAAGGGATTGTATGATCAGATCCGTTATCTTAATAGCACTGGTATGGAGATCGTGCGCATCAACTTTTCCGGTGGCAAACCGGTGCGGGTAGTTCGACGCTATCTGCAGAACAAGGGGAATCGTTACTATTTCAAGAAGGCACTAAGTCAGGAGCGGGGTAATATCTACATATCTCCCCTGGATCTTAACATCGAAGGTGAGTCAATCGAGTATCCGTTAAAACCGATGCTACGATTCGCCACACCGGTATTTGATCGTGATGGTGAAAAAAAAGGAGTTATTGTCCTCAACTACTTTGGTGACCGGCTGATCGACAGTTTCAAACGTGCCGCTGCAAATATTCTGGACCATGTGCAACTGGTCAATAGTGACGGCTACTGGTTAAGCAGTCCAGACAGCAATAATGAGTGGGGCTTCATGTTGGGTCACAACAAGACCTTCAGTGCTGAATACAAACTGGCCTGGGAACGTATAAACAGATCAGACAGTGGCCAGATTCAGACCCCGGACGGTCTGTTTACCTATGCCACAGTGAGCCCTCGTCCTGCAGTCATGGATTCTGCTCCAACTACGCAACTGCTGGATACCAGTATACCCAAGGTACACAAGTGGAAGGTAATATCCCATATCCCAACCAAAAAACTTTCCGCCTCCCTGCCCTTTTTTATCCAGAACCATATTACGCTCTACATAGCCATGTTCTTCCTGATTGCGTTGATCACCTGGTTTCTAGCCTACGCACAAAACCAGCACCGGTTGGCAGAGGCTCAGAGGGACTATGAGCAGCGCTTCAGACATACGCTAGAGAATATTGATCTTGCAGCTATTGCCCTCAATAAAAACGGTGAGGTAACATTCTGCAATGACTACTTTCTTGGCATGACCGGTTGGCACCGCAGTGAGGTGGTGGGCAAAAACTGGCTGGACCAGTTTGTTCCAGAAAACTTGAAAGTGGAAGTGATCAACATCATCACCCATATCACCGACCCAACCACCTTCCCATCACACTACGAAAACCAGGTCAAGACAAAGGATGGTCAGATCAGGCTGATCTCCTGGAACAATACACTATCCTACGATACAACAGGTAACGTGATTGGGGTAACAGGGATAGGTGAAGACATTACCGAGTCCAAACGTGCAGAAGAGGAACTACGCAAACTCTCAAGTGCAGTTGAACAAAGTCCAAGTATTGTTATGATCACGGATAAAAACGGCCAGATAGAGTATGTGAACCCAAAATTCACCGAGGTATCAGGCTATACCATGGAAGAGATGCGGGGTAATAACCCGCGCCTGCTTAAATCTGGAGAGACCTCTAAGGATGAATACGCAAGCCTGTGGCGCAGCATCAAACAGGGCAAAGAGTGGCGTGGAGAGTTTCATAACCGAAGAAAGAATGGGGATTTCTACTGGGAAGCAGCCGCCATCTCTGCCATTCGAAACCAGGATGGAGAGATAGCCCATTTCCTGGCAGTAAAAGAGGACATCACAGAGCGTAAACGTCTGGAATCAGAAGTAGCCGAAAGGAACCGGGAGCTATCTCGCAGCCAGGCGTTTGCCGTCATGGGGAGAATGGCCAGCATGATCGCGCATGACCTGAGAAATCCACTCTCATCGGTCAAAATGACCCTGCAGATCATTGGCAAACAGACAGGGCCAAAATTCCAGACGGAAAATGACGAATTAAGACATATATCCCTAGAGCAGATTCGTTATATGGAGGATATACTTTCCGACCTCCTCACCTACTCTAAACCTGATGCTATGAATCCTGAATGGATCGACCTTGAGCGGGTTATGGATATGGCAATAGGTCTATCCCAGCTCAGACTGGAAGAGAAAAATGTCAAGCTTACTGCTGAGTACCACGCGGGGTTACCTACTGTACTGGGGGATGTCACCAAGCTGAGGCAAATGCTATCTAACCTGATAACCAATGCAATACAGGCCACTGAGGGCGTGAAAAATGCCTTGATAGCCATCAATATGATGCTTGATCTAGGGCAGCATGGAACAGGGATTCGAATTGTTATTGAAGACAACGGGTGTGGCATAGAAGATGTGGATGCAGGCCGTCTGTTCGAACCTTTCTTTACTACCAGGGCCAGAGGAACAGGTCTGGGGCTGGCCATAGTAAAACGTATTCTGGATCAGCATCGGGGCAGCATTCACATAGCGCACAACACCCCTCGTGGTACCAGTGTAACCCTGGTGTTACCAGTTAACCCACAGATTGACTCCTAACAACAGCTGTATAGCAACGAGAGCGTTAAGCCATGAGCAAAATTCTGATTATCGATGATGATGTAGCGAGCTGTCGAACACTCCAGGTACACCTGAACAGTCAGGGTTATGAAGTATCCATTGCACATAGTGTTGGGGATGGGCTGCAGGCCGCACAAAATGCACCTGATCTGATTATTCTGGACATCCGTATGCCGGGACGATCTGGCCTGGAGGGTCTGCCAGAATTCAAACAACTGCTTCCAGATTGCCGCATCATAATGATCACGGCATTTCATGACATGGAGAGTACAATTGAAGCGATGCAAAATGGGGCAGATGACTATATCCATAAACCTATCGACATCGAAGAATTAGACAATGCCATATCCAAGCTTCTAATCAACCATAGGCAAAATGGTGATCTGCTTTCAGCCAGCAGCAGCAACCCAGGCACCCTGACTATGGTAGGTCGCAGTCGTGGGATGAAGGAAGTTTTTAAAACCATTGGCATGGTGGCAAAAAGCCCTGCCACAGTCCTGATCACTGGTGAATCAGGTACCGGTAAAGAACTTGTAGCGCGTGCCATTCACAATTCAAGCAAAACACCAGATGGACCATTTGTGGCAATAAACTGTGCCGCCCTGGTAGAAACCCTGCTCGAATCTGACATGTTTGGCCATGAAAAGGGCTCTTTTACCGGAGCAGTTAGCAAGCAGGATGGCAAATTCACTTTGGCTCATGACGGCACAATCTTTCTGGATGAGGTAGGTGAAATGTCACCATCCATGCAGGCCAAACTGCTGCGTGTACTTCAGTACAAAGAATTTACACCATTAGGCGCAAAGTGTGCGCATAAAACTAATGCTCGGATCGTTACTGCTACCAATGTAAATCTGGCAGAACGTGTCCAATCAGGAATGTTCCGGGAAGATCTCTATTATCGGTTGCAAGTGGTAAATATTAATCTTCCACCACTACGTGAACGTAAGGAGGACCTGATAGATCTGATCCAAGTTTTAATCGGGCGTATCAACAAAGAACTGCATCGAAATGTGAGTCACATATCCCGCACAGCACTGGATGCCCTGGAAAAGTACGACTGGCCAGGAAATGTGCGTGAACTGGAAAACGTACTAATGAAAAGTATCGCCCTATCCAGGGGCGACACCTTGTCTGACGACCTACTGCCAACTCAACTGAGACAGCATAAAATAGCCGAGAAAGACAACACCAAACCCCTGGAGCGCTGTAGCCTGGAAGAAATCGAAGCAACCCATATCGCCAGAGTGCTTGAAGCAACAAATTGGCATAAGGGTAAGGCCTGCGAAACACTGGGCATATCACGACCACGTCTGCGCCGTATGATCAAGCACTACCACCTTACTATTCCAGAGCAGTTCCATCATGGAGAAGACGATGATGAAAACATGTCATCCTAAATTATAGAGATGACAGGGATAGGAACCATTTAAAATAATAGATGCATACACATTTATTAACCTGGCTCCATAATATCTCACAGTCATGTTGTTACATTCAATATTGGGTAAACTAGCAACACTAAACTAATGATTTAAGGCAACAGCCTAAACCAGTTAATTGGTGGGGCAGTATAAATATTAGCCTGAACAATAATATGCTCATAGTAATAGTATTACATAATGATGCTTTGTGGTGTACATTATTAGACGGTACGTTATATGGTGGTACGAATGGACGCACTGATTTAACCTAACGCCAACTTTAGAAATAACAAAGGCAAATAGCATGGATAAGCTCTTCAAACTGGTCGGTTTTACCTCTTTTATCCTGATTATCTACCTGAATGCATTTATCGATCTTGGTCACAAGATCATCATTCAAAATACCGTCTTCAAAATCTACGATGGGCAGACCCAGATAATACTTAGTGCGGTGGTGAATGGATTAATACTGCTTCCATTCGTACTGCTGTTTACCCCGGCAGGATTTATCTCTGACAGGTTCAGAAAACCCAAGGTAATGCAGGTAAGTGCTGCCGTGGCCGTCGCTCTTACCCTGTTGGTAACTCTCGCCTACTACCAGGGTTGGTTTGAAGTTGCCTTTGGTCTTACATTTCTTCTTGCAATACAAAGCGCTTTCTATTCACCAGCAAAGTATGGCTATATTAAGGAACTGGTTGGAAAGGAGAGCCTGGCCACTGCAAACGCTCTGGTACAGGCAGCAACCATTGTCGCTATCCTATCCGGCATCTTTGTATTCTCCATGCTATTTGAACAGTGGTTATCAGGTACAGAGTATAGTAGTACCCAACAGATCTTAAAAATTGTTGCTCCAACTGGTTGGATACTGGTCCTGTGTGCGATAGTTGAATTTGTTCTGACCCTACGACTGCAAACTACTCTGCCGGATGTCAGTGAGTTGCAATTTGATTGGCACCGATACGGCAGAGGCCAAAGTCTGAAGGCTAATGTCAAAAAGCTTCTGCACAATCGTTCCTTATGGTTATCTATCATCGGACTGTCAGTGTTTTGGGGCATATCCCAGGTCATACTGGCAGCGTTTCCGGCATTCGCAAAAGAGACCCTGGACCTGAATAACACGGTTATCATCCAGGGCATGATGGCCTGTTCTGGAATAGGTATTATTGTTGGCTCCCTGCTTGCTGGCATGGCCTCAAAACGTTACATCGAGACCGGCCTGATTCCGTTAGGGGCAACAGGCATCGTTATTGCACTCTCATTTATGCCAAATCTGCGCTCAACCACAATGTTGATTGCCGATTTCATCCTGTTGGGTATCTCGGGCGGCCTGTTTATTGTACCTCTCAACGCCTTGATACAGTTCAATGCCAGAGATGAGGAACTGGGTACCGTGCTGGCAGGTAACAATTGGGTCCAGAACCTGGTGATGCTTGGTTTTCTTACTCTTACCGTTCTATTTGCTATCAATGGAATCAGTAGCATTGGTCTATTCTACCTAATGATTGTCACCGCGCTACTGGGTGCTGTTTACACCCTGTATCAACTACCGCAATCACTGGTACGATTTGTTATTGCACGGCTGTTTTCCAGCACCCATCGTATTGAGGTACTGGGTTTTGAAAACCTCCCCTCTCAAGGTGGTGTGTTGATGCTTGGCAACCACATCAGTTGGTTAGACTGGGCCATGATTCAGATTGCATGCCCCCGTCCGGTTCGCTTCGTTATGCATCGAGGAATCTACCAGCGCTGGTATCTGAGATGGTTCCTGGACCTGTTTGGCGTGATACCTATCACCAGTGGGCAAAGCAAGGAGGCCTTGGCCAAGATAAATGAACTGTTGCGATCCGGAGAGGTTGTATGTCTGTTCCCGGAAGGTGCGATCAGTCGCAACGGTCAGTTGGGTGAATTTAAACGAGGTTATGAACGCTGTGTAGAAGATGTGAACGGGGTGATTCTTCCATTCTACCTGCGCGGTCTTTGGGGTAGCCGTCTCTCACGGTCGAGCAAAAAATTGCAGGAGAATCGCAACACCCAGATGCGCAGACATGTGATAGTTGCCTTTGGCAGGCCACAGCCAATGGACACCAAAGCACATGAACTAAAACAGCATGTATTTGATCTATCCATAGACAGCTGGGAACACTACACCAATACATTAGACCCAATCCCTCTGGCCTGGATGCGTACAGCAAAACGCCATGGCAGTGAGATATCTCTTATGGACGCAAAGGGTGGGTCCAGTCTTTCAGGCTACAAGACACTCACTGGGGTAATTGCATTTTCCAGAATAATCACAAAACTCAGCCCGGAACAGAATCTGGGGCTACTGCTACCAACCAGCAGCGCAGGTACCATTGTCAATCTGGCTGCCCTACTTAGTGGCAAAACTGTTATTAACCTCAACTACACGGCCAGTGTGCAGGCGCTAGTCTCTGCGGTCAGAAAAGGCGAAGTGCAAACTGTCTACACTTCGACCCGGTTTATGAAAAAACTTGAACAGCGAGGGATCGATCTCTCTGAGGTGCTGCAAGATATAAATGTGTATTATCTCGAAGAGCTAAAGGAAGAGATTGGCCACTTTACCAAGCTAATGCTGATGACAGCATCAATAGTTCTGCCCAGCGCAGTTCTGTACACCCTATTTGGAAAGCCGGTTGATATCCAGCAACCGGCAGCCATACTGTTCTCCAGCGGCAGTGAGGGTGAACCCAAGGGTGTGGTTCTGAGCCACCGCAATATCATGGCCAATATCCGCCAGGTGTCTGATGTGTTGGATGCAAATCATGACGATACAATCATGGCGACCCTGCCTCTGTTTCACGCATTTGGACTTACTGTGACCGGACTTCTACCCATGGTTGAAGGTATCCCCGTGGTATGTCATCCCGACCCGACCGATGCGCTTACCATTGCCAAGGCGATAGCCAAAGAGCGGGCCACCATATTCTGTGGTACATCAACCTTTCTGCGTCTGTTTAATCGTAATAAACGTATCCACCCACTCATGCTCGATTCTCTAAGGGTGGTGGTTGCAGGAGCGGAAAAACTAAATCCTGAGGTACGTGAAGCCTTCAAGCTGAAGTTTAACAAGGAGATCTATGAAGGCTATGGCACCACAGAGACAACTCCTGTAGCAAGTGTGAACATACCAGACCGTATGGATACCAAAGAGTGGAAGGTGCAGTCTGGCAATCGTCTGGGGAGCGTTGGCCTGCCACTTCCAGGCGGTAGCTTTCGAATTGTGGACCCGGATACCATGGCTGGTCTACCAACCGGGGAAGATGGCCTGATCCTATTTGGTGGTACCCAGGTAATGTTAGGTTATCTGAAAGATAGTGCAAAAACCGCTGAGGCCATTATCGAGTTGGACGGGAGGCGCTGGTATAAAACCGGAGACAAGGGGCATCTGGATAAGGATGGCTTTCTGAGCATCGTTGATCGCTACTCCAGATTTGCCAAGATTGGCGGCGAAATGATCAGTCTTGGGGCCATCGAAAGTGCCATTGGTAAGCGGCTGCCTGAGGATAGCGAAATTCTGGCCACCACCATCCCAGACGACAAAAAAGGCGAGAAAGTTGTCATGCTGTTTGCCGGTACGATTGGGCACGATGATCTCAAGCAGCTGATTGACCAATCAGAGTTAAATCCGTTGATGAGACCTGCCATACTGATCCCAGTCGAGTCTATACCAAAACTCGGCAGTGGAAAGAGCAATTTCAGTGCGGCAAAACAGATTGCACTTGAGGTGGTTGCTGCATGAAGACCATAGATATCCACACCCATCTGCTTAGCCCTAAGGTGGAGTTCAACCGCCTGTATGACAAGATCACCATCTCATTCTTTGCCAAAAGCCTGGGGGTTGACCCTAAGCAGTTGCGAGAACACCCATATGAGACCTATGTGGCGGCCATGGCCAAATCTATAGAAGAGTCTGTCCATCTCAAAAAAGCGTGTATTTTCGGGGTAGATCTGCGCCTAGATAAAAATGGCACAGAGATAGACCGTGACCCCACAGTCTGTGCCATGAGTGATGATGTGGTGGCGGTTGCCAGACGTTTTCCAGATCAGTTCATCCCGTTTTTTTCCATCAACCCACGCCGCAAAGATGCCCTTGAGCAGATTGACCGCCAGATTGAGAATGGCTGCAGAGGCGCCAAATTTTTGCAGAACTACTGGGGCGTGGATACGAATGACGATAGGTTTATTCCCTATTATAAAAAACTCAGGGAGCATAACATTCCGCTGATCATCCATGTGGGCAGTGAGTATAGCATTGACTCTTTTACCGAGTATGAGGGCACCGATATGTTGCGGTTACCACTGGAAACTGGTGTAACCGTCATTGCCGCCCATATGGGACTGGGACGAATAAACTACAAACTACGCTTCTGGCGCAATCTATCCAAAAACCCAACATGCTTCGATGACGACTATTTCAAACTGCTGAAGATGCTCAAGATCCACCCAAATCTGTATGCTGATATCTCCGCTATCCTGGCACCCATGCGTGCCCGGGCATTGCGACACCTGTCGCAGCAGACTGATGTGCATGAGAAGATCCTATTCGGCACCGACTACCCAGTACCATTCACTGTTCGTCTGAACAGCTATGATCTTTCACTGGATAGCCGAAAGATCATAGCTGAGGTTAAAAACCCATTTGATCGCTACATGGCGGTGATTCAGGAATATTTTCCCTCGGATAGTCCGATCTACAGCAACCATAGCAAAGTACTAAATTGTTCAGGTTCATAAATTGATATGGCTTAGCAACAACAAAAGTCACCTGTTCCAACATAGCTCACTAGCATTACGCTATTATCTAAGGTGGGAGTTAGATTTACATTCTTAGAGGGGACTGCAGATACCCATACACGTCCTGTCTTTATAGGGTATTCTGGTGTCTGTCCGGTGTGAAAGAAGTACAAACTAAGGCAAATGTGACCGACATACCTCAATTTAAGATCTCAGAAAATACTGCGTAAACAACAAGACAACAATGGA
>JAAGZL010000424.1 GCA_024206335.1 Gammaproteobacteria bacterium
ATTGAATGGCAGACAACATCGAGACGAACAATACGGTTCTGACTTTTTGCCGCCCACCTCGTATTTTTCGTTTACCTTTGTGTTTGCCACTATCGCGATTCATTGGCGCGACTCCAACGAGGGCTGCTATTTCTTTTCTGCTAGACGTAGTGAGGCGATGCCATTTTTCAGTACCATTTATGCGGCGACGGTACTTATAGTTGCCGCAGCCCTTTTGGATAGGGCCTTTCTTTTAATAACCTCGTTCCTTTTTAAAAAGTCAGCGATGATATTGAAGCTAAAGTCAGCACGTCTTTAAACGTCGATGTTACCTGAGATTGTGAATTGCTTGAGGAGTACTATCGACCACAAGTCTTCCCTTATACCAATAAAAGTCGTATAGTTTTCGAGCCTTAGTTGTTAATTTAGGGCGATGGTTAAGGTTTAAAATAATAAAGACATGGAAAGTGGGCAGAAAAATGACTCAGTAGACAACGCTTCTTCAGAGGAGTTCTCTGTCTCTGTGCCTAAAGTCGAGCTACCCAAAGGCGGTGGTGCGATTAGTGGTATAGGCGAAAAGTTTGCCGCTAATCCGGTCACCGGTACTGGCTCGATGTCGGTGCCTATTGCCACCAGCCCGGGGCGTGCTGGTTTCGGCCCTCAGCTTTCACTCTCATACAATTCTGGATCGGGTAATAGCGTTTTTGGCTTCGGCTGGAATCTTTCCATACCGGCGATTACTCGCAAGACCGACAAGGGCCTGCCGCGATATCTCGATGCCGACGAATCCGATGTTTTCATTCTTTCTGGGGCGGAAGATTTAGTTCCTCAGTTCAATGAAAACCTGGAATCTGCGGATGGCCTATTTGATATCCAACGCTATCGTCCTCGAGTTGAGGGTTTATTTGCCCGTATCGAGCGGTGGTCACACAAAATTGATGGAAATGTTCACTGGCGTTCATTGTCCAGAGATAACATCCTTACTATCTATGGTAAAAATAACCGTTCACGTATAGCCGATCCCGATGATCCGATCCGTATCTTTAGCTGGTTGATCTGTGAAACCAGAGACGATAAGGGCAACGCAATAATTTACGACTACAAGCCGGACAATGGTATTGGCGTTGATTTCAGCCAGGTTCATGAACGTAATCGAGGTAAAGCCAATGACCCTCGACGTAGCGCTAATCGTTACCTCAAACGAATTCGTTATGGCAATGTCGCCCCTCTTTTCGTCGATAGGCGTCGTCCCTTCGAAGCAGACGATTTAATCGACAATACGGAATGGATGTTCGAGGTCGTTTTCGACTATGGCGAGCATGATGCTGAATTTCCGATGCCAAATGGTAACGGCCAATGGGACTTCCGTCAGGATGCTTTCTCCACCTATAGACCCGGTTTTGAAGTACGCACAACACGTCTTTGCCAACGGGTTTTGATGTTTCATCATTTCCCTGGTGAGTCCGGTGTTGGAATCGATTGCCTGGTGCGTTCGACCGATTTCAGTTATTCCCATCAACGAGACAAACCTGGAACCGACAACAGTCGTAATCCGGCAATCTATAGCTTTCTGGAAAAAGTCACACAAACCGGCTACAAGCGTAGGAATGGCCAGTTAGACAGCGACTACTTAAAAAGCAGTCTGCCACCAGTCGAGTTTGAATATAGCCAACCCATCGTGCAGGATCGCGTCGAAGAAATCGATTCGAGCAGTTTGGAAAACCTGCCCATCGGGGTCGATGGAGCAGGATATCGATGGACGGATTTACACGGCGAGGGTATTCCCGGTATCTTAAGCGAGCAGGCCGGTAGCTGGTGGTATAAGCGCAATATTAGTCCAATCAGTCCAGAACCCGTGGAATTTACCCCGCTAGAGCAGATAGCCAGCCAACCCAACCTGGCATTGGCTGCCGGCGCACAGTTCATGGATCTGGAGGGTAATGGCCAACTGGATATTGTAGAGCTCGACGGCCCTACACCAGGCAGATACCAACACGACAAACAGGAAGGCTGGCAAAACTTTCAACCGTTTACATCGCGGTTAAATCGTAGCTTTCAGGACCCCAACCTGAAATTCCTCGATCTCGATGGGGACGGCCATGCCGACCTGCTGATAAGCGAAGACAATGCCTTCATCTGGCACGCTTCGCTGGCCGAGGCCGGGTACGGCCCAGCTCGTCGCGTGGCACAGGCGTTAGACGAAGAAGCCGGGCCCAGGCTGGTTTTCGAAGATGACAGCCAAAGCCTGTTTCTGGCTGATATGAGTGGTGACGGACTGACCGACCTGGTGCGTATTCGTAACGGAGAAATCTGCTACTGGCCGAATCAGGGTTACTGTCGATTCGGTACTAAAATCAGCATGGGTAACGCACCGCATTTCGATAACCCCGATCAATTTGAACACAGTCGCCTCAGGTTGGCCGATATCGATGGCTCAGGGACTACCGATGCCATTTATCTCCATAGCGATGGCGTCAGATTGTACTTCAATCAGTCCGGTAATAGCTGGAGTAGTGCACAGACTCTAACCGTACAGCCCAGAGTCGATGAAATGATTAGCATCGCCCCGACTGATCTACTCGGTAACGGCACGGCCTGTCTGGTCTGGTCATCCCCTTTACCATCCGATAGACCACACCG
>JAAGZL010000425.1 GCA_024206335.1 Gammaproteobacteria bacterium
CATGGAGGCCGCCAAGTACCAAATCATGATCCTGCTGTTGATAGCAGCCGGGACCGGTCTGGGGGCAATAAGTGCGGTGTGGATCAGCTCCCGCCACCTGTTTGATGAGCGTCAGCGGCTGCGGTTGGAGCGCCTTACCCAGTCCAAACAGTTCAGCTAATCATCTATTCGGCTTCGCCCCTGGCACCTGCCAGGCCCATACGCAGCAACCGCAGCATAAGCAGCAGGATGGGGGTTCCATGCATAAACAGATCGAAGATATCCATCGGCCGGGACAGCTCTCCGTCCGCCAGCATCTTCAGCTTCTGCCACACATGGGGCTCAGGCTGAAACGGGGCCAACCCCAGCAGCAGGCTGGCAAAGACCAGGGCCGACAGCGAAATGCCATCCAACCGCTGCAACAGGGATATTTTTTTCACTTCAGACATCACACCTCTCCAACCAACCGTTCATACAACAACGCATCCTGCTCAGAAAAACAGCAGGCGATGATTTTTTCAAATCCCTCAGCCGCCCGCATCACCTCCAGGGCAATCCTGGCCGCATCCGGTTTTGGGTAGCCGTAGACCCCGGTGCTGATAGCGGGAAATGCGACAGTTCTGGCACCCTTGTCACGGGCCAGGGCCAGGGAGTTCTCATAACATGCCCGCAGCTGGTCCGGCTCTCCAGCACTACCCCCACGCCACACCGGCCCCACCGTATGGATCACCCACTCTGCCGGCAGGTTAAATCCAGGGGTAATCCGCGCCTCCCCCGTCGGGCAGCCACCCAGCGGACGGCAGGCATCCAGCAGTTCCGGTCCCGCTACGCGGTGGATGGCTCCGTCCACCCCGCCACCACCCAGCAGGCTGCTGTTTGCAGCATTGACTATGGCATCCACCTCAAGCCGTGTAATATCACCCTGCACAACCTTTATCTTGGCCATGTAACCAACCACCATATGTAAATAAGAAACTCCTATCTGGTGTACACCCATAAACAAACAACCGCAAAGAACGCAAAGTTAATATACCGATTAACACCGTGTTTTATTTGCGCGCTCTGCGGTTTGAAATCGTGTTTCTGGATAGATACCATCCAGCTTTAACCCTAACCTGTAATTACGCATAGCATACCACCCATGAACACCCTTTCCGGCATCCTCGGCATCTCTCTGATCATCTGGTTCTGGCTGGACAGCGCCCGCGCCCGTGAATTTGCGGTTGCCATCTGCACCAAGGCCTGTGAGCACCGTGACGTACAGTTCCTGGACCAGACCGTGGCACTGCGCCGTCTCGGTATCAGCTGGACGGTCAACGGCATCCGGCTACGCCGCACCTACCGTTTTGACTTCAGCGAAGAGGGGCTGGCCCGCCACAGCGGCCACATCATCATGGTGGGGACACAGCTGCAAGAATTCAGCCTGGGACTGCCCAGCAGTCAAGACCAATAAACCGTTGCATCCGGCGCCACGCATACGGACAATACAGCCAGTTACCCGGGAGTTAATTATGCAAGAGTATCAACGCGACTTTATCGATTTTGCCCTGGAGACCGGCGTGTTGCGGTTTGGCGAATTCACCCTGAAATCCGGCCGCACCAGCCCCTACTTCTTTAATGCCGGGCTGTTCAACAGCGGCTCCAGCCTGGCCCGCCTAGGTCGCTTCTACGCCCAGACCATAGTGGACTCCAGGATCGAGTTTGATGTGCTGTATGGCCCAGCCTACAAGGGCATCCCCCTGGCTGCAGTGACCGCCGCCGCCCTCTACGACCAGCACGGACTGGACATCCCCTACGCCTTCAATCGCAAAGAGGCCAAGGCCCACGGTGAGGGTGGCAGCATTGTCGGCCACCCCCTGGAGGGACGTATCGCCATCATCGATGACGTGATAACCGCCGGCACCGCCATCCGCGAGTCCATGGATATCATCACCAGCCTGGGCGCCACCCCAGCCGCGGTGTTCATCGCCCTGGATCGCCAGGAGCGGGGCCAGGGGGAACTCTCCGCCATCCAGGAGGTGGAAACCGACTACAACATACCGGTGGCGGCCATAACCCAACTGGAAAACCTGATCGCCTATCTGGGAAACAAGAGCGATGCCACTGCTGACCTGGAACGCATAACCAGATACCGCGCAGAGTACGGAATCTAAAACGGGGCTTGAACCGCGAAGAGCGCCAAGAACGCAAAGAGCACGAAGAGAACAGTAATTTTTTACTTTGCGTTCTTGGCACCCTTCACGGTTTATTAAAAAAACAAACACAACCTAGGAACCAAATCCCATGGCGGAAACCACCAGCCTTCCCAGCCTGGACCTGATCATCATAGCCATCTACCTGCTCGGGACGGCGGTGTTTGGGGCCTGGTTTGTACAGCGCAACAACACCCTGGAGGCCTACACCCTGGGGAGTCGCAGACTGCCGGGCTGGGCCATCGGCATCTCCATCCTCGGCACCTATCTCAGCAGCATCAGCTTCCTGGCCAATCCGGGAAAATCCTACGCCAGCGACTGGACCCCGTTTGTATTCTCCCTGAGCCTGCCCATCGCCTGCATCATCGCCGGTCACTTCTTTATCCCGTTCTATCGTAAGCGGGTGGAGACCACCGCCTATCAGCATCTGGAGCAACGCTTCGGGTACTGGGCTCGGGCCTACGCCGGAATCAGCCTGATCCTGCTCCAGGTGGGGCGTATCGCGGTGGTGCTGTATCTGGTGGCGCTGGCGGTATCCCAGCTTCTGGGCTGGGATCTGGTTACGGTAATCCTGGCCCTGGGGGTGCTAACCATCGCCTACACCGCAGCCGGCGGCTTTGAGGCAGTAATCTGGACCGACGTGGTGCAGTCCATTGTTCTGCTGGGTGGCGCCCTGCTCTGTCTGCTGTTGCTGCTGGCAGATATCCCGGGGGGGATGGATCAGGCCATGGCCACGGCATCCGCTCAGGGCAAGCTGGCCCTGGGCTCCTGGGATTGGGATCTTGCGGTGCAGGGCTTTTGGGTGGTGCTGCTGTTTGGCATTGTAGAAAACCTAAAAAACTTCGGGGTAGATCAGAACTATGTACAGCGTTTCCTCTCGGCCAAATCCGACCGGGACGCGGTGCGCTCCATGTGGATAGGCGGCCTCACCTATATTCCGGTCTCCGCCCTATTTTTCCTGATCGGCACCATGCTATTTGTCTACTACCAGGCCATGCCCACACCGGACCTGCCCTCCAAACCAGATCAGATCTTTCCCTTTTTTATCGTCACCCAACTACCCACAGGCGTGGTGGGGATTGTGATCGCCGCAGTGCTCGCCGCCGGCATGAGTACCCTGGACTCCAGCCTCAACACCTCGGCCACGGTCTGGACCATCGACTTCTATCGCCGATTAAAGGCGGGAGCAGCCGATGATCGCAAACTGCTCTCCATTACCCGCTGGACCACCGTTATCATCGGGATAGTCGGCACAGGCGCCGCCCTGCTGATGATCCAGGTAAAGACCGCACTGGATGTATGGTGGCAGATTTCCGCCGTATTTGGCGGCGGCATGCTGGGGCTGTTTCTACTCGGCATCATGATCCCCGCCGCCAACGCCAGGATCGCGCAGATCGCCACTGCCCTGGGTATCCTAGTGGTGGCCTGGAACAATTTTCTGCCCAAGCTGGGACTCATCCCGGAGTGGGCCATACTGCCCCTGCACCCACTTATGGCGGGGCTGGCTGGCACCGCCACCATACTCGGTTCCGGCTGGATCCTATCCCTCTGGAACAGTCAAACCGATTGAGGCCTGCACCTACCAAACCGGAATAGACTATTCACTCACATGCGGTGATCGTCTATGCTTGGGATGCACCGTTATCTGCCAACACTGGAACCATGAGTAATATGCACAAAAGACTGAACATCCTCATCTTCACCCTGGTCACCTGCCTGCTAGCCACACCAGCCATGGCCAAGCTCTACCGCTGGGTGGATGCCGACGGCAAGATTCACTACACCGACAAACTCCCTCCAAGTCAGGCCAGCCGGGCGCGCAGTGAATTGAATGAGCAGGGAATGGAGGTGAAAAAGGTTGACCGGGCCAAGACCGCCCAGGAGCTGGCTCAAGAGAAGGAGCTGCAGCGTCTAAGAAAAGAGCGCCAGAAAATTATCGACAAACAGCAGGCGGAAGACCGGGTACTGCTACGAACCTTTCGCAGCGAAGATGACATTATCATGGCCCAGGATGGCAAACTTACCGCCATTGATGTGATGATTCAGATAGCCATTAGTAACATCAAGCAGATAAAGTCTCAGTTGGTGGATATGCAGAACAGCGCCGCCGGCCAGGAGCGTCGAGGCAGGAAACCATCGAAAAAACTGTTAGATGAGATCACCAACAGCCGGCAACACCTGAAGGACAGCTACGCTGCTATCATCACCCGGGAAAAGGATAAGGAGAATATCAAGCAAAAGGCACAGTCTGATCTGAAACGGTTTCTGGAACTGAAAAAAATTAGATCCCGACAAATACCAGTCAAGACGCAGAAGGCCATTGCCTCTCAACTCGATCATGTAGTGCTATGCAAGGATACCAAAATCTGTACCACCTACTGGAAAAAGGCCGTTGACTACGTATTGCAAAACACCACCACCAACATAAAGATACAGAGTGACTCAATAATCATTACCGCACCACCAGTAAACGACACTGACATAAGCATCACCCTTTCACGTATAAAGCAAAAAAACACCACGGGTGAGCACATATTCTTCGATCTGCAGTGCAAACCCTCCCCGCAGGGCAAGAAATTCTGTAACAGCGACCTGGTCACTTCGATCAGAAGAGGGTTCAACAGGTTGTTATTGGGTGACGGGCATCAGAGTAACTAATCCTAGACATCGCTAATCGGCAAACATAGCGGCAGCAACGATCCGCCACTGCCCTTCCCACCTTTCCAAAGGTGGTTTTCTGAATCTGGAGCGGAGAAACCGGTGCAGACGTCCCTCAACAAAACCGAGGATAATATCAGCACAATCCTCGGCCGCGACCTGACCTGAGACATCTTTACGCATTCTGGATTCACGCACCACCTGCTTCAAATGAGCCTCCAGTCGATCAAAAAATCGCTCCACCCGCAACAGCAGACGTTCGTCTTCACCAGTTAACGCATCCCCTAATAGCACCCGGGCAATCCCTGGGTTTCGTTCCGCAAACCCCAACAACAAATAGACGATCTGGCTACAACGAATGACAGTATCCTTCTC
>JAAGZL010000426.1 GCA_024206335.1 Gammaproteobacteria bacterium
AATTAACAAAAAACTAACCGCGAAGAATGTAAGTATCTCAGGGGTGGGTCTGAGTCAGGCGTAGCTACGATGCTGGACTAAGCATGGATTCGAGTGCAGCCTGACTCTGACCACTTGCCCAATCATGTATTCCCAAACACATTAACTACTGTGATGCACCAGAGATTGCAATAGCAGCCAGTTCGCCCCCATCTCCCAGTACGTATGCCACTTTTCCATCAATTACCGGAGAGGTGGTTATGGGTTGATCACCAACCCTGGTTCTGGCCACCATGTGACCGTCCTCTGGAGACATCCAGTGCAGATAGCCCTCAAAGTCACCAACTACCACATACCCTCCAAGTACTGCCGGGGCTGAAAGTTTCCGCCCATGAAGTTTGCTCTGCTTCCACATTGAAGAGCTATTTTTGGGGTCAATGGCCCACACCATGTCCTGAGCATCAGAAACATACAGGTTCTTAGAATCCGTGCCCAGTCCAGCGTAGGAAGAGAATTTGCGACGCCAGACCACATCCCCAGAACCTTCAACAACAGCAGCCAATTGTCCCTGATAGGTCGCAACGTAAACCATTCCACTATGTACTACTGGATCACCATCTATATCAACCATTCTTTCCAGCTCTGAACGCCCGGTAGGTACGGCAATGGTGGATTCCCACATTTGTTGACCACTCTCAAGATCAAAGGAAATCAGCTTGCCACTGGCAAAGCCGCAGATGACAGAAGAACCACTGATTACCGGAGAACTGTTTCCATGCAGGGTCAACACCGGAATGGAACGATCATATACCCATTTCAGCTTTCCATCACTGGCATCCATGGCATAGAGTTTGCCGTCAATGGTGTGAACCACCACTACGCCCATTGCTATCTTCGGCACCGAGAGCACTTCGCTACTGACCCGGGCACGCCACTTCTCGGAGCCATCCTGCTCTGACAGGGCCACCACTTCACCATTACTGGTCCCGATCAACACCAGGCCTCCACCCGCACCTGGGCCACCGGATATTTCCAGACCCTCTTTTTCCACACTCCACACAATGCGGCCACTACCGCTATCCAGCGCCTTTACCATCCCTTCACGGTCGGCAACATAGACCCGATTACCCTGGACATATGGAACCAGCTTGACTCGATCATCTGAGGAACCGGAGCCCACCGAGGTGGACCATAGCTTGCGTACACCTAGACTGCTTTTCAGCTCTACCAGCTCTGCCGGTGGCTCTACATTTGATTCATCCTCCAGCAGCTTCAGTGGATCCATGGAGCCACAACCCACCAGCAGCAAGAGCAATGAGATAACAGATATTCTCACCGTAACCATCACTGCTGCTTGTCCTTGGCTACAACCAGATTATCCAGCTTCATCTGAACCAGACGCCGGTTACCAACCTCGCTGGCAAGGGCATTTGTGTATGCGGTGCGCGCTGCGGTGTAATCTTTCCTGGCACTGGCAATATCGCCTCGGATAACTGCAAATTCTCCCGCAAAGTTATCTTTGTCTGCCTTTGCCACAACCGCCTCTGCCCCATCCAGATCACCGTTTCCCAGCATGACCCGCGCCAGACGCAAGCGTGCAACCTGCTTCAGTGATGTATCACCAGGCTGTGCCAAGACCCATTCATACTTGGCCTGCGCGGCAGCGTGGCCACCCTGGTCCAACTTGATCTTGGCCATATCAAGAGCCGCCAGTACCGCATAGGAACTGTCCGGCCAGTCAGCAACGATCTTCTCTCCCAGTTTCAAGGCCGATTCACTATTTCCGGCCTGCGTGGCCTGACCCATCTTATCGTAGCGGAGGGATGCATCCGCAGCGGTCTGGCCCTGGTGCTGTTCCCACGCCTGCCAGCCAAACACCGCAGCCAGACCCAGAACCACACCGCCCACGATGGAACGGCCGTTTTCACTCCACCACTTTTTTAGTGCCTCAACCTGCTCTTCTTCTGTATCGTATACGCTCACGCTATCACCTTTTTAGCCCCAATCTGTGGGACAAATTTAAATATGTCCTGCCCGCAAACCGAATCCCGCTGCTGCAAAGAACCCGATTGTGCCACTATTTTCAATTACCGCAAGCGGCGACAACTACCGCCTACCTGTTATTGGCCCAGCATACAGCATGGTCCGGAGTATTATTTTGTTCTAACCAAATGTTTTAATTAGAGTTTGAGTCGCTCAGGCAAATCTATGTATTACGAAAGAACTCACCCAGACTATCCAGGGCAATCTCCTGCTGCTCACCCTTATCCCGCAACGGCTTGACTCCCGCCACCCCACGATTCAATTCGTCCTCTCCGATCACCAGCGCATAGCTGGCGCCGCTGCGATCTGCCTTTTTGAACTGGCTCTTGAAGCTGCCGCCACCACAGTTGGTGAGCAGGCGCAGACCGGGCATCTGATCCCTTAGTCGCTCTGCCAGGAGCAACCCCTGCCGTTGCGGCTCCTCTCCCACCAGTACCATATAGGCATGGATATTCGCAGTCTGGGTGGCGGTCTCGCTCTCTTCCAGCAGTGAGATGAGACGCTCTACCCCCATGGCGAAACCCACGGCCGGGGTCTTACGACCACCCAGCTGTTCCACCAGTCCATCGTATCGTCCCCCGGCGCACACCGTGCCCTGGGCGCCAAGTTGATCGGTCACCCACTCAAATACCGTGCGTGAGTAGTAGTCGAGCCCCCGCACCAGGCGCGGGTTAACCACATATGCCACGCCGACCTGGTCCAGCCCGTCACACAGGGTTTTAAAGTGGGCCTTTGATTCATCACCCAGGTAATCCATCAGCGCTGGGGCCCCGGCAATCAACCCCTGCATGGCGCTGTTTTTTGAATCGAGGATGCGCAGAGGGTTGCTCTGCAGACGGCGCAGGCTCTCTTCATCCAGCTGTTCTTTATTGGCGGAAAGATACTCAACCAACTGCTGACGGTAGACCACACGCTCTTCCGGTGTCCCCAGGGTGTTGATCTGCAGTTCCAGGCCATTCAGACCCAGGGCCTGCCAGATCCGGTTACTGATCAGAATCACCTCCAGGTCTATGTCCGGGCCGTCCATGCCGTAGGCCTCTACGCCGATCTGATTGAACTGGCGGAAACGCCCCTTCTGCGGACGTTCATGCCGAAACATGGGTCCCTGATACCAGAGTCGCTGCAGCTGATTGTAGAACAGGCCATGTTCAATCCCGGCCCGTACACAACTGGCGGTACCCTCTGGCCTTAGGGTAAGACTGTCGCCATTGCGATCATCGAAGGTATACATCTCCTTCTCCACAATGTCTGTCACTTCGCCGATAGAGCGCTTGAACAGATCCGTCATCTCCAACACCGGCATACGGATCTCGCTATAACCATAGCCCGCCAGCACAGCACGCACCCGTTCCTCAAACAGCTGCCACAATGGGGTTTGATCCGGCAGGGTGTCTCGCATGCCGCGTATGGCCTGAATATTCTTTGCCATCAGTTACCTGTTGTATATATGTGTAAATATGAATGCCCGCAGGTAAGGACAAGCCTACGGGTTCTGTATCTTCCCACTCATGATGGTAAACCTGGCAACTCCGCCACTGGAATATTTATCCAGATCAGCCTGCTTTCCATCTACCATAACCCTTACCGCAGAAGAGTTACCCAGAACCACCTTGTATGGCGTCCTGCCAGAAAGTTGCTTCTTTACTCCCTTCTTATACTCACCAATCAGGATTACCTGGTTATTGGCATCCCGCACCTTCACCCAACTAGACTCAACAAATTCCAACAGGGTTCCACTGGTCTTCACTTTTGCTGCTGCAGGTTTTGGTTTTGGTTGAGGTTTGCGAATAACCGCCTTTACGACTGGTTTAGTCTTAGGCTTAACCAGCGGATTTTTCGACTTGGCTGGCTTTACTGGGACCACCTCTTCCACTATCTCTTTTATAGCTGACACCGACTCTTCAGCTTTTGCTACCACAGGTGATGAAGCAGCTATCGATCCGCTGACACCATCAATTGGCATTTTGTTTACCTTGAGCACTTCCGGCTCCATCGATTCCGGAACCGGGGCTACATCCAGACTAGTAATCTCAAGCTTGTTCGGTTCTACCACCAAAGACTCCTGCTCTGAGGCTCCACCTTCAGCTTCAGACGAACCAGGCGGGGGCGGCGGCATGAACGAGGACAGATCAGCCTCAGTACTGACACTCTCTGATGAAGGTACTTCCGCATCCATCTCTTCGGTAACACTACCCACGATCTTATATGCTGCCTGTTCCAGGTTGTCCCACCACCAAATAAGCGGTAAAACAATCAGAATCACAGCAATTACCACCGTAGTTGCCTTCACTACATCATGGTTACTGCTCACCTCCACTGCCACATGTGAGTCCAGTGGCGGCTTCTCATCTATCTCCACACCGTGATTATGCCTGGCATAGGCGTCTAGTACGGGTGCCTCAGGCTCGTTCAGAAGACGGGCATAGTTACGCAGATAGCCCCGGATAAACACCGGTTCCGGCAACGAACTGTAGTCATCTGTCTCCAGAGCATACAATTTGAATTCAGACAGATGCAGCATAGCTGCAACCGCAGTAGCATCAAGTCCTTTGGCCTCACGCGCCTGGCGTAAAATTGCTCCAGGCCCACCCCATACCTCAGAAACATCCACAGAATTTTCACTCATTATTTCAACGAATCCCGCAGTAGTTTAACCTCTGTGGAATCAGGAAAGCTGCCGCGCAACTGCATGATGTGGCTAGCAACAGCATCCTTGTTTCCAAGCTTTGTCTCTATCTGTATCGCCAGCCACAGAGACTGGGCGGTAAATTTAGCAACCTTGTGGTAACGCTTTATAAAATCGCGAGCTGCCTGCATATCACCTGATTCATGACTGATTCGTGCCATATTTAGCAGCGCCACTGAAAATCTATTGTTGTGTTGCAATGCCCGGCGCAGATAAGCCTCAGCCACGTCCAGGTCCTTTGCCCGTCTGGCACATATACCTGCATTGGTCAGGGCAACTTCTGGTGTTTTATACAGGGGGTTTTTCAAGGCTGACTTAAACTGCTCATCTGCCTCCTTGAATCGCTTTTCACTACACAGAAAACCACCGTATGCATTCAGAGTGTAGGGATTTCTGGGCTGTAGTCTCTTAGACTGCTTAAAATGCTTTTCCGCCAAACCCTTTTCGCCCAACCGATTATAAATGATTGCCATTACATTGTGGCCTTCACCATTATTAGGATCAGCAGCAATACCTTTTTTGATGTTCTGCAGCGCCACTCCAAGCTTTCCCTGCTGCATGTATACAACTGCCAGTCGTACGTAGACATCCCCTGTTCCCTTTTTCGCAGTTGTTCCGAGAGAACCAGTGTCATCTTCCATATCGGCTCTGACGCCACCCTGCTGACAACCTGCAAGTCCAAAAAAGGCTATCAATAGGGCAGCCGATAATGCCTTGGCACCTTCCAATTTCACTTTGCTATACCTCCCCAGACGGTTTGTTCTGCACTCAGAGTGCGTTTACTTTTGTCTTTGACCCTGCCTACCAACTGGCCACATGCAGCATCAATATCATCTCCGCGCGTCTTGCGGGTTATGGATATTATGCCAGCCTTCATCAATCTCTGTCGGAATGCCTCAATCCGCTCCGGCGGTGAGGACTTGTAGCCACTCCCAGGAAACGAATTGAATGGAATCAGGTTCATTTTAGATGGTGTACCTTCCAACAGCCTGATCAGCTCTTTGGCGTTACGATCACTGTCATTAACCCCATCCAGCATCACATATTCCCAGGTAACCTTGCGGCGCTTGTCATTCTTTACAAACTCCTGGCAAGCTGGAATCAACTGTTCCAAAGGATATTTCCTATTTATCGGAACCAGCTGATCACGCAGCTCATTATTGGGTGCGTGCAGAGAAACTGCTAGACTAGCGTCACTCACCTTGCTCAGTTCATACAACGCCGGCACAATCCCTGCGGTACTCACGGTAACCCGATATTTCGACAACCCGTACGCCAGATCATCCTGCATGATATCCATGGCATCAATTACGGCATCCAGATTGGCCAAAGGTTCCCCCATACCCATAAGGACCACATTGGTCAGGGAGTGCTCCATGTTACGTACCGCCACCCACACCTGACCGATGATCTCAGCCACAGAGAGGTTTCGGTTAAAGCCCTGCTTGGCAGTGGAACAGAAACTGCAATCCAGAGCGCAGCCAACCTGGGATGAGACACAGAGGGTGGTGCGTCCATCATCTGGAATCATTACCGTCTCAATCCGGTTGTTGCAATCCAGCTCCAGCAACCACTTGCGGGTGCCGTCTCTAGATGGTTGCTCCAGGATTATCTCCGGCACCAGGACCTCGCTCATGAGTTTGAGCTGGGCGCGCAGTTTTTTGCTCAGATCTGTCATCAGATCAAAGTCGGTGATGCCGTGCTTATGGATCCACTTCAGGACCTGACGCGCATGGAAGGTCTTGAACCCCATCTTCTCAAAGAAGGACTCCATGGCGGCTCGGTCCAGACCCAGCAGATTGATTTTTTCCTGTGATGCCAATGTAGACTCAAATACTCAAGATGTACGGGAAGGCAACTGCCGTCCAAAAAAGAGAATCAGACTTAGGGCAAAGCCCCGGCGCATCCGCGCCCAACGGTTACAAATCAGCGGGTTAGTTTACCTTGTAGCGGGGTATACAGGCAAAATTATTAGTAGTGAATGTGACCAGTGCACAGAAACCGGTGAAGGCCACTAGACCCGGCGCTTTACCTCCAGCACATCCTGGAGCTGGGCGATCTTACCCAGAATCAGGCTCAACTGTTCCATATCGGCAATCTCTATGGTGAACCGCATAACGGCGCTATCAGAACGGCGATCCGATCTGGTATTCACCCCGGTGAGATCCACCTCTTCGTTGGTTAAAATGGCGGAAATATCCCGCAACAGTCCTTTGCGGTCGCTGGCAACCACCTGGATATCCACCTGGTAGGACGACCCTCCCTGCCCCTCATCCCAGACCACGCTCACCAGCCTGCCTTGCACAGATTCATCCATCTTTCTGATCATGGAGCAGTCATTGCGATGCACGGTCACCCCGCGTCCACGGGTGATAAATCCCACAATCGGGTCATAGGGCACCGGCTTGCAGCAGCGGGCGATGTGGGTCATCAGATCCCCTACCCCCTCCACGATTACCTCACCTTCACCCCTCCTGCCGCTGTGCCGACGCCGGCGTGGCAGCTCTACTGCACCACTCTCTTCCGCTGGCGCCACACGACTCCTGATCCCCACCGCCAGTTGCACCGGTGATATTTCACCCCGACCAATGGCCGCATAAAGATCCTCAACCTTCTGATAGTTATGCCTTTTCGCCTCTTCCAGCAGGCTAGGACACTCGATTCCCAGACGGGTCAGTTCACGCTCCAGGCTGGCCTGCCCTATCTGCAGATGTTCGCTGTAGTTCTGATGTTTGAACCATTGCCGTACCTTGGCGCGGGCAGAGGATGTCTTGAGATAGCCCATGCGGGGAGTAAGCCAGTCTCGACTCGGCTCCCCCTGCTTGGCAGTCAGGATCTCAACCATCTGCCCACTCTCCAGCGGCATGGTGAGCTGGGTGATATGACCATCCACCTTGGCACCACGACAGCGATGCCCCACCTCGGTATGGATATGGTAGGCGAAGTCCAGGGCGGTAGAACCCTTGGGCAACTCGATCACATTGCCCTTGGGGGTTAGCACATACACCCGGTCCGCCTCAAAATCAGACTTGGCGGTCTCGAAAAAGTCCTGCTCCCGCTCTTCCGATCCCTGGGCCTCCAGCCAACTGCGCATGAGGGTGATGCGACGCTCAAACTCCACATCGGATTTACCGCTCTCCTTGTAACGCCAGTGGGCGGCCACACCCAGTTCGGCATGTTCATGCATCTCCCTGGTCCTGATCTGGATCTCCAGGGGCTTCTCCTCCGGGCCGATCACGGCGGTATGGATAGAGCGATACAGATTGGCCTTAGGGGTGGCGATATAGTCATCAAACTCACCCGGTATGTGCCGCCACAGGCCATGCACCACACCCAGGGCCGCATAGCAGTCTGCCTCAGAGTCCAGCAGCACCCGCACCGCACGCAGATCGAATATCTGATCAAAACCCACGGCCTTGCGCTGCATCTTCTTCCAGATGCTGTAGATGTGTTTCGGACGCCCGGTGATCTCGGCCTTGAGACCAATAGCCTGGAATTTTTCCTGCAGCAGACCGATTACATCGACTACAAACTGCTCTCTCTCGGCACGTCTACCATCCAGCAGCCCGGCAATCTCCATGTAGGTATCCGGCTCCAGATAGCGCAGACAGAGATCTTCCAGTTCCCACTTGATGTGCCAGATACCCAGCCGATTGGCCAGTGGCGCGTAGATATCGCTGGTCTCCTGCGCCTCCCAGACCCGATTCTCTTCCGGCAGCTTTTTCAGATTACGCATCTTGTTCAGGCGTTCTGCCAAAACCACCAGCACCACCCGGATATCATCCGCCAGGGCCAACAGCATGCGGCGCAGGTTCTCCACATGCCGCTCTTCATCCCGACGGGTTACACCCACAGAAGATTCTGCCACCAGACCTATCCGGTCCAGATCTGCAACCAGCCCGACTATCTCCTTACCAAATCGTTTAGCTATCTGGGGATGGTCCGGGACGATGTTGGGCATGGTGAGATGCAGAATAGCGGCAGCCATGGTATCTGTATCCATGGCCATATCATGCAGGATATCACCCACGGCCAGGGCCTGATGCAGTATGGCGCCACGCCCATCCGGCCCAATCTCTCCCAGGGTAGCAACCACATACTCGCAAACCTGGTGTAGCAGCCGCATATCTTCACTACTGCGTTCAGTGGACACACCGTCCAGCCATGCCTGGATATCCTTCTGCTCAAGCACGCCGCTGGCGGGGAGTTTGGTGACCACTGTTACCATAGTTTGTTACCCCGGACCGAATCTGTAGATACAGACCCGGTGCGGATTGTATTTTCCTAAGCCAATAGATTCAGATTTTTTCGTTAGTGCATATCCAGAAACAGAGATTAAAACCGCAAAAACCGCAAAGAGCGCAAAGTTAATATATTGATTAACATAAACTATTCTTTGCGTGCTTCACGACCTTTGCGGTTAATTGTTTGTTTCCATACGGACTTTAGCTAAGCATCAGCTTGTTCAGACGCCGCACAAATGCAGCCGGGTCCTGCAACTGCCCACCCTCTGCCAGAAGAGCCTGATCGAACAGGATGCTGGCCAGATCGGCAAACAGGTCCTCGTCCGGCTCCTGATCCATCTTGCTGACCAGTGGGTGTTCCGGGTTTACCTCAAGAATAGGCTTGGTGTCAGGCGCATCCTGTCCCAACTGAGCAAACACCCGCTGCAGGTTGGCGCTCATATCATAGTCACCCACCACCAGACAGGCCGGGGATTCGGTCAAACGTTTACTTACCCGCACCTCCTTCACCGACTCACTCAGGGCGTTCTGGATTCGCTCCACCATGCCTTTGTGCTCTTCGGCAACCTTCTCCTGTTCCTCGGCGTCCTGTTCCTCCAGGTCACCCAGATCCAAATCACCCTTGGCCACAGACTGCAGGTGCTTACCCTTATAGTCAGTAAAGTGGGAGACCAGCCACTCGTCCACCCGGTCGATCAGCAACAGTACCTCCACATCCTTCTTCTTGAATATCTCCAGGTGCGGGCTGTTGCTGGCAGCAGCATAGCTATCAGCGGCGATGTAGTAGATCTTCTCCTGCTTCTCCTGCATGCGTTCGATATATTCATCCAGGGAGACGGTCTCTTCAGTGCCATCAGATTTGGAGGTGGCAAAGCGCATCAGCCCACCCAACTTCTCCTTGTTGGCGTGATCCTCACCCGGACCCTCTTTGATTACCTTGCCAAACTCGTTCCAGAAGCTCTGGTACTTCTCGCTATCATTCTTGGCCATCTTCTCCAGCAGACCCAACACCCGCTTTACGTTGGCGGTGCGAATGCTGTCTATCTTCTTGTCGTGCTGCAGGATCTCACGGGAGACGTTCAGCGGCAGGTCATCAGAGTCCACCACACCCTTCACAAACCGCAGATAGCGCGGCATCAGCTTATCGGCCTCATCCATGATAAAGATACGACGCACGTATAGCTTTACCCCGTGCTTCTGCTCGCGCTCCCACATATCGAATGGAGCCTTGGATGGGATATACAGCAGCGAGGTGTACTCATTGGTGCCCTCAACCCGGTTATGCGCATGGGCCAGTGGCTCTTGAAAATCATGCCCGATATGCTTGTAGAAATCGGCATACTCCTCATCGCTGATATCCGCCTTGCTGCGCATCCACATGGCGGTACCCTTGTTTACCTGCTCCCAGTCCGGCTCCTTCTTCTCCTCTTCATCATCCCCGGCATGGATCTCTTCCAGCATCTCTACCGGTATGGCGATGTGATCCGAGAACTTGCTGATGATGCTGCGCAGGCGGTATGGATCCAGAAATTCATCGGCGTCCTCACGCAGATGCAGGGTGATGTCGGTGCCACGACCGGCCTTCTCCACCGTCTCGATGCTGTAGTCACCCTCGCCACTGGACTCCCAGCGTACCCCGTGCTCAGAGGTGAGACCGGCCCGTCTGGTAAGCATGGTCACCTTGTCGGCGACGATAAAGGCTGAGTAAAAACCCACCCCAAACTGGCCAATAAGCTGGCTGTCATCGGAGTTCTCACCGCTCATGGACTCCAGGAACTTGCGGGTACCAGAGCTGGCGATGGTGCCGATGATGTCACCCACCTCCTGCCTGCTCATACCGATGCCATTATCAGAGATGGTCAGGGTGCGGCGTTCCTTATCCAGGGAGACGCGGATACGCAGATCTGGATCCTCCTCATACAGCCCGTCATCCGTCAGGGCCTCAAATCTCAGCTTCTCCGCTGCATCTGACGCGTTGGAAACCAATTCCCGCAAAAAAATCTCTTTATTGCTATAGAGGGATCGAATCACCAAATTCAGAACCTGGCTAACCTCGGCCTGAAACTCCAGTGTCTCCTTGTGTGCATCAACGGTCATAATCGCAATTTCCTCTAGATTATCTTATTTTTCATATAGTTATATGACATGAAAGCCATAGCTAAAGGGTGGCTAATTCACCCTCTAATCAAGTGTTATTACTAAAGATGCTAACATGCGGCCCCCAGAGCAGATTTCAAGGGTTGAATTGTCCCGCACCGCAAGAGAAATTATACTGCCATGAGCAACATCAGCCCATTATTTAGAAAAATCATTACCTGAGCAGATGGTTAAAATATGAACACAACAACAGTCCGTACCCAGCCCTTTACTGACCAGCGTCCCGGCACATCCGGGCTGCGCAAAAAGGTATCCACCTTCAAACAGGGGCACTACCTGGAGAACTTCGTACAGTCGATCTTCGATACCCAGACCGGGCTGAAGGGCGCGACCATGGTGCTGGGCGGTGACGGTCGTTACTACAACCGCAACGCCATTCAGACCATCCTGAAGATGGCCGCTGCCAATGGCCTGGCTGAGGTGATCGTGGGCCAGGGCGGGCTGCTATCCACCCCGGCCGCCTCCTGTGTAATCCGTAAATACCAGACCCGGGGCGGCATCATCCTCTCTGCCAGCCATAACCCGGGCGGACCCAACGCCGACTTCGGGATCAAATTCAACGTACCCAACGGTGGCCCAGCTCCGGAAGGGGTGACCGAGGCAATCCACCAACGCACCCTGGAGATCGACCGCTACCTGATCATCGAGGCCCCGGATGTAGACCTGGACCAGATCGGCAGCAGCAACATCGGCGCCACCCGCATTCGAATCATCGACTCGGTGGAGGACTACGCCAACCTGATGCGGGAGCTGTTTAACTTTGATGCCATCCACCAGCTGTTCAACGCCGGCACCTTCCGGATGCGCTTTGACGCCATGCACGCCATCACCGGCCCCTACGCCTGCAGGATCCTGGAACAGATCCTGGGCGCACCCCAGGGCACTGTACTGAATGGGATACCCCTGGAGGACTTTGGCGGCGGCCACCCAGACCCAAATCTGGTACACGCCCACGAGATAGTGGAGCTTACCAACGGCCCTAAACCAGTGGATTTTGCCGCAGCATCGGATGGCGACGGTGACCGCAACATGATCCTGGGCAGAAAGTTTTATGTCAATCCAAGTGACAGCCTCGCCATCCTGGCCGCCAACGCCCACCACCTGCCGGGATATCGCCAGGGCATATCTGGCATCGCCCGTTCCATGCCCACCAGCCAGGCCGCAGACCGGGTCGCAGAGGCCATGGGAATCGACTGTTTTGAGACCCCCACCGGCTGGAAGTTTTTTGGCAACCTGCTGGATGCTGGCAAGATCGCCATCTGCGGCGAAGAGAGCTTCGGCACCGGCTCTGACCACGTGCGGGAGAAGGATGGACTCTGGGCAGTGCTGTTCTGGCTCAACCTGCTGGCACTAAAACGCCAATCGGTACAACAGATAGTGCACGACCACTGGCAACGCTTCGGTCGCAACTACTACACCCGCCATGACTACGAGGGCATCGATAGTACGGCCGCAGCCGATCTGATACAGCATCTACAACAGAACCTGCCATCTCTGCCCGGGACAGAGTTTGGGCCATTCAATATAGAGTACGCCGACAACTTCAGTTACACCGACCCGGTCGATGGTAGCCTGTCAGAAAACCAGGGTATACGCATAGGTTTTACCAATGGCGCCAGAATCATATTCCGTCTCTCCGGAACCGGCACTGAGGGAGCCACCCT
>JAAGZL010000427.1 GCA_024206335.1 Gammaproteobacteria bacterium
ATATATACAAATGGGATATGAAATGGTCACCAGGTGGCCAGTTCCTTGCAGCAAATGGAGGGACAGACGGTACTACCACTGTGTTCCCTAGCGCTCCGGACGCTATTTTTGCGTCGGACTCCATGGCCCCTTTTTGGTCTACGGGCTACACCTATTCAATCCATGCATGCTGGTCAGCGGACCTTTCCCAATTCACGGTGATTGGGAATCAGGCAGATCAACCAGGCTGCCTGTTTATCTCTTGTAATAAGCTAGACAATGCCCCTGCGAACCTCCAAGACGGGATGGCGTTCTCCGCGCTGGCTCAAAACTCAAGCGGAACAGCTGACCGATCGTTGAATGTGATGAATAACTCCAATCACTACACATCGGCGAACTGGTATGCTGTTATCGACGGCACAGTTCGCTCATGTTATATGGGAGGGCGCGGGTGGAATAATGTTGGTTGGCAGAGTCAAGTCTATGTCCCCCAAAACAAGAGCGTTACGGTTTCCCCGGCTGAGATATATGGGAATGTTGTGGCAGCTCGGGGGTATTTGGGAACTCTCCCAGATATCTACTGGTGCCAAGTCGGCACTTACGACTCTCTTATGGGGGACTCTGTTGGCGGTGCCGCTAACTGGTATTGTGGCGATGCTTTCATTATTCCCTGGGACAGCACAGAGCCTTCCCCTAGGCGCTCATAATGGCTGCCAAGGATGCAGACCTGGCGTCAGACTACGCCAGCCGTGAGCTGTTTATAACAGACAGGATCGTTGCCGACTTTGAGGTCTCTACGATCGCAGGCCTTGCTACTCCTGAGTATGGGTTATTTTTAGTAGACCAGCTTGCTGCACAGTTTGAGGTCGTGTTAGTTGCTCCCAAAGGAGGGACCACGGACGAGACACCTCCTAGCATCACCAACCTTGTGCCGGCAGACGCATCAGAGCTGGATAGATACCAAGATGTCACGTTTGACGCTATTGACCTAGACAGCGAAGTACGTAAGGTCTTGATTTGGGTCGATTCCGATCAGTCTGAGTACACACGAATGGTTTTTGATGGCGATGCGTTTTTATACCCATTTCAAGACCAGTCAAGTTTTGAGGAAGTTGATGCTTCAACGCTACGATTTATCTTGAAACCTACAGGTGGTTGGGTGTATAATGTAGCAAAGCTAACTATCCGCGTTGTTGATTCCGCTGGGAACTTTGACGGAGAGTTCGTTATATAATGACCACATACACCTACACAGTCAATTCCCCAACTACGGTCGGCGGTACAGCCTCCGGAGGGGCTGCAGGGTCTTTGGATGCTGAGATCCGGAGACTTTTTGGCACTGATATATATTTTGATAATGACTATCTTATCACTAATAAGGGTGATTTTCAACTACTAGAGGGCGTAGCTAACCTCAGGCAGGCGATCTACCACAGGCTGATCACCCGGCCAGGTGAGTACAAGTTTGTCCCTGACTATGGCGTGGGCATCGCTACCTACGTAAAGCGAAAGCGCACCAACAGTAACCTTGACAGCATGGAAAATGCTATAAGGACTAATCTACTTAGGGATTCTAGGCTCTCTGCTATTTCTAAAATCGTTGTAGAATATATCAACGGCGGAGTGAAGATAGCTATTTCCATTGCTGTGGCTGGGAAAACACTGCTTTTCCGCCCTTACGAATTCACCAAGGAGACACTCTAGTGGCTGATACCCCATCTTTTGACGATCTTTTCCTGATTGGCAAAGCTGAGCAAATCGTGAATCGCCCCGACTTGCAGGTTTTGGAGGGAGACGTCTCAGAGATGCTTCTGATGGCAGCTGCAGCCATGGCCGACAAATGCGTGGAAGATAGCGCCAGGCGATTTCGGGCTACTTATGTAGACGGTGCTGCTGGCGACGAACTGACGCAGCTGGCCTCAGATCACTGGGCCTTAGTTCGTTTTGATGCCGTAAAATCCACGGGATCTGTGGAGTTCTCCAGATCGGACGATGCAGCGGGCGCAGGGGTGGTGGCTGCGGGCACTGTTCTCGCTACGCAACCAGACGTCAACGGTTTGTCCCTCCGCTACATCTTAGATACCGATGTAAACTTCGGGCTAGCAGATACAGGGCCTCTTGTGGGGACGGTGACAGCTGAGATCGAGGGTATTGGCGGCAACGTGCTTAGTGACACGGTCACTCGTGTAGTGGATAACCTTTTTGACTCTTCTATAACCGCAACTAATCCATCCGTAATGGTAGGCGGTAGCGAGTCTGAGACTGACGCTGAGCTGCGTGAGCGTGTTAGGGAATTCCCAGCCACCTTGAGCAAAGGGACGCTCGCTTCTCTAGAGTACGGTGCTAAACAAGTCCCGTCAGTAAAAAACACCACAGCTGTTGAAGAACTCGGCGGAGGGGTGACCGTTTATGTAGCAGACGCGTCGGGCAATGCGTCAGCTTCCATGGTTGCAGCTGTGGTCGAAGAGCTTATCAACTGGCGATGTGCGGGAACTGTGATCACCGTTGAGGCTGGGGTGCCGCTCCTCCATGACGTGGAATATACACTCACCGTGCGCACGGGCACCAACGTGCTAGCCCTAACGCCAATCATCGCAGCGTCCATTGAGGGCCTCATGAACTCCCTTAAGATCGGGGAAACTTTGTACTTGTCAGCCATTCAGACGGCCATCAGAAACGTAGACCCCGTGAACATTACAGAGGCTGTGATATCTCTACCAGCAGCAAACCAAGAACCGTCGGCCTTTGAGCTGATTCGCCCAGGAACCATCACACGAATTGTCTAAGCAAGATTACATAGACCACGTGGTAGGGAGCCTACCGCACTGGTTCGTAGAGAACGAGCGGGTCCTAGAGAACATCAAAGCATTTGCAGAGATCTTCTGCAGGGCTGAAGAACAATCAGTGTTTTTCAGTCAGATGACATATATAGATCAGGCGTCAGATGGCCCTCCCGATTGGCTGAACCAGCACGCTGTAGATCGTAGCTTGTTACGTCAAGGCAGTGAGAGCAACGAGTCATTGCGTGAGCGAATACGTTCATTCTCTAATGTATTATCGTACGAAGCGCTTTTAGATTATATCCAAGGGATCGTGACAGCATCGGGACTTACCGGAGACGTGG
>JAAGZL010000428.1 GCA_024206335.1 Gammaproteobacteria bacterium
AACACCTAAAATCTTTACAGAAGATGGTGAACCAACGCAGGTTATCACAGCAGCTTCAAATTTCATTCGCAGCTACGACCTTGATACCGGAGAGGTCATTTGGCAATGCAGTGGATTGACCGGCAACGTTACGCCTTCACCAGTCATCTATAACGACATGGTCATCTGCATGAGCGGCTATGAGGGCCACTCTGTCATGGCTTTAAAACTCGATTCGAAGGGTGATGTTTCTGGAAGTCCTGCAGTTGTTTGGTCAGGCGACAAAGGAACTCCATACATTCCATCTCCACTCTTATTTGATGACCAGTTGTATTTCACTCAATCCAACAAGGGAATTCTTACTTCTTTGAATGTCACCACTGGTGAAGCAATCATCGAACGAACACGCCTGCCTGATATTCAAAATATCTATGCGTCTCCTGTTGGTGCCAACGGCCATGTTTATTTTGCCGGCCGAACTGGTGCTATCGTCGTACTCAAACACACAAATGAATTGAATGTTGTTGCTACGAACAAGCTTGATGATGAATTTAATGCCTCACCTGTACCAGTAGGCGACTGCCTTTATTTTCGGGGCCGGCAGTATCTGTACTGCATTGGTGAAAACAAAAACAACTAAGTGAACTATCTGATTGTGAGAGGATACTATGAAAACCAAACAAGTTTTTTGCCTTGGTGGGAAAGACGCCATGAAAAAAAGTGTGGTTCTATTTTGCTCTAGTCTTACAGTATTGCTCAGTTCCGTTTTCAGCCAAGCAGCAACGATTCAAGGGACTGTCGTCAATGAAAAAAACATGCCCGTTGAAGGTGTCATGGTTTCAGCAATTGACGCTGAGCATCGAAAATGGACATCTGTATTCACCAAACCAGATGGCTCTTTTACTATCGATGGGCTCAGAGACTGTACGCATCAGCTCCGTACTCGCCTCATGGGGCTCGCAGATACCTGGCTGAGCAGCGTGTCTGCGAACACAGATAATCTTCACATCCAGACACGACCAGCTGTTGGTGAAGAGCTCGAATTACAGCGACCTGCAAACAGTGCCTTCAGCATGTTGGATTTTGAGGATTCACATGCCAAGCTCAATTTCAAAATGATGTGTTCCTACTGCCATCAAGTTGGAACCGTGGGTTTTCGAACTCCAGAAGAGCCTGTTGACTGGGAGACCATGCTGCGACGGATGGATGGATTCGGTGGGCTGTTTCCACATACAAAAGAAACCATCATTCCTCGACTGATGGAAACGTACAAAGGAGACGCCGTCAAACAATGGCCAACTTTTGTGCCACCACCAGCTCCAACAGGGCTTGCTGCTGCTGCCACAATAACAATGTGGGAAATGGATGAACTGCTCCAAGGATCTTTTCATGATCTGGAACTTGGCCGTGATGGAAGAGTCTATGCGGTCAACATTCAAAACGGAAAGTTGATTGCACTTGATACCGAATCGGATGAGCAAACAACGTACAAATATCCGAAAGGAGCCTACGGCCCTCATTCAATTGAAACAGCTAATGATGGAAGCCTGTGGACGACCATGTGTGCAAGTGGCAAGATGGTTCGCTTTGATTTCAATACTGAGCAATTTGAAACCTACAGCAGTGCGGAGGCACCAAAGACACGTGGGAATTACCCACATACATTACGAATCAATCCGAGTGATCCTGAAGGATTGATTTGGTACACCGATGCTGGCTCCAATTCATGTTTTTCGATTCATCCAACAACACACGTCGTCAAAGAATACAAACTCCTTGATGCTGGTCAGGCGACTGCTGCTGGTCGTGGCGAGTCACGAGGCATTACGCCCTATGGCATCGATTTTTCTCCCGTCGATGGAATGATCTGGTATTCCAAGCTCAATGGGAACCGGATTGGACGAATTGACCCGTCGGTCGATGATGGTGCGATCAAAGAGTGGAACCCGCCTTTTCGTGGACCACGTCGGCTTCATGTAGCACCTGATGGCATGGTCTGGGTTCCTGGCTTTGGGTCAGGTGTCTTTGGGAAGTTTGATCCCACAACCGAACGCTGGGCTGTATACGAATTGCCTGATGCTGAAAACCAGATTCCATATGCATTGAATATCGATAAGGACGGCATTGTCTGGGTCTGCGGTACTGGAAACGACACAATCAACAGGTTTGACCCCGTCACTGAAACACTTGTTGAGTTCCGTTTACCAACCCGCGTCTCATACACACGTGAAATTGAATTTGATGATGGCGGCAACGTCTGGACCAGTACATCTGGCCCAGCCCGTCATATGGAACGAGGCATTGGGGCTGTGATCTGTATTTCGTTACCTGACACGCTGCCAACAAATGGTGGCACGCAGCTCATCGCAAAAACATACGACGGGAATCATGATGTGGGTAATCTTGCTGTGGTACCAAAACGCAGGCCTCCGAATCAGGGCCTGTTTCAAAAAATTGGTCAATCTCCATTACCAGCTACCTACCACGGAAACAATCATCAAGAATATGTTGATGCACGGATGACTGAACTCAGTTCGTCGCAACGACACCAGGTGAACCAGCTGTGGCAACAGTTCCGACGCCAGAATCCAAAGCGAAGCCGTGATGGCCAAATGTTTATTCGTATTCTAGAACACGTCGGGAGTACCGAGCCGGATGCTATTCCAACCAGAAAGTTTGTAAAAAAATGGAAGCAGAATTATCGAGAGCTGATTACACAGGCAAATCATTTAGAGAATCGATCTCTCGACAATGGCCGGTACGTTTTCGAACAGGCAGCCTGTAGCCGATGCCATTCGATTGAAGGAAAGGGTGCAAAATACGGCCCGGACCTAACAGCGGTCTCAAAACGCTTTCAGGGCAGCAAGCTTCTCTTGCAGCTTGTGAATCCATCTCAAGAGATTCATAAGGATTTTAAAACACAGATGATCCTCGTTGATGATGGTCGTCTTCTGACTGGCTTAGTAGTCAATGAAACACTGAACCATGTAGAGATCGTACAGAACCTGCTTCGACCGGAGAACATTGAGCGAATTCAAAAGTCAGCGATTGAGGAACGAAAGGTTGCTGACGTTTCCAGCATGCCGAGTGGATTGCTCGATACCTTTACGGCT
>JAAGZL010000429.1 GCA_024206335.1 Gammaproteobacteria bacterium
CGAACGGATATCCTGACGCCTCGGGTGGCGGTAACTGGCAGCATACGACTCATGGGCTGGCCGCTGGTTGGATGGCCGAGGGGACGGTAGATGAACCGTGGGTGTTGCGATGGGAGGGAGCAGGGGACGTCACATGGACAGGTGGTACCGAGATACCTGGCTCCACCCCGAATCGCCGTGAGTACACATCGCTTGCCGTACCTGCTAATAATTATTTTACGAATGCCACTGGTGTTGTCACTAAACTAGAACTATTAGCACCCGGTGAAGAAGCTCGCTATGATGCCGGTAATATACTGCATAGCCGTTTCGTTGCTGATCTTGCGGGAATCGATGTTGTGAGAATGATTCACTCATTGGTTGACGACAATGGCAACCGTGATGTTTCAGACTTCACACCCTATGACTACATTAACTGGAATCTTCGCCTCTCACCGAATGATCTGGTGCTGGTATTTAGAGGACTGCCAATACAAGCAGCGTGCGAGATAGCAAACGAGCTAAACGCCAATCTTCACTACAACACCCCGCACCAAGCGACAGATGCAGCGGTAACGTACATCGGGCAGCAGATAGCTTTGCATTTTGATTTCTCGGGAAAGAAAGTTAAGATAGAAGTTGGAAACGAGGTATGGAATATGGCCAGCGGCTTCCACGACGCTTGGGCTTGGTTTGTGTATGGAGAAACACCCGCACAAGAAGGCACCTTTGACCCCACGACTGCGACCTGTACATCAGTTGGGCATAACATGGCTACAGGTGATGAAATCGTTTGCTTCAATAACATACATCACACTGATCACCCTTATGCGTCAGGTGGTCCTAGATTTGTTATTGTTGATGATGTTGACACATTCCGATGCGCTCATACCGAAGCAGCAGCATTGCGTGGTGCTGACG
>JAAGZL010000430.1 GCA_024206335.1 Gammaproteobacteria bacterium
ACCAGCAACAACCTCCATATTTTCTTCACCTATTTCTGCACCAATCAAGTCCCAAACCTCCATAGAGCGCTCTGCATAATTAACGCCCAGTGTCTTTGTGTTTAGTGCTGTTTGCTTAAATCGTAGAAATGTGACCTCTGTGTTGGGCAGCCAGTTTGCATTATAATCAGAGTCGGTGTCATCAAACACGTCAGCACCACGCAATGCCGCTGCTTCAGTATGAGCACACCGGAATGTATTAACGTCATCAACAATCACAAATCTAATACCGCCTCCTGCGTAGGGCCAATCGGTATGATATATGTTATTGAAACAAGCGATTTCGGCACCTGTAACCATGTTATGCCCAACTGATGTACAAGTTGCGGTCACGGGGTCAAATGTCCCTTCTTGTGTGGGTGCCTCTCCATACGTAAACCAAGCCCAGGTATCGTGGAAACCGGTAGCAAAATTCCACGGTTCGTTACTCACCTCTATCTTAGCTTTCTTGCCGCCTGAGAAATCAAAATGCAAATCTATCTGCTGGCCGGTATATGTTGCTGCTGCGTTTGATATTTGATGCGGGACGTTGTGATGAAAATGGGCGTCTA
>JAAGZL010000431.1 GCA_024206335.1 Gammaproteobacteria bacterium
AGCACTTTATAAAGAATTAGCAGAAATAGGAACTTGCTTTGAAGCAAGTAATGTTGTAGGTGTATGGGAAAAAACAGATATGAGTCCGAACTTAGTCTCTGCACTATCAAAGTGGAGAGTTGCCAAACCAGTAAAGAAAATTATTGACCTTACAAAATGCATCAATACGATTGATATGGAGTTTTCTGGTTTAGAATTTTTCTACGGATTCAATGTACACTGGACTATTGGCAAACTAGTAGCAATAGACTACCCTTATATCGAACTTGGTGGGGGTAGTTTTAAGTTCTGCCGTATACGTCAAAACCATATTAATTGGTATAACGGAATAGGAAATCCGCTGCCTGACGGATTGTTAGTCAGAATATATTTTTATAATAAAAGTAATAAAGCACCTACAATTTATAAATCCCAAGATTTAAATTGGGATGGGGGTTGCTTATGCAATGTTAGTGGTTTTGAAGTGCTAGAAGTTTTGCCCGAATACAAATATGAGTGGGAGAAAGAATAATGAACGAACAAGAAAAAGCATTAAAACTCTCAACACTTTATAAAGAGTTAGCTGAAAAAGGGAGGAACTTATTTTCAAGAAAATGCAAACATCCTTTTGCTAAGTTAGTTG
>JAAGZL010000036.1 GCA_024206335.1 Gammaproteobacteria bacterium
GTTACCGGCAACCCGAAAGCGCATCCGGTCTCCCAGTTTCAGCCCCAGGGTTCTTGCCACCCCCTGTTCCACCGAAAACTCTGCTGTTGGTGGTTGACCCTTACTCCACCACTGGCCGGCTGTGATGCGGTTGTCCTCCTGTAGTTGTGTGGTCCAGGAGAGGTTGAACTCGCGAGACACCAGGCGCTGGGCGCGCCCATCCTGGTAGTAACCGGGTGTGATTGCAGTGTCGTTAACCGCCACCAGTCGGCCGCGTATCATGGGATAGAATATCGGGACCGCTCGCTTCTGCTGCCGAAACAGTCGGCGCAGTGGCTCCAGCTCCTGGGGTTGGATGTTGATCAGAAACTGGTTGGGGGTCTCGGGTGGCAGGGTCTTGTCCCAGGCCTGGAGTATATCTACCCGTACCAGGGTCAGCAGCAACAGGGCCATGATGCCCAAGCCGATTGCCACGATCTGGATGGTGCTGCTGCCCCTGCATCGGGTGAGACCGGCAAGGCCGAAGCGCCAGACCATGCCGCTGCTGCGGTCAGCCCGTCTCAGGGTGGCGATGAGGCCGGTCGCCGCCAGCCACAACAGCACTATGCTGGCGATGGCGCCGCCGCCCACCATGGCCGCCAGTTTTATATCTCCGGTCTGCCACCACATCAGCCCCAGCATCAGCAGCAGGGTGACCAGTGCCACACTCCAGAACGAGGGGGAGCTGAGGGCCAGATCCCGTCGCAGGACCCGCAGGGGAGGGACCCTACACAGATGTAGGAGTGGTGGCATGGCAAAACCGGCCAGCACCACCAGGCCGGTTATCATGCCGCTGGCCAAGGGCCAGAGGGATGGTGCTGGCAGCTCCAGTACAAACCACTGGGCCAGCAGATGGGATAGGATCTCCTGTGCCAGATAGCCCAGGCCGGAGCCGATCAGGCTGGCCAGGGCCCCCAGCCACAACAGGCGCAGGAGGAACACCTGGAGTAACAGGGCGCTGCTGGCTCCAAGGCAGCGCATAATGGCCCCATTGTCGGATTGGCGTCTGGCGTAGTGGCGGGTGGATACAGCGATGGCAGAACCGCCCAGGAGTACCGAGACCAGGGCCGCCAGCCCCAGAAACTGCTGGGCGCGTTCCAATGCGGTGCGCATCTCCGGTCGGCCGTCTTGAAGTCCCAGCATGCGCTCGCCGGGCAGGGTGTGGCTGCGCATCCATCTGCTGAAACGTTCTACCTGGCCCTGGTCGCCGGCCAACAGCAGGTGGTGGGATACCCGGCTGGCCGGGACCACCAGCCCGGTTGCCTCCAGATCGGCCTCATTCAACATCACCCTGGGGGCAAACTGAAACAGGTTGCTGCCCCGGTCCGGCTCATATGCAAGTATGCGGGAGACCCGGAACGCCAGTCTGCCCAGTTGCAGCTGGTCACCCACCTGCATGGAGAGCTGGGTCAGAAGTCGTGGCTCCACCCATACACTGCCCGGTGCCGGGATGCTCTCGGTAACGTTGGCCTCGCCATAGAGTTGGTCTGTGATGCGCAGACGCCCGCGCAGTGGGTAGCCTGGGCTCACCGCCTTGACCTCCGTCAGCAGGGTGGCATCACCCTGGAGCACCACGCTAGGGAAGGAGAGGGTGCGGGCCTGGTTCAATCCCACTCGGTCTGCTTGTTGTGTTATCTCCCCACGAATAGCATCGGGCGATGAGATCACCAGATCGCCCGCCAGTAGTTCTGACGCCTGGCGGGTCATGGCCCGTCCCACCCGGTCGGTGAAAAACCCCACCGTGGTTACGGCGGTGACCGCCAGCATGAGTGAGATGGCAATTACCTTGAGCTCACCCGCCCTCCAGTCACGCTGGATGCTTCGCAGTGAAAAACGCAGGCCAATCCAGCTCATTGCTGCCCCTTCAGCACGCCGTCATCCAACAACAGATGATCGCCACAGCGATCCGCCAGCTCCACGTCATGGGTCACCAGAACCAGGGCGGTATTGTGGGCCTCCTGCAGGGAGAACATCAGGTCGATTATCTGCCCCCCGGTATTCTGATCCAGGTTGCCGGTGGGTTCGTCCGCAAATAGGATCTCGGGCCTGGCGGCAAAGGCGCGGGCGATGGCGACCCGCTGCTGTTCGCCGCCGGAGAGCTGGTCCGGGTAGTGATCGGCCCGGGCGCTGAGACCAACCCTGTCGATGGTGTCCAGGGCGATCTGCTTCGACTGGGGCAGATCCCCCCCCAGCTCCACCGCCAGCATGATATTCTCCAACGCGGTCAATCCTGGCAGGAGCTGGAACGATTGGAATACAAAACCCACCCGTCCGGCGCGCAGGGCGGCGCGCCCATCCTCATCCAGCTGGGAGAGATCGGAGTCGAACAGTTTTATGCTGCCGCCGGTGGGGGTGTCCAGGCCGGCCAGAAGCCCCAGCAGGGTGGTCTTGCCAGAGCCGGATGCACCGAGAATGGCCACAGCAGCACCGGCATTCACTTGCAGCTCCACATCCCGTAGTATCGTCAGGATACCGCCGGGGCCTGCAATCTGTTTATGCAGATGGGATGCCTCAATCACAGGTTTAGTTTGGGTTGTCAGCATGCATAGATACCTTCATTTTGTTTTCCTATTATTAACCGGATTTGCCGTCTACGCCCAGAACTATTCCAGTGCATCCATCCTGGTGGTTGGGGACAGTCTGAGTGCCGCCTATGGGATGGATGTGGACCAGGGTTGGGTCAGCCTGCTGCAACAACGACTCACTGCCAGCGGTCACGGCCACCGGTTGGCCAATGCCAGCATCAGCGGTGAGACCACACGCGGGGCGTGGACCCGGTTACCGAAACTGTTGGATCGATACCAACCTGGGATTGTGATTATCGAATTGGGTGGTAACGATGGTCTGCGTGGTATCAGTCTAAATAAGATGCAGTCTAACCTGGAGCAGATGATACGGCTCTGCCAGCAACAAGGGTCTCGGGTGTTACTGCTTGGTATGCGGCTGCCGCCAAACTATGGGCCTGCCTACGGCGAGCGTTTTCATGCGGTGTTTAAAAATATCAGTCAGCAGGAGGGTACGAACTACCTGCCGTTTTTTCTGGAAGGTGTGGCCGAAGACCGTAACCTGATGCAGGCGGATGGAATACACCCGACCCAGGATGCCCAGACTAGGCTGTTGGATAATGTCTGGCCCAGCATAAAATCCATGCTTGTGAGTAAAGACGATTAGCTAAATGGGCTAGGGCTTTTTCCAGCAGTAGATGTAAAACACTTGGTCGGCTTTGCGAAAGCGGACATTTTGATGCTTGGTATTGATTACCGAAATCGGCACTTAACGGACCTTTCCTTTGTGGCTTTTAAATTACCTGGAAGGCAGTCATATTTACGGGGCAGGCTGCATTATGGATTATTATTTGGTAACCTTTAAATCAACATGGATAAGTTAATAATAAAATCAGCAAAAAGTTCACGTCAAAAATGAGCCAGTTCTTGGTTTTTCTATGTATTGTGGAAATCGTGGTCTGTCCCAGATTATTCTTGCAGAATCTATTCACCTTACCTCAGCAGTAGCTGCCCCGCAATAATTGCACCTGAAACACTTAGCGTGCTATATGCAATTTTGCAGCCATTGAGACTTGCACAATTCTTACTCAAACCGACCTGACTAGCAAGAAACA
>JAAGZL010000432.1 GCA_024206335.1 Gammaproteobacteria bacterium
AATAAAGTCAAAGAGTTAGGGAACATTCATGGCATTTGGTGATCAGATCTTTCGCCAAAAAAAACCAACACAGAAAACACCATGAATGCACGCTCTATATTGAACAATCTTGTCTCTTTTGTCAGCCATAAAATGCATAAAACCCGCAAACAGGCCGTTGTCGCCTGTGTGCGAAGCTTGATTGAGAGCGGTTCGGCCACTGTGACCAGTATGGGGCGCGGTATCCGTTCCAATGCCTATGAGAAACACCGTATTAAGCGGGCTGACCGGCTGTTATCTAATGGTCACCTCCAGCGTGAAGTACCGTTTATCTATGCAATGATTTGCCGGTTATTTTGTACCTGTAAACATCCTGTCATTGCCGTTGACTGGTCAGATTTGGATAAGTGCAAAAAGCACTTTTTACTTCGCGCCGCAATTGTCGTTAAAGGGCGGCCTATTACCCTTTATCAGGAAGTGCATGATAGAAAAGCCAGTGCAAAAGCGACTACACATAGAGACTTTTTAGAGATATTGCACACGCTCTTACCGGATACCTGCCAGCCCATTATTGTCACTGATGCGGGCTACAAATCGCCGTGGTTTCGTGAAGTGCAGGCATTGAGATGGCATATTGTCGGACGTGTGCGAAAGCCACATTTATATTCGCTGGATGGCGGTAATGAATGGCAATCTATCGCTGAGCTTTATCTAAAGGCTACAACACGGCCCAAGCGATTTGATAACGCGCTTATCGTCAAGTCACGACCTTTTGCCTGTACCTTGGTGTTGGTTAAAGAGAAAGCGAAAGGTCGACGAGCGTTTAATGCCAATGGCTCGCGCCAACGGGATACCAATTCATTGAAATATGCTGATGGCGCAAGAGATCCGTGGCTACTGGCGACGTCATTGCCCTACCATCGTCACTTATCTAAACAAGTCATCGATATTTATCGCCAGCGCATGCAAATAGAAGAAGGCTTTCGGGATATGAAAAGCACGCGCTTTGGTCTGGGGTATGAAAATAATCGCAGCACAACCAAGACACGCATTACTGTTCTGGTCTTGCTTACCACACTGGCTTCGTTAGTGGCTGTACTGTTGGGCATGCTATTAGTTGTCAGTAACAAGCATCGACGCTTTCAGGCAAATACCGAAACAAAATCCGTACTATCCTTTCACTTTCTTGGCTTGAGAGCTTTTAACACCTCAATGCGATTTACCCTGCATCAGTGGAAAAAGACGATCCGCTGGCTTGATGAACTCACCGCTGAAGCTTGCATGAGCAAGATTACATGCTAAATTCGTGGGGATCCCTCAG
>JAAGZL010000433.1 GCA_024206335.1 Gammaproteobacteria bacterium
CAGTGCATCGGTAATGGTGCCTAATAACCCGTTTGCGTTATAGCCAAATTCGAGGCTATCGCCGTTGAGATCGGTGGAGCGCGTCAGATAGATTTTGTCGGTTGATTGGGCAAAACCATATTCCATGACCGCGCCATTGCGCTTAACCAGGCGATACTGCTCGACACTGTCGCGATAGAGCCGGTGCAGCGCATCCTTGTTGACCGGAGTTAATTCACCGGGGGAGCTGCCATTCAAGTTATAGGCTTCGGTTTTACCGCTTGGCATCAACACGATGGCTTCGGTGGCGGTGATTAAAATGCCGCTGGTGTAGTTGAAACTCCAGCGGTTGCCGAATAGTTCTGAATCCTCGACAAAGGCACGCAACACCGGGTCGGTATTCCTGAATTCATAACTGCCATTGTGCGCAATCGATTTGCTTTTGTGGACTAACCGTATGCTGACATTGGGGCCAACTGGTGAGTTGTACCAAAGAGGGGCATCCTTGACCACGAGATTGAGCGATTTCTTGGTTACCGACCAGACAGGGCAGCCTTTACAGAGATCATCCTTCTCCTCTTCCTC
>JAAGZL010000434.1 GCA_024206335.1 Gammaproteobacteria bacterium
GTAAGTGTTTTGCTATAAGATTGAAGTGTTATGTTGGTGATCCAGATAGGTATTGGAGTGTATAGGAAGCAAGCGATGTTGTGCGTTACATTTAGTAGTATTCATTAGGAGGTTCATTGGACTAGTCCATTTGGTAAGACATTTAGTAGGATTCATATATGATTGGTGTGAAGAGAGATTCCAAGTACAAACAGTTGGTGACGATATACTATCCAAGTATGTACCAGCACATGTAAATATATTCTATTGTTTTGGAGGATTAGTATTAACTTCATTCATAGTACAAGCAGCCAGTGGTTTAGCTTTAACCATATACTTCAGGCCCACAGTAGTGGAAGCCTTTTCATCAGTAGAGCAACTAGTAAGATCTATTAGTACATATGTAGGATATACCTAGAGATTACAGTGACCAACAGTTAACCAAGACAAGTATATATGTATGAATCCTATTAGTACCAGTAGCAGGAATGTGGACAACCATATAGTATATAACAAGTAAGATCTATTAGCACATGTAAGATATACCTTATAACATATAGCAAGCAGGAATATAGCAGTAAGCCTTATAACATATATGAAGCAGGAATATAACAGCAGTAGTAGTTACAGGTGAAGCTAGTCATGGAAATGGTCCGAGGGCCA
>JAAGZL010000435.1 GCA_024206335.1 Gammaproteobacteria bacterium
ACCCTCCACTTAACCTTCCAGCACCGGGCAGGTGTCAGGCCTTATACATCATCTTTCAATTTAGCAAAGCCCTGTGTTTTTGATAAACAGTCGCCTGGACCTTTTCACTGCGGCCACGCCGTAAAGCGTGGCGACCCTTCTCCCGAAGTTACGGGTCTATTTTGCCTAGTTCCTTAGCCATGAATCTCTCGAGCACCTTAGAATTCTCATCCCAACTACCTGTGTCGGTTTACGGTACGGGTTCTTATAATCTGAAGCTTAGAGGTTTTTCTTGGAAGCTTTTAGGCACACTATCCACGCTGCCGAAGCTTTGTGGTACTATCGTACTTTGCCAAAACCTAACTCTTAATCTGGTTCTATAGCTACATACTTTAACGAACTATTCCGTCAGTTCGCGGTGCTTTCAATACTCCGTCACCCCATCGCAATTATAAGAAGTACAGGAATATTAACCTGTTATCCATCGACTACTCCCTTCGGATTCGCCTTAGGACCCGACTAACCCTCAGCTGATTAGCATCGCTGAGGAAACCTTAGTCTTTCGGTGAGGGGGTTTCTCGCCCCCTTTATCGTTACTTATGCCTACATTTTCTTTTGTAACCACTCCAGCATGCCTTACAGCACACCTTCTACGCAGGTTACAATGCTCCCCTACCACTTGTATATAATACAAATCCATAGCTTCGGTAATATGTTTATGCCCGATTATTATCCATGCAAAACCGCTCGACTAGTGAGCTGTTACGCACTCTTTAAATGAATGGCTGCTTCCAAGCCAACATCCTAGCTGTCTAAGCAGTTTCACCTCGTTTATTCAACTTAACATATATTTTGGGACCTTAGCTGATGGTCTGGGTTCTTTCCCTCTCGGACATGGACCTTAGCACCCATGCCCTCACTGCTGCAAATCATTTTATAGCATTCGGAGTTTATCAGGAATTGGTAGGCGGTGAAGCCCCCGCATCCAATCAGTAGCTCTAC
>JAAGZL010000037.1 GCA_024206335.1 Gammaproteobacteria bacterium
CAGCTCCCGAGATGACTTGACGCCGTGTTCAGATGCCTACTTTGCTTCCCCTCTGGCGCTACGCACGCCGGGTAAGCAGTGCGGCCTCACGGCTACCGGGGTCTACCAGCCTTCGCTTCGCTCTCCTTGGCTGGCAGCGGTTGCAACACACCATCCTGTATTGTGATATTGAATAGGATTTTGAGGTTGTATCCTCTAATAAAATGACTAAAAACACCTAACTGTTAGGGCGTTAGCAGGCTGGCAATAGCGATAGGAACGTGACTTGATGTAGATGTATGTAGTGGGTGAGACCTAAGCAGCAATAGAAAGCACTTGTCTTTTGAAATTTATGCACTAACAATTAACAAGAAGCCCCTGATACAGGCTCAAAATAGAGAAATACGCATAACCACGTCTCCAGTTATGTGAGGCTGAAAGATGGGTATATAACATATTTGTTAAACTAGAGTATTGATGGTCAAGGGTATACATATGAACACCGCACACCAATTATATATGGTTGATGTATTTTCAGAGCGACCATACGCCGGGAACCAGTTGGCAGTTGTTGTTAGTACTAAACCCATGTCCGACGAAATGATGCAGCAATTTGCAGCAGAGATGAATTTTTCAGAAACCACCTTTCTGACTTCCATACCTGAGGATAATGGGGGGTATCGTGTGCGCATCTTCACTCCGGCACGAGAAATAGCCTTCACCGGACACCCGATCCTCGGCACTGCATGGGTCCTGCGTCATCACGTTTGTCCTGAACCAAGTACCCAGGTACTACTCAATCTGGCTGTGGGTCAAGTCCCGGTTACCTTCGAGAGCTCAAGTAATGGCAGAGAACTTGCCTGGTTTCTAGCACCGAAGATGACTCTCGGCGCAACAGCTAATCGCGAATCTGTGGCGACAGCGCTTGGTTTATTGCCGCAGGATATCGATACCAGATCACCAGTACAGATGGTCTCTGCCGGAACCTCGGCCATGGTTGTACCACTGAGTAGTATTGATGCGCTCCGAAGGAGCAGGCTAAATCTGGAGGAGTTTGCTACTCTAGCTAGCGCGGGCTTTCCACCCCTAACCTATCTTTTTTGCAACCAGACCCAACAGCCACAGAATGATCTGTGTGCGCGTTTTTTCTTTGAGGCTCACGGTGTTCGTGAGGACCCGGCGACAGGTAATGGTGCTGCTTTTCTTGGTGCCTATCTATTGGAGCATGATTATCTACTAGGCTCCGATCTATCTTTAAATATCGAGCAGGGTTATGAGGTCAGACGTCCGTCCCTGATCAAGCTTCGTGCACAGACTAAAAATGGTTTGCACACTGTTAACGTGGGCGGGTACGTTGTTCCAACGGTGCAGGGTAAATTGATTTGACTCGGTTGAACCAGTGAGTGAATCTGGGCCCCCCATAGTTATGTTGGGGCTCGATGCTTTTCAGTCACGACACACTATGTAGGTATAGTAATTGCAGGAGGCAAAAAATGTATCCTCATCCATTGACTGTTTCTGCAGTTCTAGCCAGTCGTCAACTTCTCTCTCTGCTATCATGCCAGATTTTATGACATATGGTACATATGCCTCAGCAAATGACTTAAAGTAACTTCCACTACCGATTTCAACCACAGCATCGCCCCATGCCTCCTTAACTTTCAGGCCAAGTCCTGGTAATACCCGTGGCAACTCCCGCATTACCCTTGGATTATTGAATGTTGCAACTGCCAGGGCTGTATCCATTCGATACCCGAAGGCATGATCAGGATGAGAGTAAGTAAGAGAAGCGTAGTCACCATCAAAAATGACTATAGACCCACCCGGGCGTACCACGTTAGCCATTTCCCTGAGAACTACTTCCGGTTCAGTGACATGACTAATCAACGTATGTGCGATAACCACATCAAAGGTAGCAGGTGGGAAATTTAGATTATGAGCATCACCCAATCTAAATTCAACCTGCTCATTGATTGCTTCATCCAGTGCTAGCTTGTTTGCCGTATCAATGAATTGTCTACATTGATCGACCCCAATTGCCTTGCCTGTAAACTCACTACGTTGGGCCAAGTGTCGAGACACTGCGCCGGTGCCACAACCGACCTCAAGTACCATGTTCGCAGTTGGTAGTTCAAGTTTTGCTATATATTTATCCAGTAATTGAGCAAATACTGCGTCCTTGGCTCGGCTCTCAAGCCTAGTTATAAGTCGTTCAATTGCCGTATTATCAAGTTCATTTGTAAATCGGTGAGGGTCACGAGCTGACATATCTCTTATCCTGTCAAATAAGGGCACAACACCGATTGCCTATCTTACCCTGAATATCAAATGGCAATGTATTTGCCGTAAATTATTAGGCTGCTAGATACACCCTATCTTACAACCCGCGCCGGTGCAGTTGACGCAAATCCCTGCTCAGATGCTTGCAGATCAGGGAGACCAATTTAAGCCCCTCCTGCACTCCTGGCTGAGAAGCTAGCCGGACCAATTCGACTAAGCCGCCTTTGGCTGGGGGTGCAGAGGGAAGTTCGCGACTCGCTTCAGTGAAGGCGTTAGACATGCTGATAAGGAACTGCCGGTTTTCAGGTCTATCAATTTCCTGCAACAGGTGTAGTAGCCCCTCGTTGCGCGTAAGACGGTCAAGCAAGGTAATACCTTCGCTGAAAGTACCGGCTAACCGGCTGACCATATCATCTGTCATGGCATCCTGAGCCGCAGCAACAATACTAGCGAGTTCCGTTAGCCCTTCCAGATTGTTGTTATCTGCTGTTTCAGGGGTGATCTCTGTCTGGTTAGTCATTATAGTGTAGCTCCTCAGAGTAGTCCGCGAACGCTGGACCAGTACATCTTGTTGTAAGACATTTTGAACCAGTGCATCGCCTTATTTGCGGACTTAAGGTCAGGTGGGTTTTGATAGTCAAACATGGCATAGGTCGCTTTATCTCGACCTGCCTCAATAAAACAGTAGACTTTGCCGTCATACTCACTTACCGGTGTACCAATTTTTATGATAGAAGCAATATTCTCTGAGATTACTTCGGCTTCAAAGTGTGCTGCAGAGCCAGTTTTGCTCACTGGTAGGTTGGTTGTGTCACCAACTACATAGACATCATCATAACCCTCCATGGTGAGTTGATGGCGGTCGGTAGGAATCCAGCCATCCTGCCCCATCTCGTTGCTCTCAATAACTTCCATACCGTGATGCTCAGGAATCGAAACCAGTAGATCATACTGGTATTCTGAACCTTCCATGCTTTTCACTATCTTGTTTTCAGCATCAACCTCCTCGACGTTGAACAGTGTCTCACACTCTATACCCATCCGTTCGAACTCTGGTTCTGCCCACTTTGCCACATTCTCAATACTGTGAATGCGGTTAATCGGATAGTGGTACTTAATCTCTACCTTATCCCGTATGCCACGAGCCGTGAAATAGTCATGTAATGCATAGGTGAATTCAACCGGTGCGATTGGGCACTTATGTGGTACTCCTACCACAATTCCAACCTTTCCGCCCTTGAATTCCCGTAATTTCTTAAATAACTTGACCGCACCATCCTCTGTGTAAAAGCTATCAGAACCCTCATCCAACCCGGGGATCTTTTTAGGCATCTCACGTGAACCTGTAGCTATAACTAGGACATCATAGCTATACGTCCTGCCACTTTTAGTCTCCACCTGCTTTCTATCCAGATTGAATTTAATTACTGGATCTACATGAAAATCCACGCTGGTTTCAAGTAGGGTTGCCTGGTCTCGATATAGTTCATCAGGCATCATTTGTCCAAAAGCAACGTACAGTAAACCAGGTTGGTACATGTGCTTGTCGGAGGCAGATAACATGGTGATTTTTACCTCACGCGCACGTATTTCAGGTGTAAGTCGCCGCGCAAGGTTATTGGCTACAATAGTACCACCGGTACCACCACCAACAATCAAAATTCTCATTAGTATTCTCCTATTCCAAAATTTCTGAACGTTGCTGACTGCGGGTCAAGCGTGGCTCGCCTACAAAAGAGCATATATTTTATTTGGCCTTGCGAACCTTGATATGCCAAATATCATCAATTATTTCGCTGCTGACCATTTCATGCCCAATCTTATTGACCCATTCAGGGACATCAGAGGCCGTACCTTTGTCAGTGGATAGAAGCTCCAGAACATCACCTACATTTGCCTGCTTCATGTAAGTAATGAGCTCCATAAGAGGCCCAGGGCAGTATGTGTTACATGCATCGATGATCTTGTGTTCACTCATAAGCCAATACTCCGGTACAGTTATCTAAATATTGTTTTGTCTTCACTTAAAATGTGAGCAGTTGAGCACCCTCTGCATCCATTAAAAATTTCGTTAGTCCCGTAGAGACACCAAACTCAGGCTCCAGGTCATCTTCCGTGATATCCATAAGGTCAAGTGCCATAGAGCATGGTAGAAGTTGTGCATCGCCAAGCTCAGCCGCTTGTTGAAAAAGCTTCTTGAACGACGGCACTCCCATATTTCCCAGCATTGAACCGAATTCGCCTTCTACCGGGGCGTCTTCATCATGGCCCTTGATAAAATATGTCAGGGCATTCATGGAAAAGAATACGGTAACTGAATCGCCGCTTGCTGCTCCAACGGACGCAATCATCGCTGCCATCTGCAGCTTTTCACGTGTACCAGAAACACAAACGATATGAATTTCTCTAGACATAATTAGTTTCCAAGTGTCCTGAAAATCTACAAGCCATCACTGACAGTTCACAACGGTGTTTTGTTGCCCTGAGATATTGCATGAAATAATCCCTAAAATGTTAGTCCAAATTTTACCAAGTTAAACGAACACATGTTTGTTTTCCTAAAGTGATGCCCCTTCAGGGTGCCAAGCACCCATCAGGGGAGGGGTCACTAGTGAAACAGGAAGCCGGCTTGCATCAGGACGACCCAGAGCACATTTTTATAACTACAATGTGCGACTGCGCAATATAATCTCCAGACTGACCAAGGTAGGCATATCTATCAAGCAAGTCTTCATTGAGCGCGGTGCCAACAGTAATTTTTGATAATAAAGCCACAAATACTATCTAAGATATATCCAATGACACCGATAACTAGAACCATTGCGGTGAGATGGTCGTAGGACAGAGTCTCTCTGGCATCCGCAATTGAAAAGCCGAGACCAGACGTTACACCAAGAAATTCAGCCGGTACAAGTACAATCCAAGCAACACCCAAGGCAGCCCTGATTCCAGTCATAATATCGAAAGCGATCGCTGGCAATATAATCTGGGTAAGGGTATGCCAGTGACTTGCCCCAAGGTTCTTAGAAACTCTAAACCAGGCAGGATCCACCTTGGCAAGGCCTGCCGCAGTGGCAAACGCAACCGGCCATACTGAGGCGATCGAGAGTAGGAAGATGATCGCTTGATCCCACGACAGGAACACAATCACTGCTATCGGTTCCCAAGAGAGCGGGCTGACCATGCGGAGTAGCTGGAAAGGAGAGTTACTCAACTCTTTAAATACCTTGCTGCGCCCCAGAAGAATACCGATCGGGATACCGCAAGAGATGGCAATAGAAAGAGCACAAGCCAACCGATACCCACTGGACATCATGGCACTGGGGATAGTCCCGTCACTCCATAGGCCAGGATATGCCTTGAAGGTAGGTATAGGTCCAAAGTCTGCAAAGTTAGCGGTATCTGGATTACTCTCAAGGTAGAAACCACCCAGCCACCAGAGAGAGAACAGAATAGCCAGGCCGGCAAACCAGTTAAAAATGGGCCGACCCAGCGAGTTAATTCCACCCACATGTTCTGAATTATCGTTACTCATCAGATTACAAACAGTTCTTCACGTGTGTATGGATCGCCTGACTGCGGGACACTTGAGTCATTTTTCCATTTAGGATTTGCTTCGAGTGCTTTTTTGACAAAGTCGTAGTTTACCAAGTCCTTCACCACATGCTTAGCGTCAAGTTTTTCCAGGAATTTTGTATCGCCTGTCAACACTGTATCTTTTAAATAGTTCACATTAAGCTCAGTGGCTGATGGGTATGGCCAGGCCTGGAAACCTACGCGCTCCTGTCCCCACTCGGCATGTTGAATTGCGTGAGGGTTTTTGTAGTATGCCGGGTCGTATTTCATTAATGCACGCTTGACCACCGCCTTTGGAAATGGGTAATACTTCTTGCCATCGCGGGAGAGTATCTCGGCCATCTTCTCTCTGTTCTCACTGATGTATATTTGCGCCTCGATGATGGCGTTGTGTACACCCTGCGCCCAGGCTGCGCGCTCAGGATCCATAGTGTCTGCCTCATGCATAACTACAACGCAGCAAGGGTGGCCTTTCCAGACATCACCGGTAAAGCGCAACATTTTTCCTCCAGCCTTAAGTTCGCCCAAGGCGCAGAACGGCTCAGCTACACAGTAGGCATCAATTGATTTCGCGGCAAGTGCCGGCGGCATAGAGGGTGGTGGCAGGACGATGATGTTGCATTCATTGTCTGCAAGTTTTGCATCCTGAGGACGAATTACCGGTGTAATTCCTGCTGCCCGCATCATTTTTTGTGAAATAATGTTGTGATTCGAGTACCAGTAAGGAACTGCGAACTGCTTACCGCCAAGATCCTTTACAGTGTTGATCCCTGTACTCTTCCCTACAACGACACCTGAGCCATTGGTGTGGTCCCATGCAGTGATTTTTACTGGAAAATTAGCGTTATAACGCATCGCTACAGGAATAGGCGCAAGTAGATGGGTAAGGTTAAAACGGTGCGATGAAAATGCCTCAACCAGAGGCGACCAGCCACGGATAAGTGTAGGACGTACCGAGTCAATTCCATGATTCTTCAGGAAGCCCATTTCATGTGCTGTTAGCAGCGCTGCTGCATCAGTGATAGGTATATAACCCATACGAACCACTGGATCCCATTTCTTCTCTTTTGCAAAGCTGGGTAGAGGCACTGCACTGGCCAGGGCGGCTGCACCGGCAATTTTCAGAAGGTCACGGCGATTTATACCAGAACCCAGTACATCTTTAAAAAGCGGGTCATAGTCCATAACCAGATTGGGATCTTCTATTCCATCACCATGCAGTCCGTAGATTTTTTTCATATCAGTCATATCTGCTTCCTCTCAATAAGTGGTTGATTCATACCAAACTAGTTTATGGGGCAGTCACGTTATCCAGAACTACTCATTTGTGTATTTGATGAGCTGTCCATTGGGGCGTGTGATGCTTCGTGAAAAGACTGCATCAGGTCTTTGCGCATTCTCTGTACTTCTGGATCAGCGCGGTCTCGAGGATCAGGTATATCGATATTGATGTCGTGCATAATCTTGCCGGGGGAACCCGCCATGATAAGAGCTCGATCAGCCATCAACACAGCCTCGTCGATATCGTGGGTAACCATCAACAGGTTAAAGCCCATTTTCTTAGCTATTGAACGTACATCTTTTTGTAGAGCCGTTCGGGTAAAGGCATCAAGTGCCGAGAACGGCTCATCCAATAGAAGCAATTCCGGCTCCATCACCAGAGACCGAGCAAGGGCTACGCGTTGCTGCTGCCCACCAGAAAGGTCCTGAGTATTCTTTAGTGCGTACTCCTCAAGGCCGACCAGACTAATTGCCTCATCAACACGCTCCTTCGCCTTTGCCTTGGACCAACCTGCAAAGTATAGACCAACTCCTACGTTACGTTCCACGGTCATCCAGGGGAAGAGGTGTGGTGCTTGAAACATCATTACCCAGCGTGGGGAGGGGCCCTGGACCGCTTCGTTATTTAGATGCAGAGTTCCACTGGTTGTCTTCAGCAGACCTGCAACGATATGGAGTAGGGTTGATTTCCCACAGCCAGATCGACCAATGATAATGAGTGACTCACCAGGCTCCGCTTCTATATTTACCTTATCAAAAGTAAGTGGGCACTTAGGATTATATCGGTGCGTTAAATCTTTAATACTTATGTTTACACCACGTAAAGCCGCCATCCATCTAACTCCCCATTAATATAGAAACTGATTAGCCTAATCGATCATATTCAGGCGTTTATCAACTAACTTCATTTTTTCCGCCAGGTCTTCTTCGCTTATTAATCCACGCCGAATCATTGAATGCGCTAGTGCTAACAGCTGTCTTTCTGGAAAGGGGACATCGGCATAACGCTCACTAACCAGTTGATCCTCTTCCCAGCGCCGCTCTAGCGCATCAAGATTAGCTTCATTTTCTGGAGTACGTTCAGTTTCTGGTTTGCAAACATTTGAGGTATTCCAGTAACCGTCAGCAAGCGCATCACAAGTACTCTCAAGATCAATACGCCAGGGCGGATCTGGATTGTCTACACCGTACTCCTCACTCAGATCGTCCCAAACCCGCCCCTCTTGCTTGACTTTTTCAAGGGTCTCAATCTGTGCTGCATCTAAATTGCGGCTCAGCATCTCCTTATCTAGTTCTGAATAATCCGACATGATATATTTCCTAATGCTTATAAGGATTTACCGCCGGACGAACTGGGCGTTTGTCATTTTCAGTTTTGCCGACCTGTGGCACCGCCACACCAATCAAGCAGTCTCTGGTTACAATCTCCGCCAGTTGATCTTCGGTCCAACCCTCTGTGCCTTCAGGACGTACAGGCATCACTATGAAGCGTGACTTCTGGTTAGAGTCTTCAACCCTCACCTCTATGTCTGCTGAAAGTTGCAGACCAAACTCTGCCAGTACTTGTCTCGGCCAACGCACGATACGACGGCGGTAGTTCGGGGTCCGGTACCATTCGGGAGATTGACCCAGGATTGGTCTTGGATAGCATGAACACAGTGTGCAGACAACTACATGCTTCAATGTTGGAGTATCCTCAAGGACTCGCAGGTTGCAGTAGTCGCTCGGTGTACCGAAGTTGGTCGGCATGCTGTTAACCCAGTCAATTCCAACATCCAGACTCGCTTTAACGCCGTCGGTTACAGCAGTTTTTTTAAATTCTGGATCTAACCAGGCTTTGGCGACAAGATGTGCCGCAGGCGCTGGTCCCAAGGTGTGCATATATTCTGTCCAGCGCCGATGGTCATCTGCACTAAAAAGGCCTTTCTCAATACATAGTTCACGAACAGCAAGTTCAAGAACCTCGAATTCACTTACTTCATCAACCATTGCTGCAGGTTGGTGTAACTCTTCGTGTTGATCACTCATATTGTTTCCTCTCTGATTCTGAGCTGTATAACATCTACCTAAGCATCCGTTCTTTGAAGATGGATCAAGCTGGCTCCAACCAACGTTCTGATAGCTCGGTCTCTAGTGTGTCGTTTGCAAATGTGTCTGAATAATCTGGCCAGAGATCCTTCTGTTTGAACACAAGGCTGTAAAACCATTCAGGATTTTCACAGTTATCCCAAGCCTCATCTTCAGCAGGAGGGCTTTCATAGACCAGTTCTACTACAGTGGCGGTTGCACCCCTCGTATAAACTTGGCAGCGGTTATAAAAGATATCCGGCAGGTCCTTAACCCGAACCCTATCACCTACCTTGAATTTTGCTGGCCCAGCCTCACCTTTGAAACACTGTGGGTCGCCTATACCAGTCGCCTTTTTGACATGGTGCTCTCTATCGTAATGTGGTTTACTCATAGCGTTTTTTAACCTCATCCATTTTGTTAGAAAGTTCACTCACAGTGACGTACTGCTTGTCTACCAGTATTCTGGCTGCTGTTAACAACCAGCGTCCGTAGTAAGGAAGCCCCAGATACTGTGTCTGGCCAACATCGACATTTTGCCGACGTCTCCTCTCTTCAGCATTCCATACTCCACGCCAGGCCAGACATTCACAGGTAACGAAGGTGTTGTGCTCCCACACCTCCTCTTCCTTTTCTTCCCAACGGATCGGTACATCAGGCTCCCCACCAACATCATGCGCCATTCGCGTATATGCTCTGTAGTGGGCATTGTCAATCTGGTCTGGGGCAGGCGCGTGCGTCTCTTCGTGCAGAGCCGGCTGCAGATGACCGACAATGTTCAAGTGTTGCATCACTTTATCTCTGGTAGATGTTGACATATGGACTCCTTGTTTCACGAAATCTTATTTTAAGAAGCTAGCTGTTATGCTGAGTGTTCATCAAGCAGGCGGTTATTAACTCTATTTATAGAACATTCACATAGCCTAATCACACTTTAGGCAGAGATATCACAACATTCCAATACTTTGTTGCTATTGGGCTCATAGGTGTTGGCTATGAAGGTACCCTATGGTCAATAGGCTGTGGCTATGATAGTGCGGCTCTAGTCTGGCTGGATGGATTGAGAGGAAAATCGGGTAGTTGCTTGAATTTTTGGATCCCTAGCCCAGGGAATTACTTGTAGCCCACTCTGACATCAGTTTTGAAAATGCCTGGCAGGCTGGGCTTTTATAGCCATCTTTACGGCAGATCACAGTGATCTCCTGATGGGGTATGCTTGGGGCAAGCACGATGAGATTGACCCCGGACTGTGTGTAGGCAATGCTCTTAGGCAGAATAGTTGCAAGTGGCCCGGTCTGGATTAACTGTATGATTACACTAAGCGAGTCTGATTCAATTGCGATTTTAGGCGTTATAGCCTGGTCGCTAAAATAGTGTTCTATCTGCTGTCGAAATGCAAAATTACTATTTAGCAGAACCAGTGATTCTCGACCCAACTCCTGTGCACTCATCCTCTCACGCTGACCGGTACGTGGATGAGAGTTGCCAATTGCCAGACAGAACGACTCTTTGAATAGTGTGTGCGCATCAATATCACTTGATCTTGATGACGTCGGTTTTCTAAAGACTATTCCAAAATCAATCCGATTCTCGGCCACTGCTAATTCAATGTCATCTGCAGGCATCTCTAGTGTGGTCATGGTTATGCCTGGATAGAGCTTGTTATATTTTCCTAGTATTGAGCAGGTAAGAAAATCGGTAATTGGAGTCCATCCCAGGCGCAGAGAACCACGGCTTAGGTTTCTCACGTCATTGATTGCTCTTGCTCCTGAATCCAATTCGGCTCTGGATCGACGAGCATGGTGGACGTAAATTTTACCCGCATCAGTCAGCTTGATGCTTCGACCGGAGCGATCTATGAGGGGCAATTGCAGTGACTCTTCTAGTTGTTTGATTTGCTGAGATAAGGTTGGCTGAGAGACAAAAAGGGCTTCGGCTGCACGCGTATAGCTTCCATGTTCAGCTATAGCGATCAGGTACTGCAAAGGGCGTGGAAACATGTCCCGTTGAGTCATGGCTTTGTACTCAAAACTTTACCTCTAAAAGTTTATTGATTGGGGATGGTCTGAAACATTGATTTTCGTTTGCTTTAATTAGGCATCCATACTCAATAATAATTTCAATAACAGTCTTGTTCTATACCTGATTTAGCTTCAATTTTGGCCATTTCATGGAGATTGCAGGCGCAACCCATTTGTCAAACAGCCTATAAATGCTCATTCGCCAATAACAAGATTTACCAAGGCGCATTTAGCGAATACACAGTGGGCATTCTTATCAAGACCACGATACTGCTCCTTGGTAAACCAAACTGCCATTTCATTACATCAAACAAAACACTGAACTCTACTCTGGGGTGTGTTTTTTATGTACAATGAAAAACTGACTATATGTTGCACCATACCACATCATACAAGCATCATTAAAATGAAGATACACCTCTTAACAGCTAGCTTTCTTGTTTTCACTTTCATGTTTTCAACACTAAGCCACGCAGCCACCGAATCTGCATTTGTTACCCTGGCAATCAATCACGATGATGGAGGCAGGAGCGGTAAACGTCATTCAAACAACCTGCTCTCAATCCTAGCGAAGAATGGATGCCCTGCAGTCCTGCATGACAGCAGGAGTGGCAACGCTCCACAGCTATTGTTCAACCCACACCCGATCTCACTGGTACGCAGCAGTCTCCCTAACCACCGACTCATCGCCCAGGCAAAAACACTGAATGGCAAACAAATAGTACGCGGGGCAATTGTGGTGCGTGGCTCAACTGGCATAAACAATCTGAAGACACTGCAAGGAGAGCGTATTGCCTTTGTTGGTAAAGGTTCATGGTCTGGCCACCATCTACCCTTAAAACTGCTGAATAGTGCAGGGGTGCACGAGGGTATGGATACCTTCTTTTTTGTTGGCAATCACATAGGAGTCATGAGTATGTTGCTTCATGGCGATGTCTTTGTGGCTGCTATTGCAGAGCCACTCGCGCACCGATGGAAAGAGCTCAACGACTTGAGTATCGTCGCTGTCACTGATGAGGTTGAGACCGGCGGATGGTGGATGCAGAAAAACGTATCTGAGGAGATAACAAGGCGTTGTGCAGATGCACTAACCAAGATGAAGCGCTCTCAACACAAGGCGCTGCCAGCCTGGATTGACGGTTTTATAAACGCGCAGTCACTGCCTTAGTGGTCAGGTATAAGTTATGGGTGAATTTACTCTGACCCACTCTAGCTAGGTGATTACGCTAGGTCTGTCTCTGCCGGTGCGCTGCGCAATCTGCGCCAGTTGCTGCGCTATGGCCTCTAATGGCTTAATTACCTCGGCCGTCTCCAGTAGCTGTTTTTCCGGGTCTGGCTCATATAACTCCAGGTAGATGCGTAGGGTGGCTCCCTCAGTGCCGGTTCCGGAGAGACGGAATATGATTCTGGCGCCATTGGTAAAACCTATGCGTATACCCTGGTTTTCTGACAGGCTACCATCGACCGGGTCGGTGTAACTGAAGTTGTCGGCGTACTCTATA
>JAAGZL010000436.1 GCA_024206335.1 Gammaproteobacteria bacterium
AAAGGAAAGAAAGTAACAGATTACGAAATGGAAAATCTAAGGATAAGTAAAAATAAATTTCATGGGGAATGGAATTATACAATTAAACCGGGAAACGTTAAGCCACAAGAAGCTCAAGTTATTTTGTGACAGCTACTTAGCCTTCTGGCAGTCGCTTCTCACTTTGAGAGGCCGCGATTTCGACCATCGTTTCCAGCCTAACCACACGCCTGTCTATGGTAGCCACTTCCTCTTGAAGTTTTGACGATGCTGCATTAAGACGCTCAACAGCATCCGTCAGCCTTACAGTATCTTTTAGAATATTAAGAAACTCACTACCGAGCCCCATTCCAGTCACCCCGTTTTTTTGTTCAATTCACGGCACAAGCGCTCAACACTCAAGACCGACTTATCAGTTGTAGCAATTGCCCTAGTTAACCCCGCCTGCACCGTTGCCAGAACTTCTTTAGCATCTGGCACTTCAGCTAAAAGCTTATCAAATAACTGTTCTTGTGAGCGTTCTGGCAACTGAATAACCAGCCTGCCATCACCTGCTTGGATATCAACATCTGATTCAGGATCAATACCTGCGGCAGCAAGAAGCTTCGCGGGTAAACGCACAGCCGAACTATTACCCCACTTTTGTATTTTACTGTGAGCTTGCATTTTCTACCTCCGTAGATACGTATGTGTATACTGCACCCCATAAGGCTGCGTGTCAACAAATGTAGACACACCAGCGCTACCCCCTTCCATTTTCTATCCGCCCGCTTTTAACCTGACCAGCAGCATACTCAAAACTCGCACAAGCGATTGGCACCAGCCAACAGCGTTAGCGAGCGCTCCGAAGGGGTCGAGTGTTATCGCTGCCCTGCCCCTTTAGGGGCTTGGGTTGCTTGCCTTCCCAACGCAAAACACACCTAACTCTTGTCGTGCGACAAGAATTAGGTGTGTTTTCTTAAGTGGCCGGCTCCAGCGCCGAGCTGGTCCGGTGTGGGCGGATAGCCCACGGTGTGCCGTCGAGACATTGGCCGAAGGCGCGAGCATAGCGAGCCAGTGTATTGACAGTCATTCGACCGCCAAACGGTCGAATGATACAAAGCACAGCCAAAGGCTGCCCAGCGGGCGGGGCAACAACCTCTAGGTTGTTGGGCAAGTGC
>JAAGZL010000437.1 GCA_024206335.1 Gammaproteobacteria bacterium
CCCATATGCTGTGAACTCCTATAGCAGTTGCAAAAGTATTAGTGCTCCTGCTACAAGTATGTCACTGCAAAGTAGATCCAGGTGTTACCTTGTATCCAGCATGTGTTTGCATGTGTTGTCCAACAAAAAGTGGTGCTATAACTGTTTGGGCCATATTCAGTGTTGGATGGGTTTTGGAGATCCAGGGTTCCATGTGGAAGTTGTGTGGACTCCCACTCTCTTTCCATCCAACATGTATCCCATATGCTGTGAACTCCTATAGCATTTGGAAAAGTATTAGTGCTCCTGCTACAAGTATGTCACTGCAAAGTAGATCTGGGTGTTACCTTGTATCCAGCATGTGTTGTTCAACAAAAAGAGCTGCTAAACTGTTTGTAGTGTATTCACGTTGGGTGGGTTTTTGGAGATCCAGGGTTCCCTGTGGAAGTTGTGTGGACTCCCATTCTCTTTCCATCCAACATGTATCCCATATGCTGTGAACTCCTATAGCATTTGAAAAGTATCACGGCTCCTGCTACAAGTATGTCGCTGCAAAGTAGATCTAGGTGTTACCTTGTATCCAGCATGTGTTGTCCAACAAAAAGGGCTGCTATACTGTTTGGACCATATTCAGTGTTGGATGGGTTTTTGGAGATCCAGGGTTCC
>JAAGZL010000438.1 GCA_024206335.1 Gammaproteobacteria bacterium
CCCAGCAGGGTGGATATGTTGCCATCAATCCCGCTGACCCCGCGGTTGGCCAGGATGCGGATTGGTTTGGGGTCGGAGCCACTCCAGCTGTCGAGATATCTGATGGGCATGGAGTTGCTGCTGAACAGGGTGCTGCCAGCGGGAATGGCCTGAACAAGCTCCTCTATTATCTGTTGTTCATTGGGTGCATCACCGGCAGAGTTCAGGCGGGTATCCCGGACCCGCTGCTCCTCCTGTTGAAGTAGTTGCAGCCAGCCATCCTGGACCGGGGTCTCTACCCGTTCCATGAGCTGGTTACACAGCTCCAGCGGGTCGGTGCGGACCATCTCTTTGGTTTGATGCAGTGGGTCCGGCCAGTCGCCGCGTGGCGCACACAGAATGGTTGTGGGTTTGCTGGCCTCCAGATAGTGCAGCAGACTCTTGGAGACCGGGATGGCGCCAAAGCGCAGGACCCATTCCGGCCTGTTCTGGCTGGTAAATCTGCGGTTGCGCAGGAATGTGTCATAGCGGCAGATGATATTGGATTGGCCATGGGCGCCAAAGCGCAGGTCGCTCAGGGGGTCGGCCAGTAGAGGGACATCCATACGTCGAGCCAGCTCGGCCACCGCCGGGTGAAAATCACCCTCCGGTGTGGATGGTCCGCAGATGATCATTCCGGGACCCAGGGATACTGTCTCCAGGATGCGTCCTATCTGTTCCTGGTTCGATTTCTGCCGTGACCTGGGTGCGGTTATTGTATTACTGCCGGTCTTGGCTGGTGGTATGGATTCCGGGATCAGTGGTTCCCGTAGGGGCAGATTGATATGTACCGGTCCCGGGTTTTGCCCAATGGACTGATGTACGGCCTCTACCCCCAGATCCCTTATCTGCTTTAGGGCTTCCGGCCCGGTGCGGGCCGGGCCCGGATCAAAAAAAGCCCGTACCTGGTGTCCAAATAGATGCTTCTGGTCGGTGGTCTGGTTGGCGCCGCACTCCTGCAACTCTGGTGGGCGGTCGGCGCTCAACAGGAGAAGTGGAGTTGCCGAGTGGTTGGCCTCGATCACGGCCGGATACCAGTGGGCCGGTGCACTGCCGGAGGTGGCGATCACTGCAACCGGTGACTGGTCATATTTGGCCAGGCCCAGGGCAAAGAAAGCGGCAGAGCGTTCGTCCACCTGGGTCCAGGTCTTGATGCCGGGATGGCGGCTGCATGCCAGCACCAGCGGGGTGGAGCGGGATCCGGGTGAGACCACGGCCCGTTGTACTCCAGCCATGGTTAGGCCATCTATCAGGGCGTCGGCCCAGAGCAGGTTTTCAGTGCCTGGTGTGTTCATCTTTAGACCATATGTACTTTTCAGGAATTTTCCAACGCCTCCAGCATGACGTCAAATTTCAGCTCTGTCTCTGCATACTCAGAATCGGCATCAGACCCGGCAGTAATGCCGGCGCCAGCAAACAGGTCGGCCTGATCATTGTCTAGCAGGGCGCAACGTAGAAGCACTGCCAGCTCCCCGTTGCCTTTGCAGTCGATCCAGCCTGCGGCGCCGGCGTACCAGCCGCGATTGAATGGTTCATTCTGTTGTAGCCATGCCTTGGCCTCGGTGCTGGGAGATCCATTTACGGCTGCTGTGGGGTGTATGGCGGCTGCGGCTTGCAATAGATTGACCTCGGGTTTGAGCTCGCCCCGTATCTCGGTCCATAGGTGTTGCAGGTTGCGCAGTGGTTTCAGTGATGGCAGATCGGGGTGGTTCAGGGTGATGCAGAGTGGGCCCAGGGAGTGCTTGATGTCCTCTACCACTAGCTGGTGCTCATGTCTCGTCTTTGGGTCAGTGAGAAGGGTGTCGCCCAGATCGGTGTCCCGCTGCTCAACCGCCGAGCGGCGTATGGTTCCCGCTACTGCATCACAACTGATCTGGTTTTTATTGCAGCTGGCCAGACGCTCAGGTGTGGCCGATACGAATACGCGTCCACTCAAATGGGTGGCTAGCAGCATGCTGCTGGGGTAGAGGTAGTTCAAGGTAGTCATCAGCTGGCGTGGGTCCAACTTGCGCTGGGCCTGGATCTTGAGGTGTCTGGCAGGCACCACCTTCTCCATGGTTTTGGATGCGATCCCTGCCTGTGCCTCTTCTACCAGTTGCTGCCATTGGGTCCGGTTGGATGAGGTTGCTGTCCTGGCCAGACTGGTTTTGCATCCTGGAGGCTGGTGTGGCCGGTTCAGGGACTCGATCAGGTCGGTGAACAGCTCCATCCACCGCCCGTGGATGGAATCAGTGTCCAGGTTTTTGCTTAAATCTGCGCTGAATGAGGCCACGCAGTAGTTGTCCCGCTGTTGAATAGTAAGCTGTGGCAGAAACAGTCCGGAGTTGGGCAGATCCTCCCAGCAACCCTGCATTTGGTCCTCTGGGTCGAAGGCGCAGCAGAAGTAGCTGAGGGGGCGAAATCCGGTCAGTTCCAGGTCGATCCACTCCCAGTTGTCATGGATCTGTTGGAGTGCCTGATTTAACTGGTCCAGTCGATCCTCTCCGGAAGCGGTGATCCTCAAGGCCTCTCCCATACCAAGAATGCACTCATCTGCGGTGGGGCGATCCCAGAAAAACCACTCCCCTTTGATTTCTGGCAGGGTGCGTAGGTGTATCTCCTGTACCGGGATGGTGATGGAGAGCATCTGGTCTTTCCCTGGAACTACTGACTGCAACTCGCGGCCGAGATATTGGTGGATTCGGTTGATGAGGGCTTGTGGGTCAAACATGGTCGTGATGGTGTCTCGGTCTGGGTAGGGCGGTATGATAACCTGTTGTTGCTGCGGAATGCTTGATAAATGTGGTTGTGTCAGAAGGCGTCAATACCCATTCTTATGCTTGCATAGCATGGTTGAATTTGACCGGGCAAGCGACATTCTGGTATACATGCACAGGTTTTTTCGGGGCAATTGGCGTCGATAAGCGGGAGCACTCCCAACAGGGTCTAACAGGTAACTATATACAGGATAAACCATGGGTAAATGGCTAATAACAGTTTCTACAGTATTGGTTCTTACGGCCGGTATGGCTCAGGCAGCAGGAGACGCGGCAGCCGGTAAGGCCAAATCTGCAACCTGTCTTGCATGTCACGGCCCGGACGGTAATAGTCCAAACCCTATCTGGCCCAAGCTGGCAGGCCAGCATCCGGTGTATATTCTCAAGCAATTGCAGGCGTTTAAGTCAGGAGAGCGCAAGAATGACCTCATGAGTCCTATGGCCATGCCCCTGGAAGATGCGGATATGGAGAATCTGGCCGCTTATTTCAGCAGCCAGAAGCAGGTCGCTGGTGTTGCCTCCGCTGACAAGGTGAAGTTGGGGGAGAAGATCTACCGCGCAGGTAATGCAGCAAGCGGTGTTGCTCCTTGCATAGGGTGTCATGGTCCCAGCGGATTGGGGAATTCTGCGGCACAGTTCCCGCGTATCAGTGGTCAGCACGCAGCTTACGCGGAAAAGGCCCTGAAGGATTTTCGTGGTAAAACTCGTACCAATGATGCACAGAAGATGATGCAGGGGGTTGCTGCCAAGATGAGTGATGCTGAGATTGCAGCTGTAGCGCAGTACATCCAGGGCTTGCACTGATCTGTAAAAAAGAGAATCATCAGTATTTTTAGGGCGGCCTTTTGGCCGCCCTTTTTTGTTTCTTAGGTATATTTGTGGGTTGTATTAATGTTCAGGGTTTATCTGGTTTGAACCCCGCAGCTTACGGCTGGTCTGATAGGTGTTAGTATTATGGTGTTACTGTAGGCACCTAAAGAAAAAGGCGTTTTTGTCGATAAGCCAATGGTGAGGAAAAATCGTATGCAAAACATGTTTATAGCAATTGTGTTACTGGTAACCCCGATGTTGGTGTTTGCTGATTCGGAATACCAGAGTGATGTGCACTATCAGGCCTTGGTCCCAGAGCAGCCAGGTGCTGAGGGAAAAAATGTTCGGGTAATGGGTTTTTTCTGGTACGGCTGCGGCCACTGTAGTGCACTTGAGCCGTATCTAGATAAGTGGTTGGAACAGAAGGCTGAAGACGTGGAGTTTATGCAGGTGCCAGCTATGTTTAATCGGCCGGATGTTATAATGCATGCCAAGACCTACTATGCTTTGAATCAGATTGGTGCCAAACCGGATATCCATGCCAAGATTTTCCATGCCATGCATGTAGAGCAGAAGCGTTTGCGTACTGAAGAGGAAATGGAGAAGTTTCTGCAGACTAAAGGCATAGATATGGATGCGTATCGTAAGGCGATGACATCCTTTGCGGTTCAGACCAGTGTCAGGAAGGCAGCAGTTTTGGCAGAGAATTATGAGGTACGCGGTGTGCCGTCACTTGCAGTGGATGGCAAATATAAGATTGGTGGCCTCGAAGGTGAGGACATGATTGGCGTAATGAACCATTTGATTGACGAGGTGCGGAAAGGCAAGGCCATTGATAACTAAGTTGGCCAAGGCCGTTATTGTGGGTGCTGAATTGATGTAGGGTATAGAGTATGGAAGGTGGGGGTTATCATCGTCTCCGTATATTGAGCTATAACATCCAGAGTGGTGTGGATACACAGCGCTATCGTCAGTACGTTACTCAGAGTTGGAAGCACCTGTTACCGCACCGAGAGAGGCTGCAAAATCTTAATCGTATTGCCCCTGTTTTGGGGCAGTATGATTTGGTCGGTTTGCAGGAGGTGGATTCAGGCAGTCTTCGGAGTGGCTTTGTAGATCAGACGGAGTATCTGGCGCATCGTGCCGGCTTTCCATTCTGGTATAAGCAGATAAACCGTAGTTTGGGGAAGATAGCCAAGTACAGTAATGGCCTGCTCACTCGGCGTACACCAACCTTTGTAAGTGAACACAAACTGCCTGGATTGCCTGGGCGGGGTGCGATCTACGCCCAGTTTGGATCAGCTGATGATATGCTGCTGGTGTGTATTGTACATCTGGCATTGGGGCGTAGAAGTCGTATGCGCCAGGTTGAGTATATTGCAGAAAGGGTCGGCCGTTACCCAAACGCTATCGTTATGGGAGATCTTAATTGTGGTGTTGGTTCCGAAGAGATTGAATATTTGTTGGATAGGGGCGGTCTGCAACGGCCGGTGTGTGAGAAGGGGACGTTTCCCAGCTGGCGTCCAATGAAAAAACTGGACCACATTCTGGTGTCAAAGGCGCTTCAGGTGGAAAATCCAAGAGTGGTTGATTGTTCTACCTCTGACCATCTGCCAATCGGAATTGATGTGCTGGTTCCAAGTGAAATAGATATAGCCGTCTGAGGAAGAGATAGTATGAAGGATGACCAGGGCTGGAAAAAAAAATATTATGATCTTGAGCAGAAACAAAAGAACGAATATACCTCCAATAAGGAGACACAGGATCTCCTTACCAGGACCATCATCCGCCTGACGTTGGCGACAAAGGGGCTGGACCCGGCCCTTGATCCGCATCTGCAAAAGCTGCGTGATGCCCTGAAAAAGGGAATAAACACCAATGCCCAGCGTCATATGGCCTCCATTTCGGAAGCGCTCCTGCGGGCTCAAAGTGCACAGCCAGAAAAAAACGATCCGAAGAGTGATGGTGTGGCTGATCTGATGCGGCGTTTGTCTAATCAGGTCAGACTAGGCGGTCGTGATGGCAAGCGTATAAAGGTGTTGGAGCGTCAAATAGCGTCAAATCCAGGGAATGCTACAGATCATGATCTGGATGAGTATGTTCATCTCCTGACTGGCTACCCACAAGGGGATAGACCCGATGTCGAGGATGGTCCCGGCCTGCTGGGACGCATTTTCGGCCGGAGTGGCGGTGCAGATGATGCCCAGGGAGAGGGTGGTGCGGCGTTGCGGATGTTGCTATCGCTTCTGGGTGAGTTGGACTGGCCCAGCAAGTTAAGCGATGACATAACCTCACTTGGAGGTAGATTGGAACAGCATGACAGGGATGCCATGGTTGCTGTGGTTAAGGAGCTGACCAAGATAGTGTCAGATCTGCTTAATGATCTGAACAAGGAGACCCGTGCCACAGGCAGCTTTCTGGCTGATCTGATGGCGCGCCTGCATGAACTGGATAAGTACGTGGTTGGTGGGCAGATCATGCAGCAAGAGTCTCTCCAGAGTGGAAAGGAGTTGGATCGGGCGGTAAAGGAGCAGGTGGGCGATATTGCTACCAGTGTGCGTGATGCAGAGGACCTGCAAGTATTGAAACATGATGTGTCTTCACACCTGGAGGCCATTAAGGGGCATATGGATAAGCACCTGAATGATGCTGAGGAGCGGTTCCGGGAGTCACAGAAAAACGAGCAAAAACTGCGCGAACGTCTGCAGGAAGTTGAAGATGAGACCGGCATTCTACGCCATAAGATTATGGAGGCGCAGGCGCGTTCATCTATCGACGCGGTTACCGGGCTCCCTAATCGGGCCGCCTATGATGAACGTCTGCAGGATGAGTATGGCCGCTGGCAGCGATTTAAAAGCCCACTGGTACTGATGATGTGGGATCTGGATGACTTCAAACAGGTTAATGACCGCTTTGGGCATCAGGCTGGCGACAAGGCCCTGAGGGTGATTGGTCAGATATTGGAAAAGAGGTTGCGTCAGACCGATTTTGTCGGGCGCTATGGGGGTGAAGAGTTTTGCGTCCTCCTTCCTGGCACTCCCATGGATCAGGCCGCAGTGGTGGCGGAGCAGATCCGCAAGTCGGTGGAAAACGGTGGCTTTCGCTCGGGCACAAAACCCATAACCGTTACTGTATCCTGTGGCTATACGGAGTTCCAGGATTCAGATACGCCAGAATCGGTCTTCGCGCGCGCAGATCGCGCCATGTACAAGGCCAAGAGCCAGGGCAAGAACTGCTGTGTCAGTGCCTAGAGGGCTATGTAAAAATCTAGGGTTGTACGGTCTTGTTCAGAAAAAAAGGCGTAGCGGCGTGTGATGAAGATATGGGTAGATGCGGACGCCTGTCCGGTAGTGATCAAAGATATTTTATTTAGAGCGGCAGAACGTACTGGGTTGCAGCTGACCCTGGTGGCCAACCAGTCTATACGGGTGCCGCCAGCCCCAAACATAAAGATGCTTCGGGTGGCTCCCGGTTTTGACGTGGCGGATAATGAGATTGTTAAGTTGTCTGCAGCAGGTGACCTGGTGATCACCAGTGATATTCCCCTGGCGGCAGAGGTGATTGAGAAGGGTGGTTATGCCCTCAGTCCCCGTGGTGAGATGTATACCACAGACAATATCAAGGCCCGTCTCACCATGCGGGATTTTATGGACAGCCTGCGTTCCAGCGGGATAGATACCGGAGGCCCGCCGGCGCTTAACCAGGGTGATCGACAGGCCTTTGCCAATCATCTGGATAGGTTCCTGGCCAAGCATGCCTCTCAGGGAACCTCTGAACAAAGCTGAGATTCATTTAGTTATGTCCGGTAAAAAAATATCGCCACTCAACCCCGGTTTCTCCCTTCAGTCGATTGAATAGAAGATCCACTGGGGTCGCCTCGCCCGGGAACACGTTGTTGATCTCAATAAACATGCGGCCATAACCGGCGTATCTTCCCCAGTTGATATCTCCTGCTTCCGACTCTGTCCCACACCGCATGCAGTTGAGGGTAGAGCCATTAAAACTTTTCTCCCAGTCGGGTATGGGTTTATTGCAACCGGGACAGCGCGGCGGACGACAATTCCGATCCCAAATCAGTTGTGGCTGCAGGAACGGTCCGCGTATGGTCACACTGCTAAAATCGCTCTCGGTCTGAGGGGTCAGGCAGATATTCGGCGAGCAACCTACAAAGCTGATCAGTTGCAGGAAGCTGTCTCCAGGGAGAAAGCTGTTGGCTTCTGAATCTATGGGGTGCCCGATCAGCTCTAGTTCTTGCAGTGACTGGGTCAGTAGTTCAATCGCCGGTGGGGCGGGTGAGGTGTCACCGGTATAGAGGATTAATTTTCCAATGCTCATAGATATCCTAAAACGTTATACTAGGGACTGTTAACACTAATCCAATAGGCCCTAGGCAGAAATTGCAGTGTATATGCCTGACGCCATATCAATCCACTGAATTATTGAGAGTCTCTACTTAGATGAAGTCATCTATCCCAAGCCGCCTGCTGTTGGTCTTATTGTTGGTCTCTGTTACCCAACTCCATGCGAGTGAGCGCCTGCAGGTGGCGGTAAGTATTATCCCGCAGAAGATCCTGGTGGAGCGTATCGGCGCCAGACATGTGGATGTTCATCTAATGGTGCAGCCCGGACATAGTCCTGCCACCTATGAGCCGACACCCAGACAGATGGCCGGTTTGGCAGTGGTTGATTTTTACTATCGTATCGGGGTGCCGTTTGAGCGGGTTTGGATGGGGCGTATCCTGGATACATATCCAGAGCTGTCGATTCTTGATGCGCGCAGAGGAATCAAGCTGCTGCAGATGGGAGGGGCGGATGGTGACCATGGACATAGACATGGGATGGGTGAGCCGGATCCGCACATCTGGCTGAGTCCGCCTCGGATCAGGATGATGGCCCTGCGCCTGCGCGATCGACTGATCCAGTTGGATCCCATTCACCAGGATGAGTATGTGAAAAATCATGCGCAACTGGATGCCTCCCTGGAGCAGCTGGATGCGGATATTCGCCAGATTCTATCCGGTCTGGCGAAACGCAGGTTTATGGTGTATCACCCCTCCTGGGGCTACTTTGCTGACAGCTATGGCCTGCAGCAGATTGCCATCGAGAGTGCAGGGAAAGAGCCGGGCGCGCAAACCCTTTCCCGTCTGCTGGATGAGGCAGAACAAAATGGTGTCAGTGCCATATTCGTACAGAAACAGTTCGGCCAGGCCCAGGCCAGGTCGGTGGCGGAGGCGATTGGTGCCAGGGTCGTGGTTATCGACTCCCTGGCCGAAGACTACCCGGAAAACCTGCGCGGTGTGGCACAGGCCATGATGTCTAGATGATTAAGGGCGGCAATTTGTATAGACTTCGCAACTAACTACTTCAATCAGCATGTCGGATCAATCCCAAACAGATGAACACTCCCATTATCTCAATCAAAGATGCCAGCTTCTCATACTCAGGGCCCATGATCCTGGATCGGATCAACCTGGAGGTTGCAGATGGTGAGTTTCTGGGTGTGGTGGGGCCCAATGCCGGAGGCAAGAGTACCCTGCTTAAGCTGGTCCTGGGGCTGCTGGAACCGATGTCTGGAAGCGTGCAGGTGTTGGGCCAAAGCCCAGCGGATGTCTGCCGTCAGGTGGGCTATGTTCCGCAATATCCGGCCTTTAGCCGGGATTTCCCCATCACCGTGGAGGCCGCCGTGTTGATGGGGTGTATGGGCCGGTCTAGCTGGTTTGGCGGCTATTGCAAACAGGATCATCTGATCGCCCGGCGTGCCATGCAGGAGACCGAGGTAGCCGATCTTGCTAAACGTCAGCTCTCCACCCTGTCTGGTGGCCAGTTGCAAAGGGTGCTGGTGGCCAGGGCCCTGGCCTGTGAGCCACATATACTGATCCTGGATGAGCCCACGGCCAACATAGATATGCGGGTAGAGACCGATATCTTTGATCTGTTGAAGAGTCTGAACCAGCGCATGACCATTATTGTGGTCTCCCACGATGTGGGATTTATCTCACGCTATGTGGATCGCGTGGCCTGTCTTAATCGTACCTTGATCTGTCATCACACGGCATCTATAGATGGCAAGGTGATAAACGAGCTGTATGGATCTGATGTCCATATGGTGGAACACGTACATATCTCAGGCGCCCCATGACTGGATTTTTTGAAGCGCTGCTGCAGTACGGTTTTTTGCAGAAGGCCCTGGTGGCTGGGCTGCTGGCCAGTATCGGTTGCGGCATCATGGGCAGCTATGTGGTGGTCAAACGCATTGGTTTCCTGGCTGGGGGTATATCCCATGCGGTGCTGGGTGGTATGGGAGCCGCGCTGTTCTATGGGTTCTCCCCCCTGGGTGGGGCCCTGGGGGCGGCACTGCTTGCCGCCCTGCTGATTGGTTGGATCAGCCTGCGCTGGAAGGAGCGTGAGGATACCTTGATTGGGGCCTTGTGGGCTGTGGGCATGGCCATCGGCATCATATTTATCTCCAAGACCCCGGGCTACAGTGTCAACCTGATGAGCTATCTGTTTGGTAATATCCTGATGGTGCCACAGAAGGATATCTGGCTCATGGCACTGATGGATGCAGTGGTGCTGACAACGGTGCTGCTGTTCTATCGTCAGTTTCTGGCGGTCTCGTTTGATGAGGAGTTTGCCCGTCTGCGTGGGGTGCCTGTCACCCTGTTCTACCTGCTGTTGCTGTGTATGGTTGCGGTAACGGTGGTGCTATTGATTCAGGTGGTGGGGCTGATCTTGGTAATTGCGCTGCTCACCCTGCCTGCGGCGATTGCGGCACACTACCTGCATTCGCTGGGTAGGATGATGTTGTTGGCGGCAGTTTTGGGGATGCTGTTTACCACACTGGGTCTGGCCATTGCCTATGTTTTCGACCTGCCGGCGGGCGCTACCATCATCCTGGTCGCCGGTCTGGCCTATCTGCTCTCCACCATGCTCAATCAGCTGCTGCAACGTCAGCGCCAGACCCAGAAGGTGTCATAGTGAGGCGCTTTTTTATCCTTTTGGTCCGGGGTTATAGCTATCTGATCAGTCCGTTCCTGGGTAACAACTGTCGCTACTATCCAAACTGTTCCAGCTATATGCAGGAGGCCATTGAGATCCATGGTGTTTGGCGTGGCCTCTGGCTGGGTATTAAACGCATCCTGCGCTGCCATCCCTTCCATGAGGGTGGTGTGGATCCGGTGCCACCCGCAGGGCATAACTGTAAAAAACATGATCACGGCGCTGATTGAAAACAGCCTGCGCCTGGCCCTGGACTCTGCGCCCTGGTTGCTGTTTGGTTTGATTGCAGCCGGAGTGATCCATGCCTGGTTGCCAATGCGGCTTGTGGGCCGGGCACTGGGTGGCTCCGGCCCCATGGCCGTGATCAAGGCGGCGTTGATCGGCGCCCCTCTTCCCCTCTGCTCCTGCGGGACCCTGCCGGCGGCGCTCTCACTCTCCCGGGCTGGGGCCTCACGTGCCTCCACTACCTCGTTTCTGATCTCAACCCCAGAGACCGGGGTGGATTCCTTGGCGCTCTCCTGGGTTCTGCTGGGGCCGGTGCTGGCCCTGTTGCGCCCGGTCGCCGCCATCATCTCTGCCGTTAGTGCCGGTCTCCTGGTGGGTGCTGCCGAGGTGCGAAGCGAAACGGATGAGACTGCTGGATTGGTAGTGGAACCAGCATCTACCACCGCCTGCTGTTCACCTGACGGTACGGTTATTGGTGATAAGGTTAAGGCGGGTCTCTGGCATCGTACCATTGATGGTCTGAACTACGCCTTTACCGATCTGCTGGATGATCTGGCGCTCTGGCTGCTGGTGGGGATTGTGGCTGCTGGAACGGTGGTAACCTTAATTCCGCCCGATCTGCTGGTGGAGTGGGGCAGTGGTCTCGGCGCCATGTTGTTGATCCTGCTGATATCCGTACCCATGTATGTGTGTGCCACTGCCAGTACGCCACTGGCCCACGCCATGCTGTTTGCTGGGGTTTCGCCGGGAACGGTGCTGGTGTTTCTGCTGGCGGGGCCTGCCAGTAATATCGCCAGCCTGGTATTGGTGCACAGGGAGTTGGGGGGGCGTGCCCTTGCGGCCTATCTGTTCGGTATCTGCGGGATTAGCATCTTGCTCGGGTTGTCCCTGGATTGGGTGGTTGGTGTATATGGTATTGATCTCCTGTCCGGTTTGAATCTGACTGGTGGTACCATCCATGAGCCACCGGGCGCCATCGCCTATATTAGTCTGCTGCTACTGGTGGTGTGTGGGATCAAACCCCTGCGGCACTATATCTTGAATGGAAAAGGTGGAGACGAAGGCGGCTGTTGTGGGTAATATCCACATCATATGAATCTGGATATCTTCTCATCCCAGGAAAAATTGGCCGAGGCCTTCAAGCAGGGGCTGGCTGAGCTGTTGCATGGCTACAATGAGCTGGGTGTGTTCATTCTGGTATTGGCGAATGTCAGTATGGACCCGGAATTGCAGGAGAAGCTGGACCGAAAGGTAAAGGGCCGTTATCAGCTATTAAGAAGAAGTTTCAAACGCTCCCCACGCAGCTTCTACTTGGATGATGCCAAGGATGACAAACGGGTATTTCGCCAGCTGTTGCGGATTGGCATGATTGGGCTGCATCCGAATGAATCGCGTGATGAGGGCCCCTGGGAGCTGCAGTTCAATCAGCTGCGCTCTTTCCGGCCTTCACGTATTGCCGATAAGCCCGTAGATGGTGTGTATGCCCCGTTTGATATTGATGGGTTTCATTTTGATAAACCATTTCTGTTAAAGGAGATGTTCTGGGAGGGGTACTTTGCGGGGCGGCGCACCTCTCTGTACTACAATAAATTTCCGTTTATGCCCTTTCACAGCCTGATGGTGCCGGAGCGTTGGGCCAACCATCCGCAATTTCTGCACCAGGCGGATCTGGAGTATCTGTGGGCGGTATCGGAGTTGCTGGGGCAGACCATGCCGGATGTTGGTTTTGCCTATAACAGTTACGGCGCCAACGCATCCATCAACAATCTGCATTTTCATATGTTTATGCGCGAAAAGCCGCTGCCCATAACACGTGCCGAGTGGTCCCATAATGGTGGGGATCAGGAGTATCCGGTGGGGTGTCGCAAGTTTACCTCGGTTCAGGATGCTTGGGAGTTTGTCTCCGGATTGCATCGTCAGGATGTGAGCTACAACTTGGTGGTAGTGCCGGGCCGTCTCTACTGCGTACCCCGGCGCAGACAGGGTAGCTACTGCCACGCAGACTGGAATTTTGGGTTTGCCTGGTACGAGATGGCGGGTGGTGTTACTACCGTGTGTAGGGATGATTATCTTTCCCTGAATACTGAACTGATCACTCGGGAGATGGAGTTGTTGATGCTGCATGACAATGGGTAGGGGTTTGTGCGGTAGCTGAGAGGTGTATTGCTTGTTTATTTGTGAGACTACACTGCTTACCCGCCATGTGCGTAGTTCCAATGATTGTGGAAGCCCTGGCAATAGTAGTTATTTGATATGCCAAATATCCATCTTAACTGGAAATTTTTACACAAAGGGTGTTATTTGAATATGAGTACAGAACAGGCGTTACACGCTCGCAGTGAATCCAAATGTGAGCTGTGTGGTACAACAGATGGTCTGGGCCAGTATGAGGTGCCGCCGGATTTGGATGGTGGTGTGGATGGCAGCGTGTTGATCTGCACTAGCTGTCGTGAGCAGATCGATTATCCAGATAGGCTGGATGTCAATCACTGGCACTGCCTGAATGAGAGCATGTGGAGCCAGGTACCGGCGGTGCAGGTGATGGTGTGGCGGATGCTTACCCGTCTCAGTGCCGAGGGCTGGGCCCAGGACCTGCTGGATATGCTCTACCTGGACGATGAGCTACTGAAATGGGCGCAGGCTACAGGTGAGGCTGGGAGTGAAGGTGATGGGGTAGCGCATAAAGACAGCAATGGTGTGGTGCTTGTGGCCGGTGATACGGTGACCCTGATCAAGGATCTGAACGTAAAGGGGGCCAACTTCACCGCCAAGCGTGGCACGGCCGTGCGTGGCATATCACTGGTGGCGGACAATCCGGCGCATATCGAGGGTCGGGTCAATGGTCAGCAGATTGTAATACTGACCAAATTTGTTAAGAGGAGTAACTAAACACTACCAGCACGTGGTTAGTTTGCATTTCTATGTGGGGCATTATATCTTGTTTTCATTGCATGGCCCTGGTCACTCTCGCTGGTGCCACATATTTGCGATCCCCTTATTCAGAGGTTCCTTAGATATTAAGATGTATCCGAATCAAGGTTGTATAGTGCCTGTTGGGATTCGTGGTGCTGGTTTGCTCGTTGTTACGGGCTTTTTCACGATAAATTATACAGGGTCAAATAAATGATAACTCTTTCGGTACGTAGTCTTCCTAGATCGACCACAGAGGAGAACCTCACTGCGCTCTTTTCTGAGTATGGTGTGGTTCGTTCCCTCAAGTTGGCGAAAGATCTTTTTTCTGGTGACTGCAAGGGTTTTGCCGTTATCGATATGGAGGGACATGAGGCGCGGGCTGCCATGGCCGCCCTTGATGGTAGTGACTTTAATGGTGGCACCATTCGTGTCGGGCCATACCGGGAACCAAAGGGGCGTGGTGGTAGGCGCCGCTGATTGCATTCTGTAGCAGTCGACCATTTTTTTGTGGGTAGGCTTTCTGTCGTAAGTTTTATCTAATCGCAGCAGTATCAACCCGTGTGCCGTTGGTCCTACCCATATCTATTATAAGATCAAGAGTGGGCTATATGATCGGGCTGTGACCTCTGTGATGTGGGGCCTAGTGGGCCACGATCACTTAACAGGGTTTCGGTGTAGGACGAATGGTTTTTGCATGGAGCGGGGTTTTGATTTGGCTTCGCAATGAAACCCACTTATGTAGTCTGCTTTATATCTCAAATGCGAATAGTGAAAGCCAAGGTGCGTAGTGTTTTTCAGTCACGTATTTTTGTTTGATGCCCTGAATGCTTATACCACTCTTGTTGTGTGTCTGGTTATGCATTTCTTTGTCTCCTTGTGTAGATTGTTGGTGTTAGTGAGAAAGTGTCCTGTCTGCTGATTGTTACGTCCCAATCAGAGTTTTGGATTCCAACGCGCTCTCTGGAGGCACATACAGGCTATTTAAACCGGACTGGATAAGGAGTAAGGTTTAGCAGTAAGAGATGTGCCACGGGGAATTCAGTGACCAGTAAACAGATGATATATGCCGTATCCGACAAACTCTCCAGAAAGAGATTGAAGGAGTTATTGTCAGATGGAATGGATGTCAGGGTTGAGGTGACGGACGACACCAAGCGCTACTATCTGGACACCTTTGACTGGCGTCTGCTCCGGTCCGGTATGGTCCTGGAGGTTGAGGTTCGTGGTGGCTTGTGCCTCCTGACCTGGCGGGAACTGGGTAGCGGAGAGTTGCTGTTAAGCCGCACGGTTAGAACACTGCCGAAGAGTGCTGATGATTTCAGCAATGTTGGTCAGCAGCCCAGGTTAAAGCAGGTTCTTGGCAGAAGGAGGCTGCTGGCGCATGCCTCATTACGTGGGAGTACACATAGGTTTCTGCTGCTGAATGATGATGAAAAAACCCTGATGCGGGTTGAATTGAGGCGGGACAAGGTTATCTCTTCCGACAGCTCTGCCTACACGCAGATGCAAGACGGGGTCTATTTTTTCCCCTATCGTGGCTATGACAAGATATTCAGTCACCGGCTGAGACGAATAGCCAAGGGTGCGAAGCTGTCTCCGCCCACTGAGGACCCGTTGATTTCGGCGCTGGCAGCTCTGGATATAACCCCGGGGGAGTATAGTGGCAGGCCGACCTTTTCCCTTGATCCGGCGCGGCCATCTATCGATGCGCTGGCAGAGATCCTGGGCAGGTTGTTGCAGATTATTCGGTGTAACGTGAAGGGTGCGCGTGAGGATTCAGATCCTGAATATCTGCATGATTTCCTGGTGGCTGTGCGTCGGGTCAGGTGTCTTATGTCCAGGTTTGAATCGGTATTTCCCGAAGAGAGGGTAAAGCTGTTACAGCGTGATTTTTCCTGGGTGGAGCAGGAGGCAACCCGGATCCGGGATCTGGATATCTATATTAGCCGGTTTGAGGATTTCAGAGCTGGGGTGGATGAAGAGTACCGTGAGGCGCTGAACTCTCTGTACTCTTTTTTGCAGGGGGAAAAGCAGAAGAAGCTGTGGCAGATGCGGGTGGCATTGGAGAGTTCGCGTTACCTGCGGCTGATTGAGTCCATGGACCACCTGCTGCAAGGTTGTAAGGATGCAGATACTCTGCCCCCGACTGCATCTATCGCTATAGATAGGGCTGCCTGTAACGGCATCTGGAATAGTTATCGTGTGTTGGTCGAAACAGCCAGAGGGCTGCCAGCCACGCCCAGGTCAGAGCGGATCTATGAACTGCACCAGATCAGCAAGCATCTTGGGTATCAGATGGATCTGTTTAGAAGCCTATTTCCCAGCAAGCGTATGGAGCGGCAGATCAGAGCGCATGATCGGTTGCAACGGCGCCTGAACCGCTTCCGGGATATAGATCTGCAGTACCGCAGGCTGCAAAGTTACATCACCAGGATGACCAAGGCCCAGGCGGTGCGGGAGATATCCATGGAGGCGGTTAAACAACTGATTGCAGATCGTAAGCGCGAGCAGAGAAAGGCCAGGAGCAGGGCCGTCATCCAGATTGAGCACTTTACCCGAAAGAAGATGCGCAAACGGTTTAAGTCGATGTTTAAACAGCCGCCCAAGGGGGGTGCCGTGTGAAGATAATGGCAACCCATAATATCAAGGGCGGGGTTGGCAAGACCTCGGCTGCTGTCAGCCTGGCCTATCTGGCGGCGTGTGATGGTTACCGCACCCTGTTATGGGATCTTGATCCTCAGGGTGCGGCCAGTTTCTGTTTTCGCATCAAGCCCAAGGTACGTGGTGGGGTTAAATCCCTGAAGCGAGATCCGTTCTCACTGGAGCAGGCGGTTAAGGCAACCGATTTTGAAGGTCTTGATCTCATTCCGGCAGATTTTTCCCTGCGTAACTTTGACCGGATATTTACCCGTACAAAAAATCCTACCCGGCACTTGGCAAGGCTTCTGACTCCTTTGCGGCAGGAGTATGATCTGCTGTTTATCGACTGTGCTCCCAGTATCTCTCTCATGGCAGAGAATATATTCCATGCCGCCGATGCCCTGTTGGTGCCGCTGATCCCCAGCACATTTTCGGTACGGACCTATCATCAGATGCTGGACTACTTTCACAAAAACCCACCCAAGAAACTGCAGCTGCTGCCGTTTTTCTCCATGTATGACAAGAGACGACAGCTGCAGCGCGATCTGGTTGCCAGCATGTCCGATGAGGTGAGAGAGATGCTGAATACCAGCATACCCTATGCCAAGAATGTGGAGCTAATGGGGGTGGAGCGCGCCCCGGTAAACCAGTTTGCCCCCACCAGCAGGTCTGCCGTGGCATACCGTAATCTGTGGCGTGAGGTGAAGGTGCGGGCGCTGGACGATTACACGCTTTAGTGGTCCACTTGGCCATCCCTGGCCGCCGGTGCCTACAGCCATCTCTCCACGCTCCTTATCCCGGGATCGTCCGTAGAGGCGGAGATGGAGAATCCCAGTTGCTGCATCAGTGACAGCATGCGGTGGTTGTCGGCTAGCACCTCCCCCTCAATAACCCTTACCCCATGATTGCGTGCTGCCTCCATCAGCGTCTCCATCAGTTGCGAGCCTATGCCCATACCCCGGTGCTTATCTGAGACGGCGGTGGCAAATTCACAGGAGACCCCATCGGGGTTCAGGGTATAGCGGGCCACACCGAGTTGCACCGTCTTGTGCTCGATCTCGGTGACGGCAATCACCGCCATCTCTCGGCTGTAATCGAGCTGGGTGAAACGCACCAGCATCTCCGGGGTAAGTTCATCAATGGCCTGCATGAAGCGGAAGTACTTGGACTCGGATGACATGTCGCCCACAAACTCTTTTAGCAGCTCGGCATCCTCCGGCCGGATAGGGCGGATTCGGATGGTGGTTCCATCCGGTAGATGGGAGAGTCTGATCAGGTCGGACGGATAGGGGTGGATTGCCATGTGCGAGTAGCGGACCGGGGAGGTGGGTGGACGCTTGATGTGGATCCTGGCATCCACGGCTATCACCCCGTTGTCATCCGCTAGCAGGGGATTGATGTCCAGCTCCTGTACATGGGGGAGTTCGCATACCATCTCAGATATCCGCAGTATGACATTCTCTACCGCCTCCTTCTTGATGGCTGGCATGTGGCGGAACGGCCCCAGGAGTTTGGATACCCGGGTCCTGCTTATCAGGCGGTTTACCAGCACTGGGTTGAGGGGGGGGGAGGGCCACAGCACTGTCATGCAGCACCTCGGCCATGGTTCCGCCGGCGCCGAAGGCGATGACCGGGCCGAAGATGTCATCGTGCTTCACCCCTACCATAAGTTCCCGGGTGTCACTGGTAGAGGCCACCGGTTCCACGGTGATGCCGTCGATCATGGCATCGGGCATGGCTCTGTGTGTGTCGTCCATCAATGCCTTGAATGCGGAGCGGACATCGAGGGCGCTGAGGATGTTGTTCTTTACCCCATGTACATCGGATTTGTGGGAGATCTGTGCTGAGCAGATCTTCATGACGACCGGGAAGCCTACCGATTCAGCGGCTACCAGGGCCTCGGTGGGTGTTCTGGTCATCAGGGTCGGGGTGCAGCGGATATGAAAGGCGCTCAGGATGGCCTTGGATTCGGTATCTGAGAGCATGTTTCGACCCTCGGACAGCGCGGCCTCGATGATGAGCCTGGCCCCCTCGGCATCTGGTGGTCTGGAGTCGGACAGTGATCCCGGGGTTTGCAGCAGCATCCTCTGGTTGAGTTGGTAACGGGATAGGTAGGCAAAGGCCTCGATGGCCCGCTCCGGGGTCACGAAGGTGGGCAGGCGATTGGCCGAGAAGGCCTCGCGTGCATTGTGTACCTGGGAGTCCCCCATCCAACAGCTGAGGACGGGTTTTTTCTTATTCTTCTTTTTCCAGGCGTTTATCACCTCTACCGCGACCTGGTCTGGTTTGCTCATGGCCTGGGGGGAGAGCAGGGTAAGTACGCCATCCACATTTTTATCTTCCAGGACTGCGGTCAGCGCCTTGCCGTATCTCTCGGGAGGGGCGTCGCCCAGGATGTCTACCGGGTTATTGTGGGACCAGAATGGAGGTAACTCTCTATCCAGGGTGGCAATGGTCTCCGGTTGCAGGCTGGGGAGCTTGACTCCCAGATCGATAGCGCGGTCGGTGGCGAGTATGCCCGGGCCGCCGCCATTGGTGACGATGGCCAGGTTATTACCGTTTACCCGGCGGTTGGTGGAGAGGATCTCGGCGGCTGCGAACAGCTGTCCAAAGGTCATGGCCCGCACGGCGCCAGCGCGTTCCAGGGCGGCATCGAATATCTGGTCTGATCCAAGCATGGCTCCGGTGTGGGTGCTGGCTGCCTCCACTGCCTTTTGGTGTCGTCCCACCTTGAGCACGATTACCGGTTTTGAGTTGGCGGCTATCCGCAGTCCACTCATGAAGCTGCGGGAGTCATGAATCCCCTCTACATACAACAGGATGGCATCGGTTTTACTGTCCACGGCCAGGTAGTCCAGGATGTCACCAAAGTCGATATCGCTGGCGTTTCCCAGGGATACCACGGTTGAGAACCCCATCTTGTGGGGTCTGGCCCAGTCCATGATGGCCGTACATAGGGCGCCGGATTGAGATACCAGGGCTAGTTTTCCCTTGGGTGCCTGAGTGTTAAGGAAGGTGGTATCCAGGCCTATATCCGGGCGTATCAGCCCCAGGCAGTTTGGCCCCAGAACGTGGATGCCGTGATGGCGTGCTGTCTCCATCAGGGTCTTCTCCAGTTTTTTTCCTCTGTCACCACATTCACCGAACCCGGCAGTATGAATAATCATGGAGTTGACGCCGTTGGCCCCACACTGGTGGATGATGTTGATCACGCTGGAGGTGGGTGCGGCAACCACTGCCAGATCTACTGGGTTATCCAGCTCCTCAATGGATTTGTAGCACCTGAGCCCCTGGATCTTTTGATACTTGGGATTTATTGGGTAGATATCTCCGGTAAAGCCGGACTTGATTAGGTTTCTTAATGTGCTGGTGCCAACGCCATTGGCCTTTTCGCTGGCCCCGAATATGGCGATGCTGTGTGGTTCAAACAGTTTTTAAGTTTATGTGGTCCCATGATAATCTCGGCGATGATTAGATAGTTGCTAATTAATAATGAGAAACAACAAATATTGTTGGATTGTGCTAAATTCAGTCGGGTTGTTTTATAAGTTGTGCTAAGTATTGTGATCCATGATCCACATGAATGCGGGGGTGATAAGTACCTCAGCGGGGGTGTCATTGACTCCGGTATATAATGATCTCTTGAACAGCATAGAGACGCCCTGTAGTTTACCCTTTATGTTGGAGTTTGACTGTGCCAATAGCCTTTATATCCCATGCTGATTGTCTTCTTCATGACGTAGGTCATGATCATCCGGAGCAACCTGGCAGACTGAATGCAATTCAGGATCGCTTGATCAGTTCCGGCTTGGAATTTGTCGTTATGCAACACGATGCGCCCATGGTTGAAAGGAGTCAGCTAGAGCGGGTGCATGATAATAGTTACATATCAAAGATTATAGACGAGGCGCCTGCAGAGGGTATTCTGCGTCTGGATGATGACACCTTCATGATGCCCAAGACGTTGAATGCAGTCATGCGTTCAGCCGGTGCTGTGGTCTATGCGGTGGACATGGTGATGAAAAAGGAGACCCGTATCGCCTTCTGTTCGGTGCGGCCGCCGGGCCATCATGCAGAGCGCAGCAGGGCTATGGGCTTCTGTTATTTTAATAATATTGCTGTCGGTGCTGCACATGCCCTGGAACAGTATGGTCTGGAGCGGGTGGCCATTCTTGATTTCGATGTGCATCACGGGAATGGCACCGAGGATATTTTTCGTGACGACACGCGGGTGTTTTTTGGTTCCAGCTTCCAGCACCCGTTTTATCCAGATACCGGGTTTGTATCCGGTTCCCCCCACATCGTCAATATTCCCATGGCCGCAGGCACTTCTGGAATCGCATTTCAGGAGCAGATAGAGGAGAAGTGGTTGCCGGCGCTGGATGCCTTTAAGCCACAGCTGGTTATGATCTCGGCCGGGTTTGATGCGCATATAGAGGATGATATGTCGCACCTGCGGCTGCGTGAAGCAGACTACTCTTGGGTGACAACCAAACTTAAGGCCGTTGCAGATAAGCATGCTGAAGGGCGCATCGTGTCTGTACTGGAGGGTGGTTACGCCATCAGTGCGCTGGGTCGCAGCGCCGTGGTCCATCTTGATGCCCTGCTGGGCAGTTGATCAAATTTTTACTCACGGAGAAATCAATGAAAATTAGTTTTTACACCCTAAGTCTCCTGGCTCTTTTTTGGGGTTCTAACATGGCTGCAGGTCAGGCGGTAGACCTGCAGGATTTTGAGCAGGTTAAGAAGATGATGCTTCCTGTGTTGACCAAATCCATAGAGCCGCTGAAACAGACCAGAGCCTGTGTGGTAAAGAGCACCAATTCCGAGCAGCTGAATGCCTGTGTTGAGATCATGGCGGAATTTCAGCGTGGACTTATACCAGGTGGTGGTAATGCAGCCCCGAAGATGCCCCGCTTGGAGTGGAGCGAGGTCTTGACTGAGCAGATCCGCAGTGACCTGGACAGGTCCATGCTTGAGACCAGTGCCAATATAAAGTGTCTACAGTCTAGTGCTAGCCAGAAGGCTATGGATGAGTGTGCGCGCAAGGCTGGTGTGGGGAGGTAACAGGCAGTGTTGAGACGATTTATGGCGCCGAAAATAAATAGTTTTAATAAGTGGCCAGAATAATTCTGCTACCCGCGCTTACGTTAAGAAGAGTCTGTTGGAATGGCTGGAATGGAATATGGCCGTTACCTTGGTGACCAAGCCGAATGATTTGATCCGTTGGTGGATGTGGGTGATTTCTTAAGCAACGAAAACACCCAGCCAGGTTTCCCTGGCTGGGTTGTAATACAACCGACGCCCAACCCTATAGAGGGGTGACGTTTTCGGCCTGAGGGCCTTTCTGCCCTTCAACCTCAGTGAACTGGACCAGCTGTCCGTCCTTTAATGTTCTGTGACCATCACCAACTATGGAACGGAAATGAACGAAAAGATCGGCTCCGCCCTCACGCTCGATAAACCCATATCCCTTAGCGTCATTAAACCACTTGACGGTGCCTGTTTGCTGTTCAGCCATTTGTTAATCCTCTGATGTAACGAAACTTTCTGTCATTTATATTATGACTAACCCAAGTTGCTGTGTAACGTTGAAGAAACTACGCTTCAAGAGCAGGGGAGAAAATTTCGCCGAAACTGCTTTTTCATTGTAGATTGCATAACCCATACTCAGCATGGCCCATTCTATCCTTATCTGGATAAAGGTCAACTTTTTGTTATTGTTTGAAATATTGGGTCCTGGAGCGCCATATCAGAGAGGAAAAAAGTGGGTCAAAAGGCATATTCTGCAAACTAAATCCTGGGTAGGTTTTATTAAAATACTCTGGAGTAAATACCAAGGTGACACTATCTCTGATGGCGCAGGCTGGTATGATTTACAGCTTAGTAACAATGGGTTATAACTAAAAACTTCGTGGCGTTCTGACAAGATATATTTTTCCGGGATAGATGCTTGCCATGCGACGCAATATTCAAAGTGAATCAAAAAAGACAATAACAATGCTACAGCGCTTAACGGAACTATATTATCGCCTAACCTTGGAAAGGCCGCTGGTGATTGGTTTGGCAACCCTACTGTTACTGGCCGTGGCGGTATGGTTTTCACAGGACTTCAAGCTTGACGCCTCATCCGATTCACTGGTGTTGGAAAATGACCAGGACCTGCGCTTCTATCGGGCGGTGCGGGCGCGCTATGGTTCGGATGATTTTCTGATGGTCACCCTACAGCCCAAGGTCGGCCTCTTTACCCAGGAGAGTCTGAGCAATATCCGCAAGTTGCGGGATGAGCTGGCTGGTCTGGAACGGGTGGAGTCGGTGCTGAGCATCCTGGATGTTCCCCTGATTGACAGCCCGCGGGTCAGTGTGTCGGAACTGCAGGAACAGGTGCGCACCCTGGAGACCGAGGGCATGGATATTGCCAAGGCCCGGTTGGAATTCCGCAACAGTCCCCTCTATCGCAGCCTGCTCACCAGCGTGGATGAGAAGACCACCGCCCTGTTGGTCTATCTTAAACATGACCAGGTCCAGAGCGAGCTCCAGAACCAACGTGACCAGCTGTGGGAAAAACAGATGGGGACCAAGCTGGATGCCCAGGAGCTGGAGAAGCTGAAGGGTATCTCGGCCGAGATCAAGCAGCACAATACCCGGATTCAGGCGCAGCTGCGGGGTGACATAATTGCGGTGCGGGCCATCCTGAGCCGGTATCGGCGTGCGGGTGAGATCCATCTGGGTGGCGTGCCCATGATTGCCTCCGACATGATTGGTTTTGTGGATGGTGATATCCGGATGTTTGGTATTGGTGTCACTATCTTTCTGATAATCCTGCTAACCATCGCCTTCAAGCGCCCGCGCTGGGTGTTGATACCCTTGCTGATCTGCCTGGTGTCTGCCGTGGTCATGGTGGGTTATCTGGGGATGATGGACTGGCGGGTTACCGTGGTCTCTTCCAACTTTATATCCCTGTTACTGATCACCACCCTGTCGCTGTCGGTGCATCTGATAGTGCGGCATCAAGAGCTGCATGCGGAAGATCCAGGGCGCTCCCAGCTCTGGATGTTGAAAGAGACCATGCGCTCCAAATTTGCGCCGTCCATATTTACCTCCCTGACCACCATGGTGGCATTTGCCTCCCTTATCGTGAGTGGAATTCGTCCAGTGATTGATTTTGGCTGGATGATGGTGGTTGGTATAGGCATGGCCTTTTGCTTTGCCTTTATGTTGTTTCCCGCAGCACTGGTGCCGCTCAAAGCCGGCACCCCGGTGCTGCGTCGGCACGATGCTACTGCCGCCATGACCCGTTCTCTGGCCAACACCATTGAGCGTCATGGCAACACCACCCTGGTCATCTATCTGTTGATTGTGGTTCTGGGTGTGGTGGGCATAGGCAAGTTGTCGGTGGAGAACCGCTTCATTGACTACTTCAAGGAGTCCACCGAGATCTACAAGGGCATGGTACTTATCGACCAGGAGCTGGGCGGAACCACTCCGTTAGATGTGGTGCTGGAGCCGGATAGGCAGTTTTTGCAGAGCCTGAGTGGAGAGGGTGGTGTTGATCCGGAGCCAGATCTGGAGGAGCCAGGTGTGGCCGCTATAGATGGGGCGGATAAGGGAGATGTTTCCGAGGAAAAGTTTGAAGAGGATATGGATTTCGATCTGGGTGCAGAGTTTGAAGAGGAGAGTGGAGGTATCAGTGGTGAGAGCTTCTGGTTCAATATGTTCCAGTTGGCGGATGTGCAGAGGATCCATGAATATCTGGATTCACTGCCGGAGACCGGCAAGGTGCTCTCCCTGTATACCACCATGAGTATGATGACCATGCTCAATAGCGATGTCCCACTGGATAATATGAGCCTGGCGGTGGTGCACAAGCGCCTGCCGGATGATATCAAGGCGCAGATCCTGGACCCCTACATGTCTAAGGATGGTAATCAGATACGTTTCGGTATTCGGGTTATCGACTCGGACATAAATCTGCAGCGGGACGTGCTGCTGAAAAAGATCAAACGCGACCTGATAGAGAAATTCAATCTGGAAGAGGGTCAGATAAGACTCTCCGGGATGTTGGTGCTCTACAACAACGTACTGCAGAGCCTGTTCCGCTCCCAGATCCTGACCCTGAGTATGGTGTTCCTGGCTATCTTCGGCATGTTCCTGCTGCTGTTTCGGTGCTGGAAACTGGCGGCCATCGGCGTTGTACCCACCGTGGTGGCGGCGGGTATCATCCTGGGATTGATGGGCTGGCTGGGGATTCCGCTGGATATAATGACCATCACCATTGCCGCCATCACCATCGGGATCGGGGTGGATAACGCCATCCACTATGTACACCGGTTTCGGGTGGAGTTGGCGCGGGATGGGGACTACTGGGGGGCGGTAAAGCGCTGTCACTCCAGTGTGGGACGGGCCATATATTACACCTCCATCACCGTTACCTTGGGCTTCTCCATCATGGCCCTGTCCAGCTTTATTCCATCCATCTATTTCGGCATACTCACCGGCATTGCCATGGTGGTGGCCTTGATCGGAAACCTTACCCTGCTGCCGCTGCTGTTGGTGAAATTAAAACCGATCAAGGCGGGTTAGCGCCGGTCGGGAAAGGGTGGTTTTCTCTCAGAGGAAGGTTTGACGCTTGATCCCATACTGGGTCATTTTGTTATTTAGGGTGCGGCGTGGAATATCCAGTTCGGTCATAACCGCTTGCATGTTTCCCTGGTGGCGGGTCAGGGCCTGGGTAATTAGGCCCTGTTCGTAACGCTGCATCTTCTCCGACAACCCATCTTTGTCCTCTAGTTCCAGTGGAGGCTCTCCAGGCCTTCCCAACAGGGACCAGAGAGTGCTGTTGGCGCCGATGCCCAGCACGTAGCGTTCGGCCATGTTTTTTAACTCCCGCACATTCCCTGGCCACTCATGGGCCATGAGGGCAGCGGCCGCCTCTTCCGGGAGAGACTCAAATGGCCGCTCGTATTGATAGGCGGCCTTTTGGGCGTAGTAGTGAAACAGCAGGGGGATATCTTCCCGACGCTGGGCCATGGTCGGCAGCCTCAGTTCGGCCACGTTGAAACGGTAGTAGAGATCTTCCCGAAATTCACCCCGGTCTGAGGCCTGGCGCAGATCGGTCTTGGTGGCGGCGATGACCCACAGGTCCAATACTATCTCCCGGTTGGAGCCGATGCGTTCCAGCTTTCTCTCCTGCAGAACCCGAAGCAGTTTGATCTGCATGCCCATGGGCATGCTCTCTATCTCGTCCAGGAATAGCACGCCGCCCTGGGCGTATTCCAGCTTACCGATCCGTTTACCCTGGGCGCCGGTAAACGAGCCGGCCTCGTGTCCGAACAGTTCGCTTTCGAACAGGTTCTCTGGAATGGCGCCACAGTTCACGGCCACGAATGGAGCGCTGCTGCGCGGACTCCATTCATGCAGGCAGCGGGCGGCCAACTCTTTGCCAGTGCCGGTGGCGCCGTGGATGACTACGTCTACCGGGGTCTCGGTCAACAGCAGTATCTCCTGGCGCAGGCGTTTGATGGCAGCAGAGTGTCCCAGCAGACGATCTTCCAATCTGGCGCCACGTTTGACCATGTTGCGCAGCTTGCGGTTTTCCAATACCAGCTGGCGTTTTTCCCAGGCGCGTTGGATGCGGTCTATGAGCAGGTTTGGCTCAAACGGTTTCTCGATGAAGTCATAGGCGCCGTTGCGCATTGCCTCCACCGCCATCTGGATATCGCCATGGGCGGTGACCAGGATTACCGGTAGATCCGGATCGCTCTCACGGATGTGCTGTGCCAGCTCCATGCCATCCATCCCAGGCATCTTGATATCTGAAACCACCACGCATTGGGCCTGACGATCCACTTGTTCCAACAGATCCTGGGGCTGGCTGAAGGTCTCTACCGAGAAACCTGCCAGTGAGAGCCATTGGCCAGTGGCCTTGCGTACCGGCGCTTCGTCATCCACTAGCAGTACCCGCACCTGAGGCTGTTGTTCTTGTTCTCGTAGATCGGTCATTACGGTTACTCCTGGGCTGTCTGCAGGGTGAGGTGGAAGGTCGTCCCCCCTTCGGGTCGGTTTACTGCCTCCAGATCTCCATCCAGCTCCTGGGCGATACCGTAGGAGACGGATAGTCCCAGCCCCAATCCTTCACCCACCTGTTTAGTAGTGAAGAAGGGGTCGAACACCTGGGGCAGATCTGTGGGGGAGATGCCGATGCCATTGTCGCTGACACTGATGCAGGCATGCCTGTCTGTTTGTGCTATCTCTATATCCAACTGCCCATCTCCAGGTGGAAGATCGGCAGTGGCATCCAGTGCATTGTGGATGAGGTTGACCAGGACCTGCTCCAGTTTGATCTCGTCCCCCATGACGCAGATCGGCCGCTGCGGTCTATGCCAGTTCAGGGTGGCCGGGCTGTTCTTTAATCTGGGCTCCAGCAGTAACAGGCTGTTGTCCACTACCTTTTCCAGGGATACACGCACGGTTTGACCTCGTGATTTTCCGGCAAAGCTTTTCAGGCGGGAGATGATGGTTCCCATACGTTTGGCCATGGCATCCATGTCGTCCAGGTTTTCGTCCACGTTCTCCAGTCGGCCCTGGCTGAGCAGCAGTTTGGCGCTGGCCAGAAAGGCGCGCAGGGCGGCCAGGGGTTGGTTAACCTCGTGCACGATGCCTGCCGACATCTGGCCCAGCCCGGCCAGCTTGGCGGCCTGGATCACCTCCTCCTGGGCCTGGCGTAATCCGGCCTCGGCACGGGTACGTTCCTGCACCTCTTCCAGCAGTTTCGCATTGCTCTCCTTGAGGGCGTGGGTGCGACGAACCACCCGTCCCTCCAGTTGATCATGGGCCTCCTGCAGGGCCTGCTCCGCAGCCATCAGGGCGCTGATGTCATGCAGGGTCACCAGGTATCCCGGTACGCCACCCCAGGCCGTGGTGCGCACCGCAATACCCAGAGGCAGGGTTGCCCCGTCGGCCTTCACCCCCCGGAACGGCGTTGCCTCTTCCGGTGCCGGTTGGCCGGAGTGTGCGGCGGTGAATAGTGCTTCCAGGCGGGTGAGTTCGCTCTCCTGGAGCCAGTTCGACAGGCCGGTGTTATGCATGGAGGTTTCAGGGCAGCCAAAAAACCGGGCTGCTGTTGGGTTGGCGAAGATGATACTGCGCTCATTATCGGTAACCAGGATCCCGGCCTGGGTCTCCTGCACCATGCGTCGCTGGCGGATTTCGCTCTGTTGCAGCAGCTGGCGACTCTGTCTGCGGTGGGCCACAAATAGGGCCAGCAGTCCAAGCAACAGGGCGGCCATGCTGCCCAGCAATATGCCCTCACGTTTCTGGTTGGTCAGATCGGCCAGATCGGACAGGTAGTGCAGGTTCCACCCCAGCATGGGTAGGTGGCGTTGATAGTCGGCCAATAGCTGCGGCTCGGCCCCGGTCAGGGTGATGAGCTCTCTCCCTTCTGGGGTTGAGCGCGCTTGGCGGGTCTGAATCGGCAGTGGGTGGATGGGTTGCCCGGTATAGGTACGTGCCTGTTCAATACGTTGTCGCGCCGTGGCATCTAGGGGGTGCCAGCTGTGGTAGCGCCACTCCGGATTACTGGCTAGAAACACCACCCCCTCGGTGTCGGAGACCACGACCATCTCACCACCAGAAGCCCAGTCTTTCTCCAGACCAGACATGTCGATCTTTACCACCGCAGCACCAATGACATGGCCATCATGGTGAATCGGATGGGAGAGAAAATAGCCCGGTTTCCTGGTGGTGAAGCCGATGCCGAAGAAGCTCCCCTTGCGGCCGGCCATGGCGTCCTGGAAGTAGGGGCGAAACCGGTAGTTGTTGCCGACAAAACTATTGTTTCGGTTCCAGTTGCTGGAGGCCAGTACCAGGCCGTTTGCATCCATGAGGTAGAGGGCGGCGGCGTCAGATGCCGTCTGCCAGGCCTGCAGTTTGATGTTGACCTGATCTCGAACCGGTTCTTGGGATGGGTCCAGCAGCAGTCTCTCTATCTTGGGATCGCCAGAGACGATAAAGGGTAGATAATCCAAACGCTGGATGGCCGCCTCCAGGGTGGAGGAGTAGAGTTCCAGGCGTTCGGCGCCGACCTTTTGCAGGGTCTGAAAGTGGCGCATTTCACTCCAGCTATTCAGGGTAAAGATGAGAAGCACACCCAGCAGACATGCGGTGAGGATAATCCATCCCACGGGGTTTGAGGGTGATACCCCTGGTACAGTAGTTTTAACCGATGGCCACATCTATGTCTCTCCGGGTGTCATCGCTGGTGCACTCTGTCTGCGCCCAACTCAGTCGGCCATTTTTGGCCTACACCCCATCATATCATCGGCTGAATTTAGCTGATAGTAGTGATAGTGGGTGGGTGTTACGCCATGGGTGGTTGGGATTTGCTGTTGTAACCAGCTGTTACTAAAGATGAATTTAAAAATAATTGGTGCGCATGCCAAATATGGCCCGTTTCTGGCAATGTCATTCCTGAACAACACACTATAACTTTCTTAAGGAGGCACCCATTATGCGATCCATCCTGAAACGTGGCCTGGTTCTGGCCACTGCAGCATCTATTGCACTACTCTCCAGCACCGGTTTCAGTGCGGAACCAAAAAACTATCTGTTGGCCACCGCCAGTACTGGTGGAACCTACTACCCGGTGGGGGTGGCTCTGGCTACCATGACCAAGGTGAAGATACAGCCCAAACATAAGATGGGTATGTCGGCCATCAACTCTGCTGGTTCCGGTGAGAATGTAAAACTTATCCGTGAAGGAGAGGTGCAGTTTGCCATTCTCCAGGGGCTGTTTGGCTCCTATGCCTGGAACGGTTCCGGTCCGGTGGCAAAATCTGGCAAACAGACCCACCTGCGTTCGGTGACCATGCTGTGGCAGAACGTGGAGCAGATCGTGCTGGCCAAGGAGTACGCCAAGAGCGGCACCGTGGCAGATATTCAAGGTGTGAAGGGTAAGAAGATGGCCCTGGGCAAAAAGAACTCCGGCACCATCGGTTCCAATAGAAAGATCTTTGGCAACCTGGGAGTGGATATTGATAGTGATTATGAGTTGATGCATGCCGGTTATGGCCCCTCTGCTGCAGCGTTGCAGGATGGTCGGGTGGTGGGTGTCAATACCCCTGCCGGTGTCCCTACCGGTGCCATGACCAAGCTGTTTGCCTCTGTTGGCAGCAAGGTGCAACCACTCAACTTCACCCCGGAGCAAGTCAAACAGGCCGATGGTGGTCTGGGCCTATGGACCCCATATCTGATCAAGGGTGGAACCTATCCCGGCCTGGATCAGGATTGGAATACCATTGCCCAGCCCAATTTTCTAGCTACCCATGCCAATGTGGATGAAGAGTTTGTCTATCTCCTGACCAAGACCATCTATGAAAATCTCCCGTTCCTGCAGGCGATCCATAAGGCCACCAAGGCCATGGTTCTGGAAAAGGCGCTGGCTGGACTGCCGGTTCCACTGCACAAGGGTGCAATCAGGTACTACAAGGAGGCGGGGATAAACATTCCTGCCCATCTTATAGCAGACTGAATATACCTTTGAGCGCTGGTTCGTAAATACCAATGCATCTCTCGCCGAGGTGCAAAGAGTGCAAGACCGAAACACTTTATATCTAAATTGTTTTTAGTGTTCTCTCTCTGCTCCTTGGCGAGATTAGTTTTTGAAAATAGCGCCCGTGATGGGTGGCATGTTTTATCCCATCCATTTGCAAGTCAGGAGCAACCACATGGCCAATTTTGCATCTTCTTGGAATCTGGTTCCGGACAGTATGTGTGATGAGGTAGCGCAACTGCGTTCTCGTCGGGTGGTTTACATTTTAAGCGCCCTGCTGGCGGCGCTGCACTATTGGTTCAATAGTTTTGGCAATGTGGATAGCCAGATGCAGAATATTATTCACTTCGCCGGATTTTCCCTGTTATGTGGTCTGCTCTATCCTCGTGGCAGTAGCTGGTTACGCTATATTGATCTGGCCTTTACCCTGACGGTGTGTGGCGGGGCCATCTATCTGATCTTTGCCCAGGACATGATCTATGACCGGGGGGTGAAACTGGTGGCGGCGGATTGGGTGGTGGGGATCCTGGTGATCATCGGGGCCGTTGAGTTTACCCGCCGTGCTACCGGATGGATTATCCCGGTCCTGATTGTGATCGCCTTGAGTTACATCACCTGGTGGGGTGACCTGATCCCCGGCGTGTTTCGTTTTGGGGGCCTGAGTCTGGAGACCACCCTGTTTCGCAGTCTGTTCGGAGATGATGCCCTGTTTGGCAATATCGCGCGCATCTCCGCCACCTTCGTATTTATGTTTATTCTGTTTGGGGCCTTTCTGCTGCGCTCCGGAGCTGGGGATTTTGTGATCCATCTCTCCCGTGCCGTTGCCGGGAAACTGGTGGGGGGGCCGGGTATCGTGGCGGTAATCGCCTCTGGACTTACCGGTACCATCTCCGGTTCTGCCATCGCTAATACCGCATCCACCGGGGTGATTACCATTCCGCTGATGAAGAAGGCCGGCTTCCCAGCCAAATTTGCCGCCGGGGTGGAGGCATCGGCCTCTACCGGTGGGCAGCTGATGCCGCCCATCATGGGGGCAGGTGCCTTTGTAATGGCCAGCTACACCCAGATCCCCTACGGCACCATCGTGGCGGTAAGCCTGATTCCAGCGCTGCTCTACTTTTTCTCCCTGGCATTTTATGTCCGCTTCGAGGCGTTTAAACAGGGCATGACCCAGGCTGCTGATGATGGCCCCAGGGTGTGGCCGCTGGTGTTCAAAGAGGGGCTGTCGTTCATCATTCCGGTAACCATGCTCATCGGTATGCTGGTGGCCGGATTTACCCCGGTTTATGCGGGTGCCATCGCTGTACTGGCGGTGATTGTCTCTTCCTGGTTCACGCCGATCAAAATGGGACCAGGTGCCATTATGGATGCGCTTGCCATGGGCGCACGCAACATGGTGATGACGGCGGTGCTGCTGTGTACCGTGGGGCTTATCGTCAATGTGATCGCCACGGCGGGGATCGGTAACACCTTCTCCCTGATGATCACTCAATGGGCCGGGGGGTCGTTGATTATTGCTATCACCCTGGTGGCCCTGGCCTCTCTGGTTTTGGGTATGGGGCTGCCGGTAACCGCGTCCTATATCGTACTTGCCACCCTGTCGGCCCCGGCCCTGTTTGGCCTTATGGCCAATGTGGACATGGCCCACGCCCTGGTTGCTGGCAACCTAGGTGAAGGGGTGAAGGCCATAATCATGCTGGCCTCCCCCGAATCTCTCAGTCTGTTGGATGGGATGGACTTCGATCAGGCCATGGGGATGTTGCAATCGATGCCGGGAGAGACCGTCACCCTGCTGCGTCCGTTACTGGTGGATGAGGCCAAGTTGACCCTGATCTTGCTGGCCGCGCACATGATCATTTTCTGGCTGTCGCAAGACTCCAATGTGACGCCGCCAGTCTGTCTCTGCACTTTTACCGCCGCAACCATTGCCAAGACACCTCCTATCGCCACCGGTTTTACCTCCTGGAAGATTGCCAAGGCGCTTTATATTCTACCGCTGCTGTTTGCTTACACGCCCATGCTGACGGGTACCCTGTATGATGCGCTGGAGGTGGGGCTCTATGCTCTGCTTGGACTCTACGCCTTTACCTCGGCGGTGCAGGGTTGGCACCGGATCAAGTTGGTGTTGCCACTGCGGATACTGATGGCGACTTGTGCTGTGACCCTGCTGTGGCCAGCCGACCGTGTGGTGCATATTGTCGCTACTGTGGTGCTGGTGGGATTGGCGATTACGCTGACGCGCAAGGCCCGTGTGATTGGAGACTTAACCACGGCCTAGGTCAGGATTATGCAAACCTATCAACTACTACTGCTTGCCTTGGCCGGGGTAGTCGCCGGATGGATCAATGTCATGGCTGGCGGTGGTTCTATGATCAGCGTCCCGTTGATGATCTTTATGGGGGTGCCGGCGCCGGCGGCCAACGGCACCAATCGCATAGCTATTTTTTTGCAAAATGTCGCTGCCGTTTGGGCCTATTGGAGACGGGGCTATTTCGATATTAAACTGAGCCTGACCCTGGCCGGTATGGCCACCCTGGGTGCCCTGGGTGGGGCCATGGTTGGGGTGCAGCTGGAAGGGGTGTGGTTCAATCGAGTGCTGGCCCTGGTGATGCTGGGCGTAATGCTGCTAATGGCCACCGAAAACAAACCACCCATCTTGGCCTCAGGTTCTGCCACCCAACCAGATACCGTAACCCCAAGAAGGTTTCTCCTGGGTCATATTGCCATGGTGGGTGCAGGTTTTTGGGGTGGTTTCATCCATGTTGGTGTGGGCTTTATTCTGCTCCCCATCCTGCAGCGTCTTCTGGGCCAGGATCTGGTGCAGGCCAATATGCATAAGGTGACCATCGCCCTGGTCTACACCGTAGTGGCATTCTCGGTCTTCGCTTTACAGGTGGAGATCTTCTGGCAGGTGGGCCTGAGTCTGGCGATGGGTACTGTGATTGGCGGTTGGTTGGGTGCCCACTCCTCGGTACAGGGCGGAGAGATATGGATTCGTCGAGTCCTGTTTATGGCCATGAGTGTTTTTATTGTAAAGCTGATTTTTCTGTAATATTAACCTGGCTCCATATTATGGGGCCAGGTTAATAGTAGTGCGTGGTGGCAATGGCTGATTAATTTGTCGGTTTGACTGTGATGTTGGGTGGTGACTCTGCTGCAGGTGGTATTGAAGCCGTGCATGGCCCACTAGTTGGTAACCATTTGTGCTGCTTGGGTGATTAGCTCTGGGGTTGCGCCCTTGCGGTGGGCGTTTTCACTGATATGCCTCCGCCAGGCCTTGGCTCCGGGTTGGCCCTGAAACAGTCCCAGTATGTGGCGGGTGATACGGTTGATTGGGATGCCCTGGGCAAACTCTTGCTGTATGAACGGCATCAGCTGCTCAATGATCTGATGGCGGCTGGGAATGGGGTGGTCATCCCCAAACAGACGCTGGTCTGCCTCGGCCAGGAGCCATGGGTTCTGGTAGGCCTCGCGTCCGATCATCACTCCATCCAGGTATTGTAGTTGTTGCTCGGCTGCATCCAGGGTCTTGATGCCGCCGTTGATGATGATCTCCAGATGCGGCAACTCCTGCTTCAACCGCTGCACAATCTCATATCTCAGGGGTGGAATGTCGCGGTTCTCCTTGGGGCTTAAACCCTGTAGCCAAGCGTTTCTGGCATGCACGATAAAGGTGTTGCATCCGGTAGCAGATACCGTAGTGACAAATCGGTGCAGGGTCTCGTAGCTGTCATCCTGATCGATACCGATACGGTGTTTTACCGTAACCGGGATGGAGACGGAGTCCTGCATGGCGGTGATACATTCGGCCACAAGATTGGGGTCCAGCATCAGGCAGGCCCCAAAGCGTCCGGACTGCACTCGATCTGAGGGGCAGCCCACATTAAGATTGACCTCGTCGTACCCCCGCTCCTCTGCCATGCGGGAACACTGCGCCAGGGCCGCAGGATCACTGCCGGCTAGCTGCAGGGCAATGGGGTGTTCGCTGGGATCAAATTCCAGAAAGCGTTGTTGGTTGCCATGGATTAGAGCGCCGGTGGTGACCATCTCGGTGTAGAGCAGGGTGTGCCTGGTTATGAGACGGGCAAAATAGCGGTAGTACCTGTCAGTCCAATCCAGCATGGGGGCGATGGAAAGTGTTCGGTTTATCATACGGGGGATAGCGCCGTTTCTTGGTGTTCCGAGTAAGATTCTGGATAGGGGTGGCTGGGGATCTTATAAATGAAAATAAAAACTAAAGATAGCACTGGATGTGCCGAATAACTGGTATGTATCAAGCTATTATCCTACAGAATAGGAACGTAAAATGAATATTTCCTTCATGATCAAGCCGGTTAAACATGTCATGGGCAGGCTGTCATACCTGCAAAAATTTCTGGTTATTTTTGTGATTTTTTCTCTGCCCATTGCGTTATTGGTCTCGACGTTGTTTGCCGGATTGAATGAGAAAAACCAATTTCTTGCCCAGGAACGCACTGGAATGGAGTATATCAAGGTCCTGCGGCCACTGCTCCAGCACATGCCTCAGCATCGCGGTATGACCAATGCGTATCTGAACGGAAATGCAGGGTTTCATGACAAGATTATGGCCAAACGTACGGCGGTTGACAACTATCTGGTTGAAGCCGCGTCTGTGGATGAACAGGTTGGTAAAAGGCTGCAAACTGCCGGCAAGCTGGCGCCTATCATGCAGGCATGGAATGCGTTGAAAGAAAACTCGCTAAACCAAAAGGATATGGCCCCCCAGGTTTTCAAGCAGCATTCAGATATGATCGCCAATGTGATCAGGTTAGTGCTTCATGTGGCAGATACATCCGGTTTGATTCTTGACCCAGAACTGGACTCCTATTATTTGATGGATGCTGTTGTAAATAGATTGCCAATGCTAACAGAGTATATGGGGCAGGCTCGTGGTTTGGCCTCAGGTATTGCCGCTTCAGGTAAGGCGGTTAGTGGGAAGAAAGGAGTAAGGCTCTCGGTATTGATTGATGGTGTAGAGCGAGGTGTTGTTGGTCTGCGTCATGCGTTGCAAACAGTAAGCCGGATCAATCTTGATGCTGGTGCTGCTTTGGAGAATAAGGATATTGCTGCTGTTAAGAAGAGTCAGATCTTTTTTGATTATATTACTACTGAAATAATAAATAAGGACAAGATTGACGTTAAGTCGGCTGATGTATTTGCAATGGGTACTGATGCTATCAATACCTCTTTTGAATTGTATGATCTAATTATGCCAACTCTGGATGGCATTCTTGAAAATAGGCTGGATGCAGGGGAACGCACCATGAATACAGTAGGGATGGTTCTGGTTGTCGCCTTCCTGCTGGTGGTCCTTATATTTGCAGCCATAATTGCCACTGTGATTGAATCTATCGAAGATATTGATAGTGCTGCCACTAAGATGGCGGATGGTGACCTGACTGTGCGCATTGAATTAAAGACGCGTGACGAGCTAAAGCGGGTTGCCGATAGTTTCAATAAAATGGCTGATGGATTCAGCCTTACGGTGAATCAAATCATGACTGCGTCCTCTGAGGTTGCAGCAAGTGCCACCCAATTGTCGGTAACAGCTGAACAGACCAACGGAATTATCGAAGCACAGGAGAGAGAGACGCAGCAGGCTGCTGTTGCCATGGCTGAAATGAGCTCGACCGTGCATGATGTGGCTTCTAATATCACCACTACTGCGACTGCTGCTAATGAGGCAAATAATGAAACATCCAAGGGGCAGCGAGTAGTGAATGAGGTTGTGTCTGGCATGTCGCAGCTTGCTGATCAGGTTGATTCTGCAGCAGACCTGATTACAGAGCTAGAGCAGGATAGTGATAACATCAATACGGTACTTGATGTGATTAAAAGCATTGCTGAGCAGACAAATCTGTTGGCATTGAATGCGGCAATTGAGGCAGCTCGTGCGGGTGAGCAGGGTCGTGGGTTTGCAGTGGTTGCAGATGAAGTGCGTACTCTGGCAGGACGCACTCAGGAATCGACCGCTGAGATTAATGAAATTATTGAAAAGCTACAGTCAGGTTCAAGAACTGCGGCTACCGCGATGAGTGAAAGTAGAGAACAGGCGCGGGCGGTTGCCGAGCAGGCCTCGCACGCTGGGGCATCATTGGATACTGTTGCAGAATCTGTTTCACGTATTGATGAGATGAGTATGCATATTGCTACAGCTGCAGAAGAGCAAAGTTCAGTGGCGGCAACCATGAATACAAATATTGATCATATTAATGAAATGGCTTCGCAGAATACAGAGGCGGCAAAACAGACCTATAAGACTGGCAGGCAGTTGGCCGCAATGTCAAACAATCTTGAGAGTTTGGTGCAACGTTTTAAGGTCTAATGGAGCATTATTAACCTGGCATATCAGGTGATTGGGTTATTAGTGAGACCATCTTCAGGCCGGCCTTTCGCGTCTAAGCGAGTCTTTGATCTCGTGATGCGTTTTGGGACATCCCAGTCCCCAAAACGCACTCGATCTTCGACAACCTGTTATTGCCCCGGTCGTCCCGGTCACTGGCACTGCGCGACAACCTCGCAAGCTCGTTGCCGCTCC